>JBBPYR010000251.1:0-2345 GCA_038199755.1 Ktedonobacterales bacterium | reverse complement strand
GTTTTGTCACAAAACACCGCTGCCGCTTCCTGCTGTGACATATGCTTTAGAATGTATGGGTTGCGTCCGTACCGACTTGCTGACCAGCATTGAACGGTTCAAGGTTCACGACAATTGGCTCCTGCGAATTGCGCACAATCACCCAGCGCGAAACGCTATCGGGCGCGGGATTAATCTCCTGGTGCGGCACAAAGGGCGGGATATAGATGAAGTCACCTGGCTCAACATGCTCGCTATATTCCATATGGTCGCCCCAGCGAATTTGGCCATGACCGGAAACTACATAAATGACCGTTTCCAGTTCGCCATGGTGGTGGACGCCGCTGGCAACTGCTGGCGCGACATCTGTCACACCAGCCCAAATGCCCTGTGAGCCTGCCAGTTCTCGCGAAATCGCTGCGACCCGCTGCATCCCTGGTGTCTGCGGCGTGTTGGCATCAAACTGATGTGGCTTTATCACCCGCACCGTTGCCTTTAGCCCCTCTGCCTCGTTCGTGCTCATGCTTCTCTCCTTCAGCTAGATGTCTCTGATCTTATCAGGATTATACCATCTGAAAATCCGTAGGGATGCATAGGAATGCCTACGGCATTCACATGGTCGCGGCTAGCTAGGAGTTGTTATCCTAAGGGCACCCACATGCCGCGACCAAGCACGATAAACAGGGCTAGCAGCAGCAACACGACGGGAGCACCGAGGCCAGCATATTCTTTCCGGCTAGCATGCAAGATGACCGCGCCAAGCATAGCGATTACCAGCCCCACGGCTGCCGCTATCGTTAACCAAGGTAGAATGTGGGTAACAGCTGGCAGAATGAGGCCGATGGCTCCCAATATCTCGGCAATGCCAACAAAGCGCACAAACGCGACAGGAGTTGTCGCAACCCAGCCCATATTTTTCTTCAAGTTTTCGATTGGCTGGAATGTCTTCATAGCCCCAGCCATCAGGAATGCCAGGGCCAGCAAGCCCTGAACGACCCATAACGCGATGTTCATTTCTTTTCTCCTTGAGATGATGTATTAGGAAATTGGCAGCCACCGCAAATTTTGTTACTAATAAGGACAAGAGGGTTGCTGTTTACTTCCCAATATGCTATTATTATCTTTATGAAAGCAAGTATACACATGGAAGCTATGAATGTCAAGTATACTTTTTAGCAGAAAATTATGGTATACTCTGTAACATGAACACAATAGACATCACAAATCAAACGCCACTAGCTGAACAGGGCGAAAGCGAACATTGCGCCTCCCATGCTCAGTATGCTGAGGCAATGAAGCGTGCCCTTCAACTGCTTGGCGACACGTGGACGCTCATGATCGTCTATCAACTCCTGAATGGTGAGAGACGCTTCGGAGAATTGCTGGAGAGTATGGGGCAGGTGAGTCCCAGAACAGTATCGCAACGCCTCAAAATGCTTGAAGAGGGTGGCTTTGTGCATCGCAAAGCCTTCGCAGAGATTCCCCCTCGCGTCGAGTATCGTCTCACCGAAAAAGGCCTGGCCCTGGCCGATATCATCAAGGCCATCGGCGATTTTGCCGGGCAGCACCTCATGGAGAGCAATGATGCTCCTATCACTCCCCCGCCATGCAGCTAAACATTTTCGTGCATCGTAAGGCTATAGGCGATAGCACTGGACATCCACAAATACACTCTAGACAACATTCCTCTTCGTCTGCTACAATCCACGTATGAGTAGCAGACAAGAAGAACGACCAAAAGGCGTTCGCGCCAAAAGGCGTTCCCTGAGCAATAATAATCATCACACAGCCGAAACTATTGTACAGCCACTTACATACCCCTATTGGACTGATGCCGCAGGCTACCCACTCTTACCTGACGATCAACCAGTAAGCACCGTACGTGACAGCCTGTACGACTTCATTCCCTTCGGGCCGCGCGAGATCAAGCTGATCGGCACCGCGGAATACTTGCGCCTGCAACGCGTCAAGCAGCTTGGCTTCGTCTACCGCGTCTGGCCCGGTGCAACGCATACGCGCTACGAACACAGCCTCGGCTGCTATCATCTCACCGTGCGCGCCCTGCGCGCCCTGCTACAGCAAAAAGAGGGTGGGCTGCAAGGCATTGCCGTGAGCAGCATCCAAACGCTGATCGTCGCCGCCTTGCTGCACGATATCGGGCACTACCCCTTCTCACACACCATTGAGGAGCTGGGCCCTCCCATCATTTTGCACGAGCAAGTGGGGCGCACCATTATCGAGAATAGCGAGATCGCGACGATTTTGGAGCGCGATTACCACCTCTCTCCGGAGCGTGTCGCGGACTTCATCGATCCACCCAAAGCGAAGACCCTACCAGAGGACGATGAACTGCTGAGCCACCTGTT
>JBBPYR010000250.1:0-6172 GCA_038199755.1 Ktedonobacterales bacterium | reverse complement strand
CCGAAGACACCATCCTGGCACCCGTGTTGCCCACGCAAGCTGCGGTAGTCGAGTTTCACAAGCGCGGCTACTTCGTCTCGAACCTTGAGCAACTCAAGCAACTCTATGCTCCACGTCTGCACACCGTTGTCTCGGCCCTCAAGCAGCACTTAGCAGGCATTCCCTTTGCCGAGCCGGAGGGCGGTTTTTTCGTCAGCGTCACACTACCGGAGCAGACCGATGGCAGCACCCTGCTCAAACGCGCTCAGGAGAGCGGCCTTGCCCTCACCAATGGACGCGACTTCTTCGCAGACCCCATTGATGAGCAGGCCGATAGCACACATCTGGGCGACCATTTTGTGCGCCTACCCTTCTGCGCCCTCACACCCGCACAAATCGAGGAAGGCGTCAAACGCCTCGCCACGCTGTTATAAATATCAATGCCATATCTGCAAGGCTAAGGAGGCTTTTCATGCCTGATCTCAGACCCGTTGTTGAGAATACACAGGTGTTCACACTGCTGAGCGAGCATTTTGCACTACCAATAAGCGACCTTAGCCCTGTCGAAGGTGGCTCAGTGGCACGAACCTTTGCATTTCACTCTGGCGAACAAGACTATATCATCCGTTTCAACCTGGATAAGATGCTCACGTCCAATTTTCCCAAAGAGGAGTATCTCTGGCGGAAGCTTGCCTCAAGCCAGATCCCCATGCCACCAATACTGCAAGTTGGTCGCCTGGGAGACCTGCATTTTGCCATTTCGCGTAAAATGCCTGGAAAAACATTGTCGCACTACACACATGAGGAGGTTGAAGGTCTGCTGCCCCAAATTATTGAGACGTTAGATGCCATTCATCACATTGATATAAGCAACACCCAAGGTTATGGCGTGTTCGACTATCAAGGGAGAGGTATGTCCTCTAGCTGGCATAACTTTCTCAAAAAGGTAGACCAGGAGGAACTTGAGCAAGACTACTTTGGGAAATGGCACCATATGTTCGATGATACCTTTTTGGAGCGTGATGTCTTTGAACACATTTATCAACATATGCTGCGCTTGCTCAACTTTTGTCCTGAAGAGCGCTACCTTATACATGGAAGTATGAGCCTCAACAACATGCTCGCCTTGCATGGCAGACTCACGGCCATATTAGACTGGCTTGATGCAAGGTATGGGGATTTTATCTATGATGTCGCTATACTGGACTATTGGTATCCCATGCTGCATGTGCGCGAGCACTTTCAACAGTATTATCAAGCACACGGGGTCGTTATCCCCGCATATGAAGAACGTATCCTCTGCTACCAGTGCTATGTAACATTGGAAGCCATGCGCTTTTACGCCAAAGGCGGCGAGGAACAAAGCTATCAGGCGGTACGTGCAATGGTGCTTCACAAGCTCAAGTAATTGCTGGACTACCATAGTTGGAAATGGAGAGGGAGCAGCCTTATGAAGAACAATCAACAGGCTGCTCCCACTATCCAGTATCTTTTATCCTTTATAAAAAGCCATGCTCAAGCCCTTACCAATCGGCACGACCATATGGTCAAACTGTGGCATGGCGTGTATCGCGGCGAGATAGCCCGCAATTTCCTGCGGATGTGAGATCACATTATCGGCCAGCACCAATGCCCCCGGCGTTAATTTGGGGACAAGCAACGATAGCTGTTGCGGCGCGCTTATCCTATCGGCATCGAAGAACACACAATCAAACGGCCCTGGCAGTTTGGTTACAATAGCACTGGCATCACCCACAATAAGATTCACCACATCCCGCAACTCCGCCTTGCGCAAGTTGCTATCCGCTAAGACATGCTTCTGCTCATAGCGATCAATGCTCACCACATGGCCACCATTCTGTGCCGCAGCCCAGGCCAGCCAGATCGTGCTATAGCCGTTCGATGTGCCGATTTCAAGAATATGCTTACGCTGACTACTCCTGAGCAGCAAATATAAGAAATGCGCGGTATCCGGCTCCAAATTGAGCATTTTCTGACTACGCTCCTGCGTTTCCTCGTCGTTGCGCTCTCCCGCCTCGTGCAAGTCTTGCAGAAGGTTACGGATGTGTGTATCGTTCATGGTCTGATGTCCTTTATAATATAGCCTGAAAAGAGGTAACGAAACGTCTTTTGCACATTATATGCTACAATTACCTTGCTTTAATTGGTCACAATGTTCTTATGGGCCAAACGACAAACACCAACTATTTAGTAGGGATGTCCTCTCATGAGACACACGACCCACACCTCCTCAAGTGGTGGAACTGAAAAGATGTTGTAAAGGCGTAAGCCACGCAACCCCTTTACCATTGCTATCACCATGTCTAAATATGCTATGATACATGCATACACACAATAGGTGTACTCTGTACATGGCGTATGCATGCGTCTTGACCACACCCTTATTTCATAGAGACAGGGCTTTGCTAGTGGAGAATACACAACAATTTGATGCAATTGTTGTCGGTGCCGGTCCGGCGGGAAGCAGCGCGGCACTGGCAATGGCACGCGCCGGATTGCAGGTAGCCTTGATCGAGCGTGGCGACTACCCCGGAGCAAAGAATGTCTCTGGTGCCGCACTCTACGCCCCCAACCTGCTCGCCGACTTGCTGCCCAATTGGTGGGAAGAGGCACCCGTCGAACGCTATTTAACGCGCCGTGTCGTGACCTTTCTTGGCAACGAAGCCGCGGTTGCCATCGACTTTCGCACCAATAATTTCGCGCATCCACCCTACAATGGCTTCACCATTTTACGCCCTAAGTTTGATCGCTGGCTCGCAACCAAGGCGCAAGAGGCCGGTACACTGCTCATCACCGCGACCGTCGTCGATGATCTCATCTATGATGGCGAGCAAATCATCGGCGTGCGCTGTCGGCGCGAGGATGGCGACCTGTACGCGCCCATCGTGATTGCCGCCGATGGAGCCAACTCCTTTCTGGCGAAGAAGGCTGGCCTACAAAAAGAGTTTCATGCCGACGAGATGACCCTGGGGGTGAAAGAGGTGTTGCGCCTCGATGCCCACACCATTGAGGAACGCTTCAACTTAAATGGCGACGAGGGCATGACAAACGAATATGTCGGCTATGCCTCCGGTGATGTCAAAGGCGGCGGCTTCCTCTATACCAATCGCGACACGCTCTCCATCGGCGTCGTGACCCAGATCGCCTCGCTCGCCCAACATAAGCAACGGGCCTATGACCTGCTCGACCAGTTCAAGCAGCACCCGGCGGTTGCGCCCTTAGTTCGCGGTGCAACCACCCTTGAATACTCAGCCCACATGATACCCGAAGGGGGCTGGGCCATGCTGCCACGCCTCTCGCGACCCGGCCTACTAGTCGTTGGCGATGCGGCTGGCTTCGTCTTCGCGGCGGGCCTCTTCTTGGAAGGCATGAACTTCGCCATCGCCTCTGGCCTGGCCGCAGCTGCCACCGCCCAGGAAGCACACACTGATAAAGATTTCTCTGCCGAAAGCATGGGCCGCTATCGTCGCAAACTGGAAGCCAGCTTTGTCCTGCAAGACCTGAAAAACTATCGCCATACACCCGCCTTCGTCAACAACGAACGCTTACAAAACCTCTATCCCGACCTGTTCTGCAAAACGGCGGAGAATATTTTTCGTTCTAATGGCCAGCCACGACGTAAGCTCGGTCGCGTCATTCTGGATACCATACGCGGCAAAGTCCCACTACTCACCCTGCTCCATGACGGCTGGCAAGCCGGACGAGCACTATTTTTCTAGTAGGAATGCCCCTCGTAGGCATCCAATACACACATAACAATCTCTATTTCACGAATATATATAAGAGATATCCCTATTTGGAGTGATTATGCAACCAATCGAAGAACGCCTGGACCTGGTACGTTTCAAGGTTGATAAGACGCCACACATCCGCCTGAACCGCGAGACTTGCCAGGATTGTGACACCCGCGCCTGCGTCTACGTCTGTCCCGCGGGCCTATTCGAGCTGCTGGGCGATGAGATGCATTTCTCATACGAACACTGCCTCGAATGTGGCACCTGCTATGTCGCCTGCGAACGCAAAGCCATTGAATGGGAATATCCACGCGGCGGTTGGGGCGTCACCTTCCGCGCCTCGTAGGGGCGACATTCATGACACTCTATCATTCATGACGCCCTATAAGGATACATTGCATGCATATCTCTGTCTGCATCAAACAAACACCTGATAGTGCCTCGGTCTATGTTGACCCCATCAGCGGTCAGATCGACGCCGAACGCTTCGTGCAGGTGCTCAATCAGGCCGATGCCTGCGCGGTTGAAGCGGCGGTGCGCTTGAGAGAGCAACACGGCGGTAACGTCACCGTGCTGACGGTTGGCCCAACTGATGCCGAAGGAGCATTACGTGCCGCCCTCGCCCTCGGCGCGAACAAAGCATTGCGCCTCTGGAATGGCGAGGCCAACAACTGGGGTGCCTTTAGCGTCGCCACAGCCTTGGCCGCAATCATACGACGAGAAGAAGTTGCGCCAGACCTCATACTCTGTGGAGAGAGCACCAGCGACTGGTCCTCTGGTATCGTGGGACCTGCCCTCGCAGAACAACTCGGGTTACCGCAGGTAACAGGTGTTGCCCAACTCAGCGTCATACAAGACCATGAGCAACTTATCATGCGGCTCACACGCAAACTTGAACGCGGCTACCGCGAAATCCTTGAGGCTGACCTGCCGCTCCTCATCACCGTCACAGGCGACATGAACGAGCCGCGCTACCCCTCGCTGCCCGCGCACCTTGCCGCCCTCAAAGCGCACATCCCTGTCCTTGATCCCGCACCATTCATGAATACCTCTTGGGATAACGAAGCCGACGAAACCACCCTCCTCGAAATGCACACGCCCCGACCACGCCCTAAACGCCTTGCCGCCCCCGATAGCAAGCACAGTGCTTATCAACGCATCGGCGAAATCGTCTCCGGCGGAGCCACGGGACGCAAAACCCGCCTCGTCGAAGGCTCACCCGAAGAACTAGCCCAAACCCTGGTAGATTTCCTGAAAGCACGGGGCTTTGTGTAAGTCAATATTACGGCTATCGATCATGTCGCTCGTGTGAGCGACATGATCTCAATGTCTAAAAGAAGCTTGTGAGAACATTGGCCAAGCCATCTCAGATCATATTGCGCACATCCGCAATATGATCACAGCAGATAAATTAACACCAACCATTTCACCCAAGTGAGTGAAATGGTCCAAATGGCTGATGGGTGTGCCAATATTAGAAATGACTGACATCATCTTCCCTTGTGCAGAACATGTAGCTGAAAATGGGTAATTTTGCGCATGCCGATGCGCTTCCTTTCGGGTATCCTTTGGGTAATGAATGTTATCAAAAGCGGTGCTTAATAAGCGCATATCATATAAAAATCAGAACCAGTCATCTATCAATCATGTTTGCAAAGAAAGGGACTATTGCCATGTTTCAGCCTTCATCTTTTGCTCGTCCTGAGCCAAATATACTAAACGCAATTGAAGCAAAGTGCCAACAAATTACCGCGTATACGCAAGCCTGTCCCTTGAATCCCACGCAACAGTGGCTCAATGGCTTGGATCAGCTCATCGCAGAGTTACGCGCTTTCGCTCCACAGGCAGCACTTCTGAATAGCCAGGGTCATCCACAAGCGCAACAACGCTTGAACGCAGAACTGGCAGATGTGCAAACGGCTCGCACAACCTATGCAGAGATGGTCCAGAGCGTGATACAGACTCAGTGGGAGACATGGCGTATCGGGCGAGATGCCAACACATATGCCACAAACACGATCATAGAGGCAACAAATTATTCCAATGCGACCTTTGCTCGTAGTCAGCAGGGGTATTTTGATGTGATGGAGAATCGCTGCTATAACTGCCATCGCCTGATCAATATAACTGGCGGCGGCTACTGCTGGGAGTGCGCACAACGACTCAGGCGGATTTGGTAATGAGGCAGTTCCCCTCAGATCATGTTGTCCATGTGGATAACATGATCTGGGGGAACTGCCGCTCACACAGGGCTACAACATGTTAAGCCTTTTAGTTTGAGCAAACCTAGTTGACAAATTGTATAATAACAATAAGACATGCTTTTTTGCCATTCAAGAAAAGGACAAAGTAAGATGGACAATCAGCTATCAAACACTTCTCACATGTCACTTTTTGAAGCGATTCGCAGAAAAAGCGAAGATGGCAGTGAATATTGG
>JBBPYR010000249.1:0-32672 GCA_038199755.1 Ktedonobacterales bacterium | reverse complement strand
AGTCAACAACTTTGGGTTCGTATACTAGGCGGTCTCTTTCTACTCTACCTGGGTGTGAAGACCCTGCTCTCCAAACCTGCTGAACGAGCCGCTACTGAAGAAAAGGTAGCAACCATAACAACCTTTGTCGGAGCATATAGCTCTACCTTTTTGCTAACACTGACTAACCCATTAACGATTCTCTCGTTTGCGGCCCTTTTTGCTGGCATTGGTGTGGGTGGGCAAGCAAATAGCCCACTCACTGCTTTGCTTGTGGTGTGCGGCGTGTTTCTCGGTTCTGCGCTCTGGTGGTGTATCTTGACCGGCGGAATTAGCTGGCTACGAGCTAAATTTACGCCTCAATGGTTCCTGTGGATTAATAGGGCTTCTGGCGGCATCATTATCCTGTTTGGTCTGCTGGCATTATTGAGTTTGAGGAAGTAGAAAGGAAATAAGCTAGTCGTGAGGTGAGCAAGACCCGCTTTTTGAGACCTCTGTATAGTGGTTATAGTGGTTGTGTCTCTTAAGGGAGGGTCTATGTTCAAACTATCTGTGCGCGTAAAAATTATGATGGGGGCATTGCTCGGTGTATTTATGCTTGAATTGCTATTCGGGCGTACTATCTGGGCTTCCCGCGTACCTAATAATGCTACTGTAAAGTATACAAATGTAGCTTCATCGCCGAATACTATTATTATGCCTAAGGCACAAGACCTATTTGTGCCTTATATCCTGGTGGTTCCGCTTCATACTACCGTAACCTGGGGAAATGACGATACAACAAAGCACGTTGTTACCACAACAGCGCAGCACAGCCATTTTCTTAATCCGCAAGCATTCTCATTTCAGATTCCAGCTGGAGCAGACGCTCAATTTACCTTTAACCAGCCTGGTCTATATCACTACTACGATACTACTATGAGCAGTTGGAATGCTACGTTATCACGTGTCGCTGCCAACAAGAATGCTGAACATTTCCCCTTGGCTATGGATGGAGTGATCTGGGTTCAGGGTCCCATTAGTGGTTTATCGAATGTTGCCATTAATTCTATCCCTGCCAGCCATGATGATTTTAGCGAGGAATTTCAAGCAATTCGTGCCATTGGTGGTGTGACCTGGCACAATTTTGATGCAGATCCCCACTTCATAGGGCTTGCCCTAGGCTGGTCAACACCGATAAATCCCGCAGATATCAGCTTGGGTCGTGTTGGCGGAACGGATGAGACCCCAGGTGGTGAAACGACTACCACGCTCTTTGAAGTGCCTGGCCTCTACTATTACCATTGTCGTAATCATACGATAATCGATCCTCTCACAAATCGCGTACAGGCATTACCGATGGCTTCAGAATATCCCATTCCAATGGAGGGCTTTGTGCTTGTGTTAGGATCATAGACTACTTAAGAAAATGCTAATAAATCCGATATGTCTGATATACCTTGTTATTTTCTCAAGCTAGATCGTTCACCCATTCCATATTCTATGAATGGAGTAAGCATGTCTGTAGATAGCGATACTGACCAGAGGATACTTTCTTCTGAACTGTTACGTGCCCCCATATCTCATGCTCAAAATGTTGATCGCGTGAGACGGGGAGGGCGTGATTTCCTATTGAATATGTCAATTAGTAAACGATTGGCTCTCGGCTTTCTTGTGCCAATGCTGATAGTATCGCTTGGCCTCGTGAATATTAGCTTGCAAAGTTATCGTCTACTTACGAATGTATCTACCCTTAATCAGCATTTACTCCATGCCTATACTTCTCTTACTTCTGCTTCTGCTACCTTAAAGTTAACACAAACCAATTTACAGGCAGCACTCGCGGATGCCGACAAAACCCCTCCCAATCCAGAAACGTTAAGGGAAGATCATCAGGTAGTTTTGGGACTCGTAGAGAAGTATGATACTACACTCAACGCTTACATGCAGAATGACGTGCTGGCTCTCTCCCCTGATTTAACTGCACTCTTTAATGTGGCTGGGCATGGTACCCAAATTGATGAGCAACGCGCGCGCTCTAATGATGTCCTGCGAACATGGCAAAGCTATCAGAAATCACTCATGCTCATATTTGACGCAATCGAGAATGGTGATGTGAGCAATGCACAGATTTTAGAGATTACACAAACAGAAAGCTCATATGCTGAGGCAATGACCTCTTTGCTTATTCTGCTTCGCTTTACGGATGGCCTCGTTCCCTCTATTCACGATGCAATGATGGTCGAGGAGAATCAGTTGTTGTGGGTGATGGCTTTGTCATTCCTCTGCTTAGTAGCTGGATTATTAGTTGTGGGTAAGCTCGTCTCCGCTACGGTGGTGCGGCGGTTACAGCGCTTTCAAACCGTGGTGCAATCGATTGAGCAGGGGTTATTCTCGGCTCGTGTCGAAGAGCAGGGACGCGACGAGATTGCCCAGGTTTCGCATGCGGTGAACACGACGTTAGATACGATTGTCGGGTTGCTTGAGGAGACAAAGCAACAACGTGATGAATTGGCGAAGAGTGAAGAACTGAAACGTCTTCATGAAGCATTACAACGAGAGCATGAGGCACTCAACGCAGCCAATGCACGTCTGGAGATGCTTGCCACAACTGATGTCCTGACCAATCTTCCCAATCATCGCGCTTTGCAATCTCTATTAGAGCAGGAGTGTGAGCGTACCCGCCGCTTTGGTCATGATCTCTCGGTGCTCTTCTTTGATGGGGACCGTTTCAAGCAAGTCAACGATACCTATGGTCATGCTACTGGTGATATGGTGTTGCAAGAGTTAGGGTCACGCACACGGGGCGTCTTGCGCATGGGTGATACCGTGGGTCGTTTTGGGGGAGAAGAGTTCCTGGTGATTTTGCCAGAGACCAATCAGCAAGAGGCACAGGTCCTTGCGGAACGCTTGCGGAGTGCAGTAGCGGCTTTGCCTCTGGCAACGAGTGCGGTCGAGGGTGGTATCGCGATCACCATCAGTATTGGCGTGGCAAGCTATCCTCATGAGGGTGTAACTGCTAGTGAACTCTGCGAGCAGGCTGACCAGGCGATGTACTGGGCAAAGCGTTTAGGGCGCAACCAAATACGTACCGCAGCTGAGGCGGTGCGGGCAAACCGTGATGCCGATTTGAAAGCGGCTACTGCACATCAATTGAAACGGGTAGAAGGTGGAGCATCCGATGGACATACTCGTGAGCAGCAACAGCGAGTAGAACAACTCCGCTTGATCTATTCTTTGATGGGTGCGCTCAACTGGCGTGAGCCGGGGATGAGCGAACATGCCCATGAAGTCAGTGATCTGGTGGCGAGTATGGCACGGATACTTGAATTTAACGAAGAACATGCCTTCCGTACTGCAACTGCTGCCTTTCTGCATGATATTGGAAAAATTGCCTTGCCTGATCGCTTGTTGCACCAGCCCAAGGAGCAATTTTCCGCACAGGAGTGGCAATTATTGCATCAGCACGCCGAACTGGGCGCGGATATTGTAGAGGATATTCCCTGGCTGAGCAATCTGGCACCTGCTATTCGCCATCACCATGAGCGTTGGGATGGCACGGGTACACCTGATGGATTGGTGGGAACAGCTATTCCGCTTGAGGCACGCATGATTGCATTGGCAGAGGCATATCATACCATGATTACAACACAATCTTATCAGTCTGCGCGTACACCCGCCCAAGCCTTGGCGGAAATTGAGTTGCTGGTTGGCATACAATTTGACCCATCGTTACTTTCTGTGTTCCGTTCCGCACTGATCCAACGCGAGCATAAAGTTGATTTTAAGATGGAATCTCTGAAGCGAGACATGCTAAGTACGCTCTAATTACTACTGTATTGACCTCAAAAAAATCCTTCCCTGCCTGATTTTGGATAAGCTAAATTGAGTAGGAAAAAAGTAGTTGTGGCGCGTTCTATTCTAAAAGCTTGGTAGATCAAGTTTTAGGAGGAATAGCGCATGCAGGGATACACGCAAGCGAACAAGACAGCAGGAAGCCATCGACAACCTTTCCTCTTCGTGTTGAGGATAGTAGCTATCGGTTTTTCGATTGTTTTTGGATGTATGACGTTTTTTTCACCGAGTCATGCCAATGCACAAATGACATCCCCAGCGAACCACGAGGTCATGGCGGCATGGGTCTATGATGTGACGCATGATCGCTATTACACCTACAATGACCCGCACCAATTCATTGTAGCAAGCTCAATGAAGGTACCCATTATGTTGACGTTCCTCGATATGATTGAGCGGCAAGGGCGAGCAGCGACCAGCCATGAGATGGACTTGCTGCGCACCATGATAGAGAACTCTAATAATGATTCTGCGTCAGCCCTTTATTACCATGAAATAGGAGGCGCAGCCGGGGTGGCGGCTTATATGAATAGAGTCGGTATTACTGGCCTGGTTCCGAATCCCGACGCCTGGGGATGGAGCGTGATGTATCCTCTGACAATGGTGAAAATGCTGAATCGCCTCTACAAGGGGATTCTCCTGACGGCAGATCACCGTAAGCTGGCTCTCAACCTGCTGGAACATGTAGAGGCAGATCAGCGCGGCGGTGTGGGAGATACTGCACCACCGGGTGCCACGGTTGCCTTGAAAGACGGCTGGGTGATTGGCCCCGATGGTTGGTGGGCAGTGAACTCTTCGGGTATCGTGATGACAAAGCAGGATGTCTACGTCATCTCTGTCTATACCAAGGGAGAGCCCAACGTGGCAGCCGGTCTGAGCACTATTCGCAAGATTTGCAAAAAGGTTGCTCTAATGCTTGACTAGGCTTATGAAGCTGGCTCATGGGTAGTCATCACTAGATCAGCGGCCACATTCGTGTGGTCGCTGCCCGTTTTATAGCGTAGATAATCTTCCAGCATCGAAATGTGATACGTATTCATTTTTGCTCGCAAAGTCTTCTCATCACACCAGCGAACGCGTCCTTCGATGCTGTGCTGCATATCGCCTTGTTTAATCGAGGCGACATAGGTAATGTTGAGTGTGCTCATCTTGTAGACATGATCGCTTACAACAGAGTAATAGCCAAGCGCATCTCCAATCTGAATCTGAAAGCCGGTTTCCTCTTGCCCCTCGCGTTGTGCTGTCTGGGTGGGGTGTTCGCGCCAGCGCGTGAAGCCGCCGGGAAAAACAAGTTCTCCACTATGACGCTCGACGACAAGGAAACTCCCTTGCTCCTCAACAATTATGCTGGCACAGCCAAACATGGGCAGATTGCCACGTAAGAGCATATTGAGCGCATTGAAAAAGAGGGCAACGCAATATTTTAGGATGGTATAGAGTTTCTGCATGCTGTTCTCCGCCTTAAAGATGTCCCTGCTGGACAATCCTTGTTGCTGTAATACAAGGTTGCCCCTAGTAGAAGCGACCCTCTCTTTACAGTATAACCTCGACTAGTATAACCGTAACTCATTACAACCCTGCTCAGCGTAAGAATGTCGTGATCAGATGGTAGAATAGAGACTACAACAGTTCAGACTAGTATGTAGAAGGATTTTTATGACAACACATTTATATATCATACGGCATGGAGAGGCATTAAGTGCAGCCCAGAGAACTATGGGCAATACACGTCTATCGCCACTTGGTGTCAAACAAGCCGAACGCCTGCGAGATCGCTTGGCGGCCACTAAAGAAATTAAGGCGGATGTCGTAATTAGTAGCACCATGTTACGGGCGCGTCATACAGCGGAAATTGTGGCACCGGCCCTGGGATTGCCTATCATTTTCGATGAGGAAATTGAGGAGCACCGCGATGGCGATGGTGATAAACTCAGCTCAAAAGAATTTCAAGTCCTTTTCAATGCGGTGTCATTTGAGGACATGCCGTTTTCGCGTATTGCTAACGGTGGTGAGAGTCGGGTAGAGTTCACCTCACGCGTCAGTCATGCACTGCACCGAATTACGCATGACCACGAGGGAAAGACAATTGTACTGATCTGTCACGGCGGCATTGTTGATGTTTCCTTTCAACTTTTTATCGGCATTAACGCGTTCCACTTCCCAAATGCCCTCTTCAACACGCATAACACCTCCATCACGCATTGGCATAAGGCAACGCTGGAATGGCTGCCACCCCCCCCGCGCTGGGTGTTAGAGCGCTATAATGATGTCATGCACCTGCGTGACCTCAACACATCTGGCAGAATTCCCTGGCATGAATTAGCGGAACAGCCTGTCACTGGTCGGGACGACTCTCGTGGGCCAGATGAGGGGCAATAATTTGCGTGACATATGGTAAAAGTATACAAGAAGATTTGTGCAACCTGCTCTCGTATATTTTTACCATGAAATGCGATCATTATTATTCGGCATGTCATCCAGAGTCGTGCTATTCATGCTTGCCTACCAATGAGCACATAAAAAGACTGTCGTATGACAGTCTTTTTATGTGCTCATTGGTAGGCAAGCATGGTGTTATGTGTTTAGCGACCGGAGCGCGCCTGAGCACGACGCACGAGCGCATCAATGGTAACGGCGAGTAGTAGCACGATGCCCTCAACCATCAACTTGACTTCGGTAGGCTGACCGAGCAGGTCGAGGCCGTTTTCCAGACTGCCGATGATGAGCGCACCGAGGATAATGGACCACACCGAGCCACGCCCACCAAAGAGGCTGACACCACCGATAACGGCAGCGGCGATGGCTTGTAGCAAGAGCGCGGGGTCGATCTGACTAGCGACAGCAGTGGCACGTGAGGCGGCGAGGATGCCTGCAATAGCAGCGATCGCCGAACAGAGCGCGAACACCGCGACGCGAATACCAACGACATTGATACCCGTACGGCGGGAAGCCTCTGCATTGCCACCAACTGCATAGATATGGCGACCAAAGGCCGTTTTCGTGAGCACGAGCCAGACGACGAGAATCAAGCCGGTCAGAATAACAATTGCCTGCGGAACACCAAGATAGGACTCAAAGAGAATAATGATGACAGTCACAATCGCCAGCACGCCTATTGACTGGGCCACCAGTTGCCACAGCGGTAGTACGCGCAAGCCAACGCGACGGCGCCGTACTTGATTGAAAATGACTGATCCGACATAGATGAGAGCGACGATAATGGGAAGTGCTGGCCCCTGGGGGTCTGGCAAATAGTTGTTCGAGATACTGAGGATAAGTGGATTGCGGATGATCAGCGTCGCCTGCCCTTGTAGTAGGTAGAGCAATAAACCCGAATAGCCAATCGAAGCCGCCAGCGTAACAATGAATGATGGTACGCGCAGAATTGCTATGAAAACACCATTGATTGCACCAATGATAGCTCCTGAGAGAATGGCAAGCACAATGGCAGCTATGCCTGAAAGTCCCGCACGCTCTGAAAGCACACCCATAATAATAGAGCACAGCGTAGCAACGGCGGCGGCAGAGAGGTCAATTTCACCTAATAGCAAAACGAGTGTGACACCCAGTCCAATAATACCAATAGTTGTGATTTGTAATACGAGTTGTGTCAGGTTACGTGGAGTAAGAAAGAGTCCAGAGGTAGTGATTTGGAAGTAGATGGCAACGGCAACAAAGGTCAGCAACACCGGTACAAAGCCGAGATCATTGCGGAGTAACTGGCCGATTGATTGCTTGGGAAGATATGATGGAACTTCAACGGAGGCTACTGCGCCTCCTGCACTAGTTTGATCGGACTTTACTGTTTCACTCATAATTATGCTCCTACAATCTCATTAGGATCTTTTGTTAATTCGCCAAATTGCGCGCCCGTGATGGAGGCGACCACCAGTTCGGGTGTGGTGTTTTTAACATCAAATGTACCAACCCTTTTACCAAGTCGAAGTACGATCACGCGATCTACCACCTCAAACACGTCAGCGAGATTGTGTGAGATGACGACCACCGCCAAGCCCTGCTCACGTAAACGTAGAATAAGATTTAATACTTGGCGCGTTTGCACCACGCCGAGAGCAGCGGTAGGCTCATCGAGGAGCACAACTTTTGCATTGTGTAAAATAGTTCTGGCAACGGCGATGGATTGCCGCTGACCGCCGGAGAGCGCGGCGACGGGAGCACGCAGGGAAGGGATTTTTACATTCAACGTTTGTAGTACATGGACAGCTTTCATTTCCATTTCATTTTCACGCAAGGCGCGATATGGGGTGCGCTCTTCGCGTCCCAGGAAGAGATTGTTGACAACATCAAGGTTGTCGCAGAGGGCGAGGTCCTGGTAAACCGTTTCGATACCCAGGCGTGTCGCAACCTGTGGGGTGGCAATATTGACGGACTGTCCTTCAACGGTAATTTCACCCGTATCGGCAGGACTGACGCCTGCTATGGTTTTGATGAGCGTCGATTTGCCAGCACCGTTGTCACCGACGAGACCGACGACTTCTCCTGCATAGACTTCAAAGTCTACGTCGGTAAGAGCGCGCACCGCTCCAAATGATTTGTTAATGCCGCGCATCTTGAGGAGCGGCTCACCCCTTACAGATCGCTCATAGGTTGCGCTCACTGTAGGAGCATTGCTATCAGCCATATGGCCCTCCAAATGTGTTGAGAGGTGCGGGTTATAGCGCGAACGCTACAACCCGCACCATAAAGGACACTATTTATTGTGACGGGAAAAGCTTAACAGAAATTCCCTGTGCCTGCGGGCAGACCCTGACAGACCTGAGCCTTCGTGACGAAACCGTCAGCGATAACCGTGGTCTGGAAGTTGGTCTTGTCAACAGCAACGGGAGTCTCAAGTACGGATGGAATAGCAGTGCCGTTCTTATCCTTGGTGGTGCTACCGTTGGTCAGTGAAGCGGTATCGGTGCCATTGCTGATAGCAGCAACGAGCTGTGATGTCGCGTCAGCTTCTTTGACGATAGCTTTGTAAACGGTCATGCTCTGGTCGCCTGTCAGAATGTTTTGGATACCGGCAACGGTGGCATCTTGGCCAGTGACGAGAACCTTACCATTGAGCTTCTGCGCCTTGAGCGAGGCAATGACGGAGTTTGCCATACCATCGTTCGCGACGTATGCGACGCCAACGTTGTTCTGGTTTTTCGTCAGAGCCTGATCCATCTCAGTACGGGCAGTGTCGTTGTTCCAGTCGGGAGTAAAGGTATCATAGACTTTCTTCAACGAACCACTATCAACCAAAGGCTGAATCTTACTGTTGGCACCCTGGTTGAACAGAATGGCGTTGTTGTCGGTCTTGGAGCCATTAATCATGACAAGGTTTTTGCTCTTGGAGGTGAAGTCTTTGTAATGATCGACGACATACTGTCCCTGAAGTTCGCCAACCTTGACGTTGTCGAAGGAAACATAGAACTTGAGTTTGTCGTCCTGGATCAGACGGTCATAGCCGATAACAGGAACGCCCTGCTTGTCAGCAGCCTGCACAATGGCGGAGGCGGCATCACTATCCTGTGCTGCGACGACTAGGATGCAGTCGCCCTTTGTCAGAGCTTGGTCAGCTTGGTTCTGCTGGGTGGCTGCACTACCATTGGCGTTGTAGTAGTCTACGGTCGCGCCAGAGAGGGCTTTGGGAATACCTGCTGTCAAGTCTGGCTTGTCTACACCGTCCCAGCGAGCAGAGGAGGCGGTATCAGGTAGCAGTACGCCGACCTTTTTACAACCTTTGCCGCCATTCGCACCGGTCGCGGTTGTGCCGCCACCGCCAGTAGTACCACCGCCGTTTGCGCTGCTTCCGCAAGCCGCGAGGGCAAGTGAGAGCAACAGAACGCTTACAAACACAGTAAACGCCCTGTGCTGGTGACTAAATAATACCTTCATCGTTGAAATGTCCTTCCACTCCACACCTGACTGGGTGTGGGCTTTGTAAACCTAATTGTACAACACACTGCTCAACAAAAACAGTGGTTTTGCGTCGTAATTGCAAGTGTTACGCAATCCCCCTTTCCGGCGTTTATTTTCCTGGTCTTAACTAAGCAACGATACGCATAATCGGGTCCCTATATACGAGACGCGACGAGAGCACGAGGCTCTTCCTGCGGTGTATCCGCCGTTTCACGGGCGACCAGGACTCGTTCCCAAGCCTTGAAAAATGGATAATATAGAATCGCGGAGACAGCGAGATCAAAGAACTGAAGCAGGCTACCACGAATATCATTCGTGGCGATGAAGCCGCTGACTCCAACGGGAACGGTAAATGGTTGCATGACTATTGGGACATGCACGAAACCAAAGCTGAATACCAGATAGTTGATGGTGACGATGATGACGGGTACGAAGATGAAGGGTATCATCATGATCGGATTCAGTGTCATCGGTACACCAAAGGTGACTGGCTCATTTATATTAAAAATAGCAGGTCCCAGCGCGACCTTACCTACGGTTCGCAACTGTATCGAGCGTGAACGCAACATATAAATGACCAGAGGCCAGGTTGCGCCGGAACCACCGAGATGGGCGAAAATATGGAAAAATGGTTCGGTTACAATGCCATGAGCACCGTTGGCAACGTTCGCAGTCAGCGTGCTCAACCAAAATGGCAAGGCTATGGCTGTGACCACATTCATGCCGTGAATGCCCACTGACCACAGCAGCATCATCAAGATGATTTCTAGCAAGGCGGCTGGATAGCTGTCTTGCACAAAGACGAGTGGCTGAAAAAGATGCATCAGCAAAATGGGTAACGTCAATTGATGGACAGTATGATTTTCTACAAAGGTGTGAGCACTGACAAACCACTCGATGATCCATACCAGTGTCATTAAGAACAGGGTTGGTATCAGAGCTTCAAAGGCACGCTTTACATTCGGTGGCACGGTCTTTGGTAACTGGATGGTGAAGCGTGAACCGCGAAACAGGCGCATGACTTCAGTCGAGAGAATGCCCATCAGGATAGCCACCAGCAGACCTTGCCCGCCCAGATAAGGAAGGACCTCACCAAAGGGCATGGTGTTCAGGTCGCGCATTGGCATGCTAGCGATCAGGAACAGCATCATGGCGACAATGCCTGGTTGTACTGGCTCTGTACGCCGATACTGTGCCAAGCTATAGGCCACGCCAAAGGATAGGAAAAGGGCCATCAGGCCGAACGAGAGATCAAATGGCACGAGAATGGCGGCGTTATATGGTTTGAGCAGTTCAGCCAGAGCAGGCACTGGTGGATTGGCGACGATCAGAAACACACTACCTGCAATGATCAGTGGTAGCGTAAAAATAATGAAGGCATCACGAATCGCTTGCAAATAGATGTTACTGGCTATGGCACTAAGTGGAGGCACGAAGTAACGCTCAAATAGCTCGCTACCGCGTTCGATGAAGCTACTCACGTTGTCGCTCTCCCTTCCTGCGTCCGTAGCAGTTGTTGTACCTGCTCAAGTACCGCCTGTCCGTTCATCGTGGCATAATGAAATGGCTCGATAAGGGCAACAGGTTTTCCGGCAGACGCTGCCAGTTTTTCAATACTCTTGCGCAGATGACGGATCTGTGGAGCGATTAAGACGACATCACAGGCGTCAACCTTTGCCGCGTACTCGCCAGCACTTAATGCCTCAACCGTGAGTGCATACTGGCTTGTCGTTGCGGCACTGTGCATGCTTTCTACCAGCAGGCTGGTAGACATGCCCCAACTGCAAACAATCAATACTCGTACCATAGAGCCTCTTTTGCTAGGTTCCATCATGTATCTTCATTGTGTGCTTTCGGCAATGAACGAAATCTCCTGATAGCACACTTGCGTACCATATCTGGAACCGTAGGGTCTGCACATCTATAGTGCAAGAAGAATGCCATAATGTGTGTAGCACAGATAGCACACATTTGGTGCCCAACCTCATTTATTGAATGAAGATATCAACTTGTCTGAGAATGCCCACAATGTTGTACGCTTCCTCATCCGGGAGGGTGCGGGCAACCTGGCTGCTGAGCACCTGGAGCGCGTGGCGGCAGATGGCGAGTTCACGTGAAAACTGTTGCTCGACACGCAGACGGATGGTTTCGCTAACAAGCATCTCTTTTTGCTGGATGCCACGTTCCAGAATACAGGCGAGATGGAGAATGAGGCCCGCCAGAACCTCGATCTCGAAGGTTTCGCCAACTTCGATTTCGATCATCTCAATCATGCGGTCAATTAATGGCAGGGCACGTGCAGGATTCAGGAAAAGCATGCGTTGTGTGAGCGTGTGTGCTATTTCGTGAATGAGGTCAGCACGCCTCGCGAAGATTGCCGACTCCGCCGCTATAGGGGAGGGGGATGGCACTTCTGCTCGTATTGCTGGTTGCAGTAGGGCGGGATCGATTAGTGTGCTCCCCAGCAAGGTGTGCAAGCGCGTAATGCCATCGCCAAAAAGGATTTCGGTGAGCGAAATGAAGGGGTAGCGTTCAAGGTGGGGATTGATGGTCCCCACAATCGCGACAACCTGACGGTTGCCCACCATGCGCTGCACCTCGTCTGAGGTTTTGCTGGACAGGTTGATGTCCATGCATATCGTCTCTATGCCCTGTTGTCGCAAGTTTGGCAGGTGCGACTCGATCAGTTCGGCAAGCTTGAGAGCACTGCCAAAACCAGTCAGGCAGACGGTGAGGATGACGCGAGCTGTTTGCGCTGCTGGCGTGAGAGAAGCCTTGCCACCTGAAATATCCGTCGCTAGTGCCTGATTGTGAACTCCTTCTCTTCTGTCGTAACGCACGTTATGGTGATCTTGTTTGTCGCCGCTATGGAACTGTGCAATGCTGGCAGCTAGTTGATCGAGCGTCACGTGCTGTGAGCGTTGTGCTTTGCGTACAGCCTCAATCAGTAGTGGCGCACTGACGTTAGAGACGGTGCGCACCTGCGTTCCTGTGCGCTGCATCACCAGTTCGCCCAGCGAGAGCAATGAGGAGAAATCGACGAGCAATAACACGCCGCTACCCTGATCTGAGCGCGAGATGGCATGTGCGACCTGCCCAAGCAGTTCATCGGGTGATTGCTCTAACGTCAACTCGACCGCCGTCACGGAATTGACGCCGACCAGCGTGTTCGCCAGTTCTGCGAGGCTCGTGGCGATGCCGCGACCGTGTGCGGCAACGACGATACCCACGGTGGCCTGCTCGTTGTCTAACAGCGTCTCGGCGTTGGCGAGGAGCACGGTCAAAACATCGGTTTCGCTCTCAGGCAGGGAAATATTCAGGGCCGAACGAACGCGCAGCAAGGCGACCCGTGCGATCTCGTATTCGATGGGATAGGTTTGCCGCATAGCTTGTATCGCGGGAACGACCACCGGTCGTCCCTGCGTAATGCGCTCAAGGGTGCTTGCGAGGTGCAAGGCCAACACCAGGGGCAACTTTTCTGGAAAGGTACGCCCCAGTTGCTCTTCCGCGTATTGCACGATGCCACGACTGACCTCTGCGAGGCGTTCATCAACAAGGTGCGAAACGGTGTCGGAGCGTTCCTGGTTGACGCTATGCGCGAATTGCTGGAAGTAGTGCTGTATATTGAGATGGAGCAGACGGCTAATCTCATCTTCCTGTAAACCACTGTTGCGTAACACCGTGAGTTCGTTATTGATGGTCTCATAGAGGTCTTGCGCTGACTCTGGCACGTTGTTCAGGCTCAGGCCAGTCGGGGTAAAGACATGAGTGGCTTCGAGCAGGTGTTGTACGGGTTCCAAGGTGCGGCGCAATTCGGCGGTGTGCAGCAAGCCGCGTCGCACATGCTCCGGCAAAACGTCAGCGTGTACGCTTAGTTCTGACAAGTTGTTGGTGCGGTACTCAAGATAGGCACGCGCACAGGTCAATTGCACATCGGTACGTAGTTGCCCGATGTTGCCGGGGCAATCATAGAGCAACAAGGCGCGTAGCACCTGGGGCGTCACATGAATGTTAGCACCGATGCTGCTGCACTCGGTGGTAAAGAAGGCGCGCAGCAGTTCGTAGCGTTCGCCAATGGTGCGCTCATGCAGTCCGGGCAGGCTAATTAGCATAGGAATGCGGCGCCGAAACGTAGGTAGCATGGTGGTTGCCGGGTCTTCAGTGCTGGCGGCGAGCAACAGAACAGAGGCGTGCCGTTCGCGTGAATCTCCCAAACGGCGGAAGCGTTCGCGGTCCATCAGGTAGAAAAGCATCTCCTGCCCCTCTGGTGGCAGACGATGCACTTCATCAAGGAAGAGAATACCGCTATGTGCCTGCTCCACTAGTCCCTCGCGGTCCCGCTCAGCTCCAGTGTAGGCACCGCGTACCACGCCGAACAGGTGGGCCATCAACAATTGTGGATTACCAGCGTAGTCGGCGCAGTTGAAGCTGACAAACGGCGCATTGGACGGTAATGCTTTCATCTCCAAGGCAAAGGCATGCATTAAGCGGGCAAAGGTCGTCTTGCCAACGCCGCTCGGACCACGCAAGAGGGTATGCAGACCGCGTGGGGGATACAAAATGGCGGCCTTCGCCTGCTGAATCGCCACCTTGAGACCCTCGGCACTGCCGATCAAGGTTTCAAAGCTGGTGGCAACCGCTCCCACCTGCACCGACGCCACCACTGTTGACGGCTTCACAGTTTCCTGCGCCTTCACCGCTGTAGAGACAGTGCCATGTACGGTGCTCCATGCTTCTTGCTCTTTATAGTTGGAAGCAACAGAACGGACCTCTGTTTGCAGGAGAGTTTCTTTGATAGTGAACAGCACGGGGCGACCAGGGATGCGCTCGATCAGCCCCTCTTGCGCCAATAAATTTAAGTCGCGGCTGGCGTTGGTACGATCTACGTCTGCAACCAGGGCCACCTCTTCCGCGCTGAAGCCAGCATGACGACGCAAAACACCACTTTGTGCTGGTCGTTGTGTCCACAATGATCGCAATGCGGAAAAAACTCGATCCTTGCGATGCACAAGACGATCCCTTTCACGGCAGGCAAACGTTCATTGAAGGGCCTGCGCCTGTGTAGTATAGGTAGCCTCTGAGGGAAATGTAGCCGCCAACACTGGCGACAACTCCATACTACGCTCTACTATACTACGTCGGCATGACTGTACAATTCACAAGCATAAACCTTTACAAGTTTGACATGATGTAGCTGTGCAACAAGCACCTTCTAAGAGAGACGAGGGTATCAGATATGGTAAGTAAGGGCGACCGTATTGGTGACTACGTCATCGTTGATATGATTGGAAATGGTGGCTTTGGGAGTGTTTATAAAGCTGAAGATTTCTCAAAAAAAGAAATCGTAGCGATCAAAGTCTTGCATTCTCAACTTGTCGCTGAACATGACCACGAACAATTCTTCTCGGTCATTCGCCAGAGCAAAGGAACTTGGCTATACAAGATGGAAGAGAACCACAGCGATGCAACCAACAAAAAAACCGCGTGTAAAAATTTGCTGCATCAGCAGCCTTGAAGAGGCGCAGCTAGCGATACACTACGGGGCGTCCGCGCTGGAGATGGTTTCCTTAGTAAGAGATTGGTTGCAAAAAAGACAATAGCAATTCTTGCTCATATCATGTACACTTGTGAAAGTAGAAGTACACATAAGAGGAGGCATTTATGGCGGTAGATAGAACAGAAGTCGCCGATAGCCTGATATATATGCCAGTAGAACAGTATCTTGCCTTGGACGAAGCTACCGATGGCAAGTATGAATACATCGATGGCTTCGTGTATATGCTGCGTCCGCCATCCTCCGCCTATACAGAAACTGTTCTGGTTGACATGGCTGGTGGGAGCGTTGCCCATGCAGCTCTCTGCGCTCGTCTGTTAACCCTGGTGAGCGTGGCTCTGGGAGATAGCCCCTGTATGGCATATAGCAGCGATGCCCGTATGAAGTTGACCGAAAAGCGCTACCTCTATCCCGATGTAACGGTATCCTGTGAGCAGGAAACAGGTTCGATGCTCGTGAAACCAACTGTGATCATTGAGGTATTGTCACCGACGACTGAAAAGCGTGATCGCGGCGCAAAGTTTTCTGCATATAAAGCTTTGCCCTCGTTGCAAGAATATGTGCTGATCGGCAGCACCTATAAGACTATCGAAGTCTATCGACGTGAAGGCAAATTTTGGCGACAATATCACTACCAAGAAGGCGACACAGTTGAACTTGCCAGTATTGACGTTCGTTTCCCTTTCGATAGTGTGTACCGACGTATTCAGCTAGGATGATTGAGAGCAAATGCTGTTCTTAATGAAGGGCATATATAGCAAAGACGGCAAGGCCTCCTTAAAGGCATGCTTCGCCGTCTTTGCTATATATGCTCGTAAGTATCTCACATTGCTTTATTCACTGTCCCTAAGGCTCGCTACTTGGTTCTCCATCCTTTAAGGGGACTTTGGGAAGGAGATCTGGGGACACCCAGTCCCCAGCAAAGAACTGCGTCCTCTGCACTCCTGCTTTCCCCCTAAAGGACGTAGAGCGCGCTACTTTACACATTTGATATGAAGAGAACAACAGCGATGCAACCAACAAAAAAACCGCGTGTAAAAATTTGCTGCATCAGCAGCGTAGAAGAGGCGCAGCTTGCAATTCGCTATGGAGCGTCCGCATTAGGGCTGGTTTCCGCTATGCCGAGCGGACCAGGGGTGATTGAAGATGACTTGATATTTCATATAGCCGAAAGGATACCGCCGGGGGTGGCATCTTTTTTATTGACGAGTCGGCAGGATGTGGCGGGGATCGTGGAGCAGCAGCGGCACTGTGGCGTCAATACATTGCAGATTTGTGATCGCTTGCTGGTGGGCAATTATACGGACCTACGTGCGGCTCTGCCTGGGATTGCACTGGTGCAGGTGATTCACGTGACGGACGAGCAGTCGCTGGCGGAGGCGGTGGCGATTGCGCCACAGGTGAATGCGCTGCTACTCGACTCGGGCAATCAGTCGCTGGCGGTGAAGGAGTTGGGCGGCACCGGACGTATGCATAATTGGCGGGTTAGCCGTCGTATTCGTGAGGCCGTGGGTGTGCCTGTCTTCCTCGCGGGCGGTTTGCATGCTGGCAATGTCGCGGATGCTATCCAGCAGGTGGGGCCATTCGGGTTAGATGTGTGTAGCGGAGTACGCACGGATGGGTTATTAGATGAGGGGAAATTGAAGGCGTTTTTTGCCGGTGTATTGCCAGACTAGCAAAAAATGTTATACAAGCCAATAGACCTTGACACAATAATGGATATCTTCTATCATGACCATAGTTGAGTAGCAACGATGCACTTCACAGCTAATACAGGTGCAAACAAACGGGGTGCCATTCACCTGTAATTCCTGAGAGTATGAGGCACGCCAGACAATAAGGATGTTGTCTTGTGCTCGCTGTTCCTCTTTTCAGTATGAAAGAAGAAGGGAGGCTCTGCCTTACTATTGTCGTCTCATTGATGTATTTCAATAGGTCAATGTTGTAATCGTAGTAGTGTTGAAACAGTTTTTTGGCAAAAACCTGTCAAACCGTTATTTGGAGGTACAGATTTTATGGCAACAACTGCTGGTAGTGAATCAGGCAGTGACAATGTTCTTCGTTCCGAACGAATCGCGGGTGGTATTCTCCCGAAGGTTCTGAACTCATTTGACATGGTTGCTATCTTTGTGGCAATCGTGCTTTTCATCAGCAACTCGGCGGGTTTGGCCGCGGGTGCTGGCCCGGCTGCCTATGTCTATTGGGGTCTGGGCTTCCTCACCTTCCTTATTCCCGGTGCTATTGTGACTGGACAACTTGGTCTCATGTTCCCTGGTGAGGGTTCTATTTATGTCTGGACCAACAAAGCATTCGGGCCATTCATGGGTTTCCTGGCTGGCTTCTGTGCATGGTGGCCAGGCGTGCTGGTGATGATCGCCACGGGTGATGCCGTGGTCTCATTGATCCAGCAGTTAAATGGCAACTGGTTGGGCGAACCTTGGCAGCAAGGTTTGGTGATTATCGCCGTAATTGCCTTCTCCTGTGTGCTCTCAGTTCTGCGTTTCCGTGTGACACAGAACCTCGTAAACGTTGTGTTCGTCGCCTATGGCGGCGCAATTCTGCTGATCGGTCTTGCAGGTCTCCTCTCCGTGTTTGGTGGACATGCCACAGCGGTAGATTACTCTGCGTCCCACTGGGCACCCAGCCCTGCCACCTACACATTCTATGGTACTGTGATCTTGGCATTGCTAGGCGTGGAAGTCCCGCTGAACATGGGCGTTGAGATTACTCAGGCGCGTGCAATTACCCGCTATCTGTTGTGGGGGTCGGCTGTCGTTATCATCGCTTACCTGATAGGTACATTTGGTGTAATGACCGCAGTTCCTCTTAAGGATCAGGGTAGCCCATCAGCCGTTGCCGAAGCTGTCCAACATGGCTTTGGTGCTGCTGGCCCTTTCTTGGGAATACTCGTCAACTTTATCCTGATCGGATTCTTCCTCTTCAACACAACCGTGTATAACTACTCGTTTGCGCGCTTGTTGTTCGTCTCTGGCCTTGATCGCCGCTTGCCTGCGATTATGAGCCGTGTCAACGCGAACAAGATTCCTTGGGTAGCAGTTGTGGTGCAAACGATAATTGCCGCCTTCTTTACCGCTGTATCGTTTATTCTCATTCCATATACCATCAGAACTGGCACCACTGCTACCAACCTTTCGACAGACCTGTACTGGATTTTACAGGCGGCGGTGACGGTCATCTGGTGTATCTCAATGGTTATCCTGTTTGTAGATGTGATCATCATCCGCAGGAAGTATAGCGACACCTTCTCGCGCATCCAGCTGGCCCCCACCTGGGTGTTTTACCTGTGCTCGATCATAGGTATGATTGCTAGCGCGGTGGGTGTGGTTGTCATCTTCACTGCTCCTTGGACCAGTACTGGGGATGTGAGTACGAGCCAGTGGCAGTTGATTATTATTGGTATCACCATCATTTCCCTGATAGTCGGTATTGCGCTCTTCTTTGTCGGTCAGCGGACCGCCAATGCGAATGTCAGCGATGAAGAGATTATTGCTGAAGCCACCAAATAGCCAGTAGCCTCTAAGCTATTGTGTTCGACTATACAAAACGGGCTGTTGCAAATTGTAACAGCCCGTTTTGTGTAGTCGAACGCTTATTAATTGTCTTCCATGGTTTCCCAAGTGGCCTCGCTAGTGGCGAATATGCTGCCAATAGCGGCGATGGTGATACAGACGATTGTCACGCCACCGATGATATACCACCACTGAGCATTGCTGATGAGCGTGCTGATCCAGGAGAAGAAGAGGGTGTCAATGATAGCCAGAAGGCAGGCAATCGGGCCAACGATGACACTCACCACGAGCAGAGGCATAGGAATGATGCGCTGCTGGCGGAAACTGGCAGGATCGCGGAAGTAGAAGACGATTATATTGATAAACAAGAATGCAGTCGAGATAGCCCAAACCAGCGTCGCGGCAGCCTGACTAACATTATAGACCTCAGTTGATAGCGCGGCTGGGCTACCGAGGTTAATAACGTAAGGCGTAACTGTAAAGACGATGATCGTAAAGCCAATGGCGACAATCGTTTGGAAAAGGATCGCATTCACGGGTGCGCGATTTTTGTTGAGCTTTCCCACGGTTTTTGGTAAACGCTTGTCAATGCCAGCCACCAGCAGAAGGCGTGCGAACGTATAGTTGTAGACGACTGGCACCATCACAAAGAAACTCACGATGCAAATAGTGACGACATCGCCAGCGAACTTACCGAGGACTTGATCGACAGCCATGACCAAGGAGAAGCCGCCCACGCTGCCAGCTTTTGCGCCACCCAATATTACTAAAAGAGCCATTGTCGCAATGAAATAGCCGACGAAGACGAGCAATGTGCCCCAAAGTAGGTGTTTGGTGATGACTTTACGATGTTTAATTTCACCACCCATGTTAAGAGGAACCTCAGTGCCAAGGTAGGCGAGGGTGATCAAACCAAATAGGTTAAGATTGCCGCTTTGCGGATTCCAGTTGATCGTCCAATCGCTCAGGTGAGAAAAGTCGGTGGCGGCATGATGGCCTTGTACAAGCCAGACAACTGTGGCAAGCCCTAGAATGAGCACAGCCAGGAAGATCAAGCCGACGATGACATTGACAATGATTTGCACGACACGCAAGCGCTGAATAGCGATGATGCCAGAGAGGGCGATGATCACCGCGATTACTGCTCCTTGTTGCCACGGCTCCTGTAGCCAGTTGCCATTGATGCCTTGTAAGAAGCTGACAACAATGTCGGCTCCTGCGACGATGACAAGTACGCCGGGGAACCACGCACAGAAGCCAATGAAAAAGCTCCAGTAACCACCGAATGCTTTGTGGGTCCAGTTGTAGAGCGAACCCTCATGTGGGAACATGTACCCTAGTTGAGCTGTGGCGATGACGCTAGGGATAAAAAAGGTAACGCCACCGAGTAGCAAGAAGGTAAAAGCCGACGGACCACCACTAGCGGCAGTCGCGGCATTCACAATAAAAAATATTGCCACAAGATACGTGGACGTCATGTCGAGGCTACCGAGAAGTGCGGGCATTCTTTTGGGAACGTACCCTTCAGATATGAGTACACTATCTCTGTTTGGACTTTGTGATGGTATGTCGTATGTTGCCATGCCTTAAAACTCCTCAAAGTTGTGCTATGTTACGGAGTAGGGTGTAGTGGTAAATATGGACTAAACCACTATACACTGATTGTGCGTCAATAAGCAAAATTGGTGGGTTTCATAACCATTTTTACCTACTTATTAGTGCAAATGCTACCTGATTATGAGAATATATATGGCGATTTGATAGTATTTTTCTTGTGTTATGCCAGAGATTTTGTTACACTAGCCTGCGAGATACTGGATGGTAGGGATGGGGATCAGGTATCCATTGAAAGATAGGAGAAAGTGATTTTATGAATGCTCAAGATGTGGTGAAGCAAGCCCGAACCGCAAATTTGCGCTTGGTGCGCTTCTTGTATTGTGATAATGGTGGCATTATTCGCGGTAAGGCAACGCACGCAAGCAAACTCGCAACACGTATTTCTGAGGGCATTGGACAAACACTGGCAATGCAGGCATTTACCGGCGTGGAGACGCTGGCCAGTGTTGAGGGTATGGGGCCAATTGGAGAATTTCGCCTGACGCCTGACCCTTCAACGTTTGTTGTCTTGCCCTATACCCCCAACGCTGGTAGCATGATGTGCGATATGATTCGTACCGATGGTGTTCCTTGGGAGGCATGCCCGCGTACCTTCCTCAAACGCATGATCGCTCGCCTGAATGAGCAGAACATGCGGGCCGAGGCTGCTGTCGAGCACGAGTTTTATTTGGCACGTCAGGACGTGCATGGCTTTGTGCCTGCTGACCACAGCCTCTGTTATAGTAGTATTGGCCTTGATGACCAAGCTGAGGTGATAGATGCTATTATTGCCGCTTTAGAGGCAGAAGGTGTCTCCATAGAGCTGTTCCATACCGAACTCGGCCCCTCTCAGCAGGAGTTGTCGGTGCGCCATACGAACGTGCTGCGGGCAGCGGACAACGTCTGCTTGATACGTGAAACCGTGCGTGGTGTTGCTCGTGCCTTTGACCTGTTCGCAACATTTGCCCCCAAGCCATTTCTCGATCAAGCTGGCAGTGGTGCCCACATCCACTTTAGCCTGTGGGGAACCGAGAAGAGTGAGCAGGCGGGAAAAAATCTGCTCTATGATGGCGGTCAGCGCGGTGGCTTGAGCCAGTTAGGGCAATATTTTGTTGGCGGTGTGCTCCGTCATATTCGTGGGCTGGTCGCCATCACCTGTGGGAGTCCTAATTCCTATCGTCGCTTGCTTCCACACTACTGGAGTTCGGCCTATGGAGCGTACGGTTTCGATAATCGCGAAGGTGCAATTCGTATTCCTTCCGTCTTCCGTGGGCGCGAAGCTGAATCGATCAACCTGGAACTGAAAAGTGCCGACCATAGCGGAAACCCCTATCTCGCAATGGGTGCTCTCATTGCGGCGGGGCTTGATGGTATCAAAAATCGCATCGATCCAGGTGAGCCGCAGGAGATTGACCCAGGAAATTATAGCGATGAGGAGCGTACACGCCGTGGCATTCGCCGCTTGCCGACCACGCTGGATGAAGCTCTTGACGAGTTGGAGCGTGATAGTGTCTTGACCGAGGCCATGGGGCCGCTCCTGGCAGCGTCCTATCTTGCGGTAAAACGCAGTGAAGCGGACTTTTTCAAGGAGAAGACGCCAGAGGAAGAAACCCTGCAACACTTCTATAAGTACTAGCACGGAAGTGTGACGGAGAAGAACAGCGACATGGCATGCTACGCGCAATACGCGACTTGCCATGTCGCTGTTCCTCTTTTTATGTCATCTTTGTGCCTTTTGTCTCTGTCTTCCGTTCTATTGTATAGAAGTAACTATCGCAGACTATTGCATACAACGTAAAGGTAAAATTGTGCCAGAACAACCTCCATATGCGTATCAAATAGAAGGTGGCTATCCCGTTGTCGGCGAAATTACGACGCTGGGTGCCAAAAATTTTGTGATTAAGGCCATGGTGGCCTCCCTTTTGGGCGAGACACCAACAACATTAACGAACGTACCGCCCATTGGCGATGTTGATATTACGGCTGAATTACTCACTTCGGTTGGCGTCACCGTGAAACGTGTGGATAGCCAACGCATGGTGATAGACCCAAGCTCCATGCAGACCTCTACCGTGTCTGTTCCTCATTCTGGTAGCAACCGTGCGCCCATCCTGCTGCTGAGCGTGTTGTTACATCGCTTTGCCAGCGTTACCGTACCCGTTGTCGGTGGATGCAAAATTGGCGCACGTGCAGTTGATTTTCACCTTGATGCCATTCGTGCCTTTGGTGGCGTCGTGGAAGAAACCGATGAAGGCTATGTGGCGCATCGCGTGAAGCCATTGAAGGGCGCACAAATTCACTTACCCTATCCGAGCGTCGGCGCGACAGAAACCTGCCTGTACTTGAGCGTGCTCGCAGAAGGCCGCTCGGTCATCTCGAATGCCGCGATAGAGCCAGAAATATTAGAACTGATTACCATGCTGCGCTCTATGGGTGCCATCATCTTCACCTCTTCGGGTCGCGAAATTCGCATTGAGGGAGTCAAGAAACTCAGTGGCACCCATATGGAGGTGCTGGGTGATCGCATAGAGGCAGCTTCGTGGGCTTCGTTGGCCTGTGCGTCAGATGGTGATGTGGTCGTGCATGGTATCCGACCAGACACGTTGGGCAACTTTCTCTCCTATTATCGGCAAATTGGTGGCGGCTTTGAATTGGTGGGAGCTGAGAGCATTCGCTTCTTTCGCGAGGCACCCCTGCGACCAGCAGTGATCGAAACAGATGTCTATCCAGGCTTTTCTACCGATTGGCAGCAACCCTTTGCTATTTTGTTAACACAGGCCGCGGGCATCTCGATCATTCATGAGACCGTGTATGAGAAGCGGTTTGGCTACCTCAAAGACTTGGCGGCGTTAGGGGCAAAAACGCAGGTCACCAGCCATTGCCTTGGTGCAGAACTGTGTCGCTTCCGTGACAAGAACCACGAGCATAGCGCGATTATTATGGGGCCGACCCCCTTGATTGCAGGGGAACGCATGACAATCCCCGATTTACGGGCGGGCTTGGCCTATGTCATCGCGGCTGCTATTGCGCAGGGCACCTCCACCATTACGGGCATCGACTTTCTTGAGCGCGGTTATGGCAATATTGTGCCACGACTCACCTCTCTGAATCTGAAAATAGAGCGCGTAAATGCATAGCTGAGTGCATAGGCTAATAGAAGCAAAAGAAGCACGAGGCATCCAGTTTATTAGAGCCTCGTGCTTCTTTTGTTTTGCTACTAGTAGCACCTAGCTATTTGAGCTAGTGTTCGATGTATTCACGGCTGCCTGCTTTGTGGTGTCCGCGACATCTTTACTTGTCTGTTTCACATCAGAAGCGGCGTTCTGGGCAATGTTGCTCAGGCTGCTTGCGCTACCTTTGATGGTTGTGGCAGCCTGTTGTGCATAATCTTTCAAGTTGCCTGCCGTCTGGGAAACACGGCCTGTCACTTGCTGGGTATACATGTTCAGTTGGTCGTTCTGGGGCAGTGCTCCGCGCAGTTCCTGGAAGCGTTCGCTGAGAAGATTACGCATCTCTTCACCACGCATCGGGGCTGCCAGCAAGCCGATTCCAACACCAACAAGGATGCCTTTAACAAAGTTATTCATACTACTACAATCCTTCCTCATAATTAGGTAGAGGCACGATGGTGCGCGTCCCTATTCGTATTTCCATAATTTTGTGTCATCTACTATGACAACTTCTGTTAAGTATACGTGTTACATACGTGAGTAGTTTCACCTTCTTACAGATGATACCGCTTCTCAGGGTGTTTTACCTCAATATATAGCCTTGCTTTATGAGTCCCTTTGGTCACTGTAAGCGTGTAATGAATAGTAGCGATTGAATTTATTTGTGTATTCCCTATTTTTGTCAGGAGCGTGTGATGGATATTACGATCTCCCAGATGGTGATCTGGCTCCTCATGTCAATTATTGTGGGTTGCGCCGGAGAGTTGATAGCGGGTCGGCACGCGGTCGATGGGTTTATGGGGGCAATTTTCCTAGCAATGCTTGCAATTTTTCTGGTGGATGGCATATTTCACTTTCAGGTCGTGGGCGAACCGCTTTACTTCAACGTTCCTCTACTAACGACACTCTTGACCGCAGCCGTCCTAGTGACTATTTGGAGCGGTTATCTTTATCACCATGAATAGTGGCCCGTGTAACAAACGCAAGCTTTACAGGTGCCCTGCAGCCAATGATTCCCAGATTATTTCGTTCATGTCCGATCTCGCCCCTACGGGTTTAGCAGCATTTCTATATAACTGGCGAACGCTGCGTATGGCCCAATAAAAGGAATTTCCCTTGTCATTTCTGCTAATTTGGCTGCGGGAAAGCCACGCTCTGCCAGTGTGGTAAGCCATTGTTTTGCTTTGGCTATGCGTTGTCTGTCAGCTTCTGTCGCAGCTTGACCGCCTATCCCTCTGCCATAGTTGTAGCGCCGTAATAGCTCTGGATCACGAATATACGATTTCGTGAGCGGCTGTAATACTTCTTGTACAAGTTCAATATCATAGCTCAGTCGCATATAGGCGACGAGGATCTCAGGTTGAAAGCTCGTTGCTGTGCGGATCGCCTGCAAAAGTTGTGTACGCGACTCTAAGCGAGTGCGTAACGCGTGATGTACGAATGCTTGCTCATCAAAATAGACCTCGTCCAACGTACCCTTCACGACCGCACCATAGCCGCGATGACCTACCCAACCGTCAAGTGAGAAGTTACTAACTTGCTTATAGCCGTGCCATTCCTGGGCGATTTCGCGAGAAACGGGCCAGCGCAACCAAGTGTGAGTTGGCTGTAACAGGGGGTCGAGAAAGAGCACCTCGTGTGCTGTTGCGATGATGGCGTCAATGAATGCTTCTTGCTTTTCGCGGCGGTTCGCGCCAATAATCCAGGTGTCGATGATGCCTGCTTTGCGATAGGCATGATGGCGAAGACGCCACTCCTCGATATCAAGGGGCGCGCACTGAAACTCAATGGCCCAACGTTGACCGTCGGCATGAGCCACAAAAATGTCTGCTATACGGTTTGGTTCGGGGAGCCGTTCTTCCAGGCGGATTGTGGCCTCGGGGAATTGTTCGCGCAACCACTGGGCCAAGACGAGCTTCCCGCGTGCATGCCGTAGCGACTCGCTCTCGGTGCTCCACGCACATTCGCCGCGCTGGTGTGCGAAGTGGAGTTGCATCTGTTTGTCGGGGCCACCGCGCACATGGACAATGCCTCGGCAATTAGGGCAGCACAATACCCGCTCATGTGACCAGTGTTGGAGCTGCTCTAAAGGTGTCTCTTCTGCTACTATTGGGCGACCGTTGGGGCCATAGGCGACCAGCATATGCTCATCCTTGCCCTATTTAGGGGAAACGCAGATGTGTTGAATGTCTCTCTGTTGTGATGACGCTGATAGCATTGCAACACGTTGTGAGCTACACATACATTGTAACTGAAAAATGAACGGCGTACAATACAGTCATCTGTATTTTTTTTGCTTGTGCTCCCAAGATGGCAGCACATGTAAGGAGTGTTGATGCTTGACCTTTCTTCGATCCCTGTTGTGGATAATCATTGTCACCCTATTTTGTTGCAGCAGCAATTGAGCGTGCAGCAGTTTCGCGGCTATTTTACTGAGGCAACTGATGCGAGTTTCGCGGCGGAACATGTACAGCACACCGTCTATTATCTGTGGATGTTGCGCCAACTTGCCGGTTTCCTTGGCTGTAGTGCTGACGAGCAAGATGTGCTGGCCGCACGTAATAGCCTAACCGCTGACGACTTGCTGGCTCGTCTTATGAAGAGTGCCAACGTGGATACGTTGGTGCTCGATCCTGCCTTTCCGCTGCCTGAAGGCTGCTATGCGCCTGAGCGTATGAGCCAGGTGGCACAGTGCCGCACGGTGAAGATGTTGCGGCTGGAAACGCTGATGCAACGCTTGATCGTGGCCTATGCTGACTTTGATGAGGTGATTGCTCGCTATACTGCTGAAATACGCGATCTACGCGCCAAGGGGTATTGCGCCCTAAAAAGTATTGCCGCCTATCGCACTGGCTTGAATATTCAAGAATGGAGCAAGGATGAGGCGGCACGTTCGTTTGCAGAAGCTCGCGCACAAGCTGTGCGGCAAGGCACCTTGCGTATCGCGCATAAGCCGCTGCTCGATTATCTGTTGCATCTAGCCTTTGCGCAGGCGGCGGCGCAACAGGTGCCGATCCAGTTTCACACAGGTTATGGCGATAATGACACTGATATGCGCCTGGGCAATCCCTTGCAGTTGCGCGATGTCTTAGAGCGGCGTGATTATCAATCCATGCCGATTGTGCTGCTTCACGAGAGCTATCCCTATACGCAACTTGGGGCATACTTGGCCGCTGTCTATCCGCACGTGTATTTCGATCTCTCTTATACCATCCCTTTTGTCGATAAGTTGGAGATGCTGGCTTTTACGCGGCAAGCCTTGAGTGTGGCTCCGGCCAGCAAACTGATGTATAGCTCTGATGGCACGAATCTACCTGAAATGCACTGGGCTGGAGCTTTGCGTGGGCGTGCGGTCATTGCCCAGGTGCTGCAAGAAATGGTGCAGGAGGATGAATTGGCTGAGGAGCAAGCATATCAACTAGCTAAACTCGTTTTACATGAGACCGCGTATCACGTCTACGAGCTATAAGCTTGTTGTAACAAAAATCGTACACATAGACTGTATAGAGGAAAGATGAAACAGGCGTGGAAGGTGTGGAATAGTGGTGAGGAGGAGCGTGAGAGGGAGGGAGTGCAGTCTATGGCATCAACGGGAGTGAGGAGAATGTATGATGCCACAAATGCTGGATTCAACAGGGGGCAGCAGCACGCAGTTTCGTATCGCTGTAAGTGCCCTTATCTTTCAGGAGGGAAACGTGCTGCTAGCACTACGTCGCGATATTGACTGGTGGAATCTCCCCGGTGGGGGCATGGAGGTGGGCGAAACGGTTGAGGAGGCGGTGTGTCGCGAGGTGTGGGAAGAGACCGGGCTGGAAGTCGAAGTCGAGTTTCTGGTGGGTGTGTACTCGAAGCCACAGAAACAAGAGGTGGTTCTTACCTTTCAGTGTCGCACAGTGGCGGGCAAACTGACCGCTACAGAGGAGTCAAGCGATTGTCGCTTTTTTGCGCCTGCTGCATTGCCGATCAACACGCTGCCCAAGCATCGACAACGCATTGAGGATGCGTTGATGCACGCACCTCATGCTGTCTTGCGAGCACAGCGTACACTGCCAGAGGAAGATCAGCGTTGGTCTGCTCATTGAGTTTGCAATAGATGTATGTGTCGTACATAACTATTTTGAAGAGAGGTGTTTTTTATGGTAACACATTATGATGCAATTATTATTGGTGCGGGTCAGTCAGGTGGACCATTGGCTACGGCTCTGGGTGAGGCAGGATACAAGACTGCGCTTATTGAGCGAACGCATGTGGGTGGTACCTGCATTAATGAGGGATGTACGCCTACAAAAACGATGGTTGCCAGTGCTCGTGTCGCCTATCTTGCGCGTCGTGGTGCCGATTATGGTGTGCAAACTGGCCCCATCGCTATCGATTTGACCGTGGTAAGAAAGCGCAAACGCGATATCGTAGATAGTTTTCGTGGTGGCAGCGAGAGCCGCTTGAGAAATTCTAAAAATGTGGATTTGTTGATGGGGCAGGCTTCGTTTATTGGCCCTAAAACGTTAGAGGTCCAATTGAATGATGGCGGTGTACAACAGCTCAGCGCGGACAAAATTTTTATCAACGCGGGTGAACATCCTGCCCTGCCCAGGCTTGAGGGGGTTGAGCAAGTGTCCACCCTCAATTCAACCACGATTATGGAGTTGGATAGCGTGCCAGAGCATCTGCTGGTCATGGGCGGTGGCTATGTCGGATTGGAGTTCGGCCAGATGTTTCGTCGCTTCGGGAGCCGCGTGACCATCGTACAGCGTGGGGCGCAGTTGCTGAATCGCGAGGATGCGGATGTGGCGGAAGAGGTGGCAAAGATTCTGCGCGAAGATGGCATCGATGTGTTGTTGCAAACGGCGGCTGTGCGCGTGCAGCAATCTGCTGAGGGCGCAATCCAGTTAACGGTGCGCACACAGGAGGGTGAGCGTGTGTTGACGGGCTCCCATTTGTTGCTTGCGGCTGGTCGCGCACCCAATACCGACATGCTGAACCTTGATGCAACGGGTGTGCAGATGGATAAGCGCGGCTACATTCCTACCAACGATACGCTTGAGACAAACGTGGCAGGTATTTATGCACTTGGTGATATCAAGGGGCCACCCGCGTTTACGCATATTTCATACGATGATTACCGCATTATTCGCACCAACCTGATCGAGCATGGCAATGCCAGCATCAAAAACCGCCTTGTTCCCTATACCGTCTTTATTGATCCGCAGCTTGGGCGTGTCGGTCTGAGCGAGATGGAGGCGCGACAGCAGGGACGTACCATCAAAGTCGCGAAGATGCCCATGAACTATGTGGCACGAGCCTTGGAAGTGGCAGAGGATAGAGGCTTTATGAAGGTGATTGTTGATGCCGATACCGAGCAGATTCTCGGCTGTGCCATTCTCGGTATTGAGGGTGGTGAGATCATGGCGATGCTTCAGATCGCTATGATGGGCAATGTACCCTATCCTGTTTTGCGGGAAGCTGTCTTTGCTCACCCCACCCTGGCGGAGTCTCTGAACAATCTTTTTGGCAGTTTCGTATAGGTTGTAAAAAGAAGAGCCAGCCATACCAGAGGGTCTGGTATGGCTGGCTCTTCTTCTCATTAAGAGAGCAGCACGGCGGCATCAATGCCTGCGATCTCTATTGATCCTTCTAGTTCCTTGCCGTCCAGCAGCGAGGAAAACGTGCCACTGGGGAGTTGCACCGTTAGTTTGCGTTCAGTGTGGTTGAGCAGGAAGTAGACGGAGTGGCCATCTGCCCGTTCGCGCCGTGTGACTTCGATGCCCTTGGGTGCTTTCAACACGGGTGCAACGTTCGCCTCTTCGCACAGGTGTTGCATCAGTGCTGCAAGTAGCTCATCGCTCCCCTGCGTTGCGATGTAGTAGGCGTGTCCCTGGCCGAAATGGTGAACGGTCAGGGCGGGATTGTTGGCGTGATAGTCGCTGGCGAAAACGCCAAGTGCCTGAGCACCCTCAAGGCGTATCACGTCTGCCCAGGTGCTACAGGTGTATGCTCCACGCAAAGGCCCCTCGTGAATGAGCACTTTGTTGCTCATATCTTTTGTCCAGGGATCGAACTCTTCGATGCGTAGACCGAGTAGTTTGCGTAGCTCGGCGGGATAGCCACCTAACACAATATGGTCGTTTTGATCGACGAGGCCGCTAAAATAGGTTGTGAGCAGGGTGCCACCGCCCTCGACGAAGCGTTCAAGATTGCTGGCCTCGCCAGGGTGCAACAGGTGAAGGGTGGGGGCGACCAGCAGGCGATACTTGCTCAGGTCGCTATCAGGCTTGACGATATCAACGGCGATGTTCAATGCGTGTAAGGCGTGATAGTAGAGTTTGAGCTGTTCCCAATAGCGCAGAAGATTGCTCGGCCCTGGTTCATACTCGATGACCCACCAGTTATCCCAATCCATCACGATTGCGACCTGGGCAGGTATACGCGACCCAACAATTGCGGGCGAAAGTCGTTTGAGTTCATCGCCCAGTTGTGCCGCCTGTTGGAAGATGCGGTTGTGCTCACTACCATCATGCGAGACCACGGCACTGTGGAACATTTCCGCGCCCGCCTTTGATTGTCGCCACTGAAAGAACATGACGCCGTCCGCTCCGTGGGCGACACCTTGTAGGCTGAGTAGGCGCATATGTCCGGGGCGTTTGTGCGGATTCTGTGGCTGCCAGTTCACCTGACTGGGGCTCTGCTCCATGATGAGGTGAGGTTGTCCATCTTTGAGTGAACGCATCAGGTCATGTGGTAGGGCTACTTCCCAGGCGGGCGTGGTGATGGGTTGTGGGTACATGTCAAAGGTGATGACATCCATGTGTTTTGCCCATGCGAAGCCGTCAACTGGCTTGAAAGCAACCATGAAATTGGTTGTCACTGGTATCGTTGGTGTGACTGTTCGTATGATGTCCTCTTCGACCCGATAGCAGGCCAGCAAAGAGTCGGACATGAAACGCCAGTAGTCGAGGCATTGGCCAGGATTATTTTGTGCGGGCGACAGACGCGGGGGGAGAATGTCTTCCCAGTCGAAATAACGTTGGCTCCAGAAACCGGTACCCCAGGCATCGTTCAGGCTTTCGAGCGATTGATAACGTTCCTGTAGCCACAAACGGAAGGCTGCGGCACAATTATCGCAAAAGCATTGTGAGGTATGGCAGCCATATTCATTGTTCAAGTGCCACATCGTGAGGGCAGGATGCTGTGCGTAGCGTTCGGCCAGTTGCTGCACCAGTGCCGCCGACTTGCGCCGAAAATCGGGGCTGTTGGGGCAGTAATGCTGACGCGAGCCGTGACTCATGCGCACGCCACTGCGTGTGACTGGCAGCATGGAGGGATAGAGGCGGCTCATCCAGGTTGGAGGTGACGCTGTGCCCGTTGCGAGATCCGCAAAAATATGATGCTTTGCCAACATGTCCATGATGCGGTCAAGCTGCTCAAAATAGTAGTGGTCGGGCTTTGGTTCGAGCGAGGCCCAGGAAAATATATTGATCGAGACCATGTTGACGCCTGCTAGCTCCATCAGGCGCATATCTTCGCGCCAAAGCTCTTCCGGCCACTGTTCAGGGTTGTAGTCGCCTCCGTAGAAGATAGTCCGTGGGATGGGATATTCCATGTTGTTACTCCTGGCTACGAATAATAAGGATGCCCACAAGGGCATCCACCAAAATAATAGGGATGTCCCTCGTGGGCCATCCACCAGTCCTCTACCAAGCAATCTCTTGCCTATTGGATGCCCACGAGGGACATCTCTACTAAGGGTCGTGCAGTGCATCATGCAGGGCTTGTGCGACTTCGGCTGTGAGTCGCTCATGCAGTGTGTCAGCCCATTGCTGGTCCCAAGCGTTCTGCTCTTGTAGGATGTACTGACAACGCAAAAGTGGATCATGAGGAAGGTGATTTTCACTATCTGGACGCGAAACACACATTTCCAGCAGAATTGGCTGATGGTGCTCTCGCGCCTGTTGCATCGCGGCTTGCATGCTTTGATGGACGGTGACGATATCTGTGCCATCAATACGCTGATGATATAAGCCAGCGGGTAGCTGAATAGTGTGCATGCAAGACGGGGCCTCGCTCAAATCATGAGCACATTCAGTGCAATCTTGTTCACAGATGAAGATAACGGGCAACTGGTGCAGAGCTGCGAAACGCAGCCCCTCCAAGAAATCTGGTTCACTGGTCGCGCCATCGCCACAATAGGCTATGGTCACCACAGCGGCTTTGCGCAGTTTGCTGGAGAAGGCAATACCTGCGGCGTGCAGGATTTGTGTGGCGACAGGAGCTGAACCAGTCACGGTATTATGCTTATGATACCCCCAGTGTGCTGTCGGCATCGTATTCTCACTTGTGTGGGCAGTGTGTGTGTCTTGTGTGTCTGTGCTATAGCGATGTGCTTGTAGGTGGGTACGAAATACTTCGTGCGGTGTCATGCCAATGCTCAAGACAACTCCCAGATCACGGTAGTAGGGCAAGGTAAAATCTTTGCCAATCTCGATACAGACCGCACTGCCCACTTGTGCTGCTTCGTGACCACGACAACTCGCCACGAAATCTGTCTGCCCTTGCTCGTAAAGCTTGCACGCGGCATCATCAACCAGCCGTGTGAGCAGCATTCGTGCGTAAAGATCGCGTATGAGTAAAGCAGATGGGATGGTGCGTGTCATCTGCATAACAATTCCATAAACGTCGCCTGTTTTCTGGTAACTCGTCATTTGGAGCGTCTTATACCGTAGGGGCGACACATCCTTACTCATCCTGCCAACGCGCTGTCGCGCTAGCTATCGCTCAGGCAAGATGCAAGGAATCATTTATCGCGCCCCCCATGAAGACAAGAGACATTATACCCTTTTCTTAGCCTGAGAAGCAATAAGCCTTTTGGGTCAGAAAGAAGAAGGTACAAGCACACAAAGATGTAGTGACTATTGCTTTCGATTGGATGTTATATAATATAGGTTGGTAATATACGCATATTGTTTATAGTTGTTGAGTTAACCTATGTCGTCAATGGCGACGATATCTGGAGGCGATCTGAATGACATTACATATTAGCGAAACGATAGCCGACACGCCAGCACCGTCGCTGGATGTGTTCGCGCTGTACCGCACGATGGT
>JBBPYR010000248.1:0-3772 GCA_038199755.1 Ktedonobacterales bacterium | reverse complement strand
CTGTATAATGGATTGATAAGAGCGTAATTTGTATTAATTATCTATGCAGGAAAAAGATGAGCACATTGCAGGAATGGCTTTCTAGTGGCGGACTGGCACGAGTAAGCAAAGAGATTGAGAAGGTTGCGTTGCCATCCATCCGTCTCACTACTCATCCAACTGAGGGGATTTTGCTACGTGTGGGGAGCACCAAATTTGGGGGATCGCCCGACTTGCCCCAAGGGGCAAGATGGCCGGAGCATAACGGAGTTCCGTTGCCGTTTGTGGCCCAATTTAACTTGACTGAGGTTGCAGCCTATGATACGGCTCATCTACTCCCAGAGACAGGCATGCTGGCTTTCTTCTTTGATCAAGATGCTTTCTTTGAGGGGCGTGCGATAACATGCCATGTCCACTATACTTCGGGTTCGCTCTCAAACTTATGGCACCATCCCTTGCCTGAGAATATCCCAAAGCGGGAAAGATATCGCCCAAGTGAGGTCACCTGTGCAATAGAGATCACATTGCCGGATTATAGCCCGTATGATGAAACCTCGATGGGGCGACTTGGTTTATCAGGGCTACTAACCGATGAGGAAGAACAGGCTTACTACCAGCTACAAGCACAACTTGCAAGCCGGGTAGATACGCAATATCATACACCTATTCATCGTCTGCTCGGACATGCTGACAGTGTTCAATGGGATATGCACAAGGATTTGGGAGGGAAAGCAGCCGATTGGCAGTTGCTTTTCCAGGCAGATAGTGATGGCACGCCAGAGACCGATTGGGGTGATACAGGCCGCATCTATTATTGGATTCGTACCCACGACCTGCGCGCAAGAAACTTCAGCCAGGTTCAGGTGATCTTACAATCGACGTGAGGGAGGTGAGGCTTCTTCTCCTGGCTTTGTGTCCTTGAGATAGCGATAGAAGCTGGCGCGAGAGATGCCAAGGGTTGAACAAATCTCCTCAATGGATCTGGTCTTGTCACCATACATGCGCTGGGCTTCAGCGACCTGAGCAGCTGTCTTTAGTTTCTTTGACCGCCCGCCTTTTCGCCCTCTTGCACGGGTGGGCAATTTGGTGGTGAGAAGATCATCCTCATGAGCAGTCGGAACACTTGCTTGAAGCTGATCTTGTGCTTTTGCCACCGAATGATCCAGATATTGCGTCAAAGTGTGCGAGGCGGCCTGCAATGCACTGGATGGTAGAGGGTCACGAGGCTCTAGTGTGCGATGTCCCGTCTCGGCCATCAACTCTGCAAGCTCCTCGTCAGAAGGCTTAAATGCGTTTGGCAAGAGGGGCGCAGCGAAGAAAAAGCCAGTAAAAATGGAACCGAAGATAGTCCCCAGTGCTTTCAAAGAGAGGTCTGCCCGCACTAGACCCTGTTCGCGTAATGCTTCCAGATAGGTTGTGAAGCCTGCAAGTACCTCTGTAGAGAGCGTGCTGCTCTGTTCGTGCTGTACCAGCTTCCCCAAGACCTCTGTATCGCGCAGGAGGACTGCCTTGAGCAACGGGCGTTGCAGCAGCGCAAGTGCTGCATGTTTGAGGAGCCCTCGCAGCGTTGCGCCCGCGGGATCGCACGCAATACGTTGCTTGATGTCTTCTGCCAGCGCGACCTTTTCACGGAGGATGAGTGCGGCGAAGAGTGCCTCGCGCGTGTTCCAGTGCAGATAGAGCGTCCCTTTTCCGACGCCAGCTTCCCTGGCGATATCATCAATGGTGGTCTTGTGATAGCCGTAGCGCAAGATCAAGGTCGAGGCTGCATCCAGAATGCGCTGTGCGCGCGCCTCGCGCCTCCCGGCTCCCGGCTCGTGTGTGCTAGCTCCCTGGCTCTGCTGTGTCAAATGTTGTTCTCCTTGCATGCCAACATACCTCAGCGACCGCTGGCAGGCTGCTTGCTCATGAGCCGTAATGCTAAGAGGGCGATCCAGGTTAAGCCAATGATGATCGATAGACGTTGGAATACTCCGGCGAAATTTACGAGACTGGGATTTTGCATAAAGCCAACAGCTGCAAGAACAAAGGTCACGAGCATGCCGAGGCCAGCAAGGATTGAGTAGATTGCCCATCCACGTTCGCCTAATGTGGCAAAGCGGCGACAGAACACAAAGCAAGCGGCTGGTAAACCAATAAAGAGCAGAACCGAGAAAAGATCGTGAAGATGTCCATGAAAAGTGTATTGAGCGAGGACAAGGGGTGCGCTGGAAGGATAGCCGAAATGGGATCGGTGGTGAAAATGCCAGCACCAAATAGGCCAATGCCAGACAAGCCGATCAGTAAAGGCCCCCAAACTCCGCCTCTTGTGCCTCTTAGTACACGTCGCAATCCAATCGCAAAAACGAATAGAAGCAAGCCTACCATGAGGAAGTTGGCAGCTTGCATCCAACCGAGATCACCGATTGAAAGTGAGCTGACTGGATAGCGTAGCGGATTGTAGTCTGCGCGCGTGGCACCTTCGATAAGAAACACGATGATAAAGAGCAGCGGACCGATAGCACCGCAGGAAAGCCAGAGTCTGAGTGCTACTGGCTGCTCTGCCATTCCTTTTGCGGATTCTTTTACTGACCTTGCCATAGCAGTGTTCTCCTTTGCAATGAGGTAAATGACCATTTTATAAAAATTGGTCATTTGAATACCTTTCAAAACTATACTCGCTAAAGGACTAAAAGTCAATGAATTGAGCGTAGTGCGTGCTGATACGCATTGCCGAAATAAAACGGTAATCGCGTTGGCAGCAGCGAAGCGCGCTGCAGGCCCGTAGGGGCTGGCATTTATGACGCCCTCGTACCCGTTGGCATGTGATTCTCCAACGGGTACGAGGGCGTCATAAATCTCGCCATACGGGGGCCTGCAGCGCGCTTCGCTGCTGTTTTGCACCATCCACCATGTTTTATTAGTGGCGATGCCTTGCGCTCGCCATGATTCCCACTTTTTGATTTGTCTCATAATCAACGTATCAAAATGTATTTGATATTATGTTTACGGAGATGTACGGAGGAGATGGATTGAACGCCTCTTCTTATGAGGCACGTATGCAGCTGCCTTGTGAGTACATACAACCCTTCTAGCAGATATATGTGTATTTTGTACACAAACAAGCGGCAAATTAGGCTTGACATTGTGCTTGAAGCTTGGGTATACTTACTTGAAAGAAACGCATACTAAACAACTGAATACAGAGTGTCAACTGCTCTCATCAAGAGAGGTGGAGGGAAACGGCCCGATGAAGCCCGGCAACCCGCTTGCAACGTAGCAGGGAGGGTGCCAATTCCGGCGGAACTATTCCGCGAGATGAGGGGATGTGCAATATGCCATACCCCTGAGATGCAGGGGTTTTTTATTGCACTGTGTATTCTCTGTTTCGGGGTTTCTGTTATGCACCTTACAATGAAAAAAAACAATGACGGTGAAGAGGACGAGTAGGCGTAACGGGTGGCTACAGCGAGTTGGCGATGATGAGAGGCCAGCACCATACCAGCGTTGAATATGACCTCTTAGTTGCAGGCTGAACGCTCTCTTTAGAGAGTGAGTAGGCTGGGCCGGTCGGCTCCGTTACCAGCCAGAGTGTCATAATATCATTATCATTATGGCACTTATCAAGGTCGATGCTGTGAGGCATTGACAAATCAGGGTGGCACCGCGAAGACGTTAACCCCTCGCCCCTGTCTAGGGCAGAGGGTTTTTTTGTTCTCATTTTCAGGAACGTTCAGTAAGGAGTTAGAGTATTGGTGGCGCAGATAGAGTATTCCAAACGGGGAATAAGGACCAGCTATACGTTTGACTCGCT
>JBBPYR010000247.1:0-26096 GCA_038199755.1 Ktedonobacterales bacterium | reverse complement strand
TGGCCTGGACATCCTCTGAATGTCCAGGCCACTCTGCATACCGAACACTACTGATTATTCGCGAGTGCGTTGGCGTTCTGTGACAACGCTTCTGCGGTTTGACATGGTGGCACCGAATATCACACGGCTCAAGGCAATAAGTGCCCATGCGACCAGAGCGTAGATGAGCATGGCGATTAGGGTGGAAAACTCAAAGACGTGGGCCGTGTTCAAGAGGGCAGGGTCGCCAAAGATGCCAGTGAAGGGCGCGACAAAGACGTGGCTGAACGCGTAAAGGCCACTCACAAAGCCGTTACCTGTGTTTGCACCCAGCAAGCGGAATGCAAAGCGCAGAATGAGCACAATTTCGAGCACACTGAGCAGGAAGTAGATGGTCGCAACGGCCCAATAGCGCATGGCACCCCGACGCTGTGCAGTATCGTTGTATACTTCTTCACGCCTCTCAACTTGGCCTACTGGTGCACCAGCGTAGGGTTGCTGCTGGGGCTGGCCATAGCCTGCGGGCTGACTTACTGGTTGCTCGTTGTTGTAAGGCTGCCCAGGGTAGGGGAATTGCTCCGTTGGCTGTTGCGCCTGCTGAAAACGCGGATCAGGGTTGAATTCTTGATTACTCATATGTATTCCTCCTTTGATAAGGGCAAAGATTGCTACAAATAACTACTTCTGTTACACGTAACACTGCTCTGATCGGACTCTTGAGAAGTTTTTTGGGGGCCAAAAAAGAGGGATAATTTTTACAACCCTTTTTGCGATATATCGTATATGAGAACAGAAAGATATATCGCATTGCTTCAAGGGAGCGGATCGATATATCATTGTTTGCACTGAAAGAAGGGAGACATAACACATGTTTGGACCCGGAAGAAGATTTGCACGTCGTTTTGGTGGTGGCTGGGAAGGCGGTGGACCGCCCTGGATGCAGCAGGGACCTGGACCGTGGGGGTTCAGGGGACCATTCGGCCCAGGACATGGGCCTGGCGGTCATGGACCTGGACACTGGGGCATTCCGCCTGAGATGCAGGCACTGTGGAGCGAGGCCGCTGAGGTAGGACGTTTATTCGCCATTGCCAGCCGGAGTTCCTTCGAGAACAAGGAAAACATCGGCAAACTGCGCTCGATTCTGGATGCCGCCCGTAAAGGTCTCACCGAGATCATTTATAAGGAAGGGCAGACAGGACAGACGCCGACCACAAGCGATGGTCCTGGTGTGGAGCAAGCATAGCTCACGCTCGTGGGCTGGTTTCCACTCTATCCAGCAAAAGCGGAGAAAGCTGAAACTTCCTCCGCTTTTGCTTTGTCACCAGTTCTATTGTACTTTTCCCCTGGTGGCAACTGACCAAATAGCTGCTATTTTGCCGTCGCGGTAGGCAAAGTATTGGTCGTGTAGGTTGATGGTAGTATCGATATGGCTAGGTATCATCTCGATGCGGTCGCCAATAGTGAGATGAACATCGGCTGGCATTGCGCTCGGTTCCCATATGAGAATGCCATGCTCATCACCTCCTGGCCGATATTTTACAGCGGGCAACCCCTTTGCTTCGGGCATACCACTATCGATGGAGAGCGACTTCAGGCCAGCATCGATCACCGCCCGGTTGGGTGTGGGATGACTAATGACGGTTGAGAGGATGGTCAGGGCATTGGCATAGGTGGACCCGATGGCGTTGCGATAATCGGTATCCATGAAGATGAAGGAGCCCGGCTGCACCTCGGTGACGCCCTCATAATCGGCACACACCTCGGCGGTTCCTGTGCCACCAGTCGTCACGGTTTCGATGGCAAAACCAGCTGCACGCAATTGGGTGGCGGTGGCAGTGAGCAACTGCATCGCCTGACGACAACGTTGTGTACGCTCTTGCGCGTCGTGTATATGCTGTAAATGGCCTTCGTATCCCTGCACGCCGACGAGATGCAGGTGGCTCATCTGGCCGAGTGCGCGTGCGAGGGTGAGGACCTCTTCCCCTGGTGCGATGCCGCAGCGGTTCTGCCCCACGTTGAGGTCGAGCAACACGTTGATATGCAGATGCGCGTTACGCATAGTCTGCTCCAAGGCTTGAGCACCAAGCAGGCTATCCACGACGACTTTGATGTGGGGATGCTGCTGCAAGAGCGCGACGAGCCGAGCCAACTTTGGTTTGCCCACAATCTCAGTTGTGATCAGCAGGTTCTCGATGCCAGCCTGGGCCATCACCTCGGCCTCGCTCACCTTGGCGACACAGCCACCGACGGCACCCGCTGCTAGCAGCATACGTGCCAGTTCAGGACTCTTGACCGTCTTGAGATGGGGCCTGATCTGCACCTTTTTGTCACGAAAGCGTTGCATCAGGCGGGCGATATTCTGCTCCATCAACGTCAGGTCAACGATCATCGCGGGCGTATCAAGCGTGTCTAAGGGATCGCCTATTTGTGGACTATACATTAGGGTTCTCCTCTCAATACTAGATTCGACCAGCTGCTGGACTACCACCACGTTCCGCAGGGACCAGCTTCAATCGTTACCAGATTCATTTTACGGAACGTGGTGTGCTGGCAGTTGTCTCCAATTTGTAAGAAAACGACGTGAGTAGTATAGTAATATCATATCTTCGATACGCTAGCAGGAGAGGTTATTTATGAAAATGAAACGTCTGGGCCGCACGGGCCTGAAAGTTTCGGAGGTCTGTCTGGGAACGATGACCTTCGGAAACCAGTGCGATGAAACTACTTCGCACGCGATCATGAGTAGGGCGTTTGATAAGGGCGTCACCTTCTTTGATACGGCTGATGCTTACCCATTGGGTGGCACACTTGAGATGACTGGCCGCACTGAAGAATACATCGGCACGTGGCTGAAAGGTCGTCGTGAGCAGATTGTGCTGGCAACAAAGTTCTATGGCAGGGTGGGGAGTGGCCCTAATGACCAGGGCGGGTCACGCAAACATATCGTTCGCGCTGTCGAGGATAGCCTGCGCCGATTGCAAACGGACTACATCGACCTTTATCAGATGCATCGTCCCGATCCCGAAACGCCGATTGAGGAGACGTTGGAAGCCCTCAACGACCTCGTGAGGAGCGGCAAAGTTCTGTATATTGGCTGCTCAAACTTCCCGGCATGGCAACTGTGCAAGGCTCTCTGGAAAAGCGATGTCCGCGCCTTAGCACGCTTCGACTGTGTACAACCACGCTATAACCTCCTGTTTCGCCATATCGAGGCCGAGTTGCTGCCACTGGCACTGAATGAGGGCGTTGGCGTCATCAGCTATAACCCGCTGGCCGGAGGGGTGCTCACGGGCCGCTATCAGCCGGGGAGTACACCACAGGAGGGCACGCGCTTCACCTTGCGGGACGCTGGCAAGCTCTATCAGGCACGTTACTGGCAAGAGGCTCAGATGCGTGCGGTAGATGAGTTAAAGGCATTCTGTCAGGAACACCAACTGGCGGTGGCTCAGGTTGCGCTCGCGTGGGTGCTCGCCCAGCCCGCCATTACCTCGGCAATCGTTGGGGCAAGCAAGCCGGAACAACTTGACCAAACGCTGCCCGCCGTTGATCTGACGCTGGACGAGCAGACACGTACATTGTGTGACCGTATCTGGTATACGTTGCCACGCGACCCGAACAAAAACGTGGCGTACCAGTAACAGAGTTGTTGCCAACCTCCGTAGGGACCAGCTTGAGCGCGTCCAAGAGACATCAACTTAAGCGGACGATTCAGTAGGGGCGGGGGGGTGAGGACGGGTGGAAGGGACCCTCGGGTCGCCCGTGGGGTGGGGCAAACGCCCAAAAAAGGGGGGGGTATTCCCGGCACGGGCGACCCAAGGGTCCCAGCCCCGCCTCGTCCGCTTAAGGGGCAAACGCCCAAAAAAGGGGGGGGATTGCTGGCACGGGCGACCCAAGGGTCCCAGCCCCGCCTCGTCCGCTTAAGCCAGCACGGGCGACCCAAGGGTCCCAGCCCCGCCTCGTCCGCCGCCCCCGCCCCGACTGAATCGGCCGCGTAAGCAGAGACGCTATTACCGATGTATTTCAGCAATGTCCATAAGCTGGTCCCTACGGAGCTTGCGATTACGTCTACTCAGCAATAGAGCCATGTGGTAGAATAGGCAGGGCTAAATAAAAGAGGGACGGCAAAGGCCGATCCCGGAAGGCGGCAGCACATGGCTCAACTCAACGCATTGCTCTCGCGATTATTTACTCGACTGATGCAGACACTCGACCAGAAAGTTGGCTGGCATCGCGTGCCTCTGCTGTTCGGACTGATGATCCTCGTTGGATTACGCATCATCTTGCGGGATAGCAACCTCTATGACACTACTGGGGTGAAATTGAGTCCGACAGACCAACCCGCGCCGACTGACAAGAACGCTTCCTATCTCACGATTCGGACAGCCGACGGGACCTACAACGATCTGGAACATCCTAGCATGGGCAGCGTGGGAACACGTTTCGGACGCAATGTTCCCCTCAAAGATGTCTATCCTGACGAGGCCAGAATCCTCACGCCCAATCCGCGTACGATTAGCCGCGAACTATTGACGCGTGAGAGCTTTCAACCAGTGGGCATCCTGAATATGCTGGCGGCTGCATGGGTACAATTCATGATTCACGATTGGTTCAGTCATGGCAAGAACCAGAAAGAGAATCCCTGGAAAATTCCCCTGAGTGACGATGATCCCTGGCCAGACCATCCGATGGAAATTCTGCGGACCCACAGCGACCCGACACGCACACAGGATGACAAGAATCTTCCACCGACCTACCTCAATACAGCGACCCACTGGTGGGATGGCTCACAAATTTATGGTAGCGACGAGGCAACACTGGCACAGGTACGCTCAGGCGAAGGTGGCAAGCTAATTCTTGGGCCTGATGGCTTGCTTCCGCTCGACCCTACGAGTGGAGTCGATATCACTGGTGTGAATGGCAACTGGTGGATTGGTTTGAGTATGCTGCACACCCTTTTCACGCGTGAGCATAACACCATCTGCGACGAACTACATCGGGCCTATCCCACATGGTCTGACGAAGAACTCTTCCAACACGCTCGCTTGGCCAACGCGGCTCTGCTGGCGAAGATCCATACCGTTGACTGGACACCAGCCATTCTCGATCATCCGACATTGCAAGTGGGCATGAACGCCAACTGGTGGGGACTGGCAGGCGAGTGGATTTATAAGCACTTTGGGCGCATCAGCACGAGTGAGATTATCAGTGGCATCCCTGGCTCGCCAAAGGATCACTTCGGCATCCCGTATGCCCTGACCGAAGAGTTTGTGGCGGTCTATCGCATGCACCCGTTGATGCCTGATGAGTTCGTTTTTCGTTCAGTTAGCAACGACAGCGTACTACTGGAGAGAACGCTACCCGAAGTGGCGGACCGACACGCACGAGAGGTTGCGAAACAGGTCTCTATGACCGATCTCTTCTATTCATTCGGAACCTCCAATCCCGGTGCGCTGACCCTGCATAATTATCCGCGCAACCTGCAACATCGTATCGAGCCTGACGGTAGTATCATTGACCTAGCTACAACCGAAATTCTACGTGACCGCGAACGTGGAGTACCGCGCTACAATGAGTTTCGCCAGTTGGTTCATCGTCCGCCAGTCACGAGCTTTGAGGAGTTGACCAGCAATAGCACCTGGGTAGAGGAACTGCGGCACATCTACAACAACGACATCGATCAGGTTGATCTCTTGATTGGTATGTACGCCGAGTGGCAAAGCCAGCAGACACCGCAGGGATTTGGTTTTAGCGACACGGCCTTCCGCATCTTCATTTTGATGGCTTCGCGTCGTTTGAATAGCGACCGCTTTTTCACCACGGACTATAACGCGACCGTTTACTCGCAGGTTGGCTTTGATTGGGTGCGCGACAACAACATGACGAGCGTTTTGTTACGGCATTTTCCAGCTCTGAAACCCACACTCAGCAGCGTAAAAAATCCCTTCGCACCCTGGTCCAAAACGACCGTTTCATAATTTGTATACTCTGCACATATACGCAAATAGGTCACACTCGTAGAAGCGTTGGCACAACAGCATTGACATAGGCAATTCTTCTACGAGTGAACAGAGGTATTGTGCATATTGTACGAAAGAATATGAGAAAATTTCCCCCATTTTATATGTTGCATCTTACTGGCAAAGTTCATATACTTTGTCAGATAGACCAATGCAACACGAATAGCGAACAGGTAGGGAGGCGAAAGTAGAGGGCATTCTTCGCGTGCTAAAACATTGGTACCTCCCATGCAACGTGACTGACGGGCAATGATGCTCTCTCTCTCAGCTTCGAGGTTGACGACACTCACACCTATGAAAAGCTGCGGTATAAGGAGCAAAGCGAATCCATGAAAAATCTAAGCCTGTCATTATTGCCACATAAATATGCTGTCTGCCAATTTCACCCAGATAATCACATTCCCTACTGGGCTTTGATGGGTAATTTTGTTTCACTCACACGCACAAACGAGGAATTATCTATCATATGCCAGCAGAGCAATGTACCAGGAGATGTAGATGCCGAAAGAGGATGGTGTTGCATCCAGGTGCAGGGAGCCTTTGACTTTTCTGTAGTGGGTGTTCACGCCTCATTAGCTATTCCACTAGCAGAAGCGAATATTAGCGTGCTCTCCGTTGCAACATACGCGACCGATTATTTGCTGGTGAAAGAGGAGTATGTGGAACAGGCCTTACAAGTTCTGGAACAAGCAGGTCATGCGATAAAACGCTAAACTTCAGTAGCTATTGTAGAGATATCAGGTATCTTTTTCACACCTCTTCAACGTAATGTATATGAGACTTACGTTTTTCTATAAGCAATCTAGAGAGAGGTGTGCAATGGTGGCTGACAACATAAGCCAACAATTAGGCAATTATCGGCTCATCAGGCACCTGGGACGTGGCGGCTTCGCGGATGTCTACCTAGGCGAACACATCCATCTCAAGACACAGGCAGCCATCAAGGTGTTGCATGCCGTCCTGAGTAACGATGATATCGACACGTTTCGCACTGAGGCACTGACTGTGGCTCATCTGATACATCCACATATTATTCGTGTCCTCGATTTTGATGTTATTAATGCTGTCCCTTTTTTGGTCATGGATTATGCTCCGAACGGAAACTTGCGCGAACGACATCCCAAAGATACACGTGTGCCAGCAGATGCGGTGCTATCCTATGTACAGCAGGTCGCTTCTGCCCTTCAGTATGCCCACGATCGTAATTTGATGCATCGTGATGTAAAGCCGGAAAACATGCTGGTGGGGTCTGACAATGAGATACTGTTGAGCGACTTTGGCACGGCACTGGTTACACAAAGCACGCTTTCGCAAGACACGGAGAATACGGTTGTTGGTACTCTGTCATACATGGCACCCGAACAATTTAGCGGTAAACCAAAACCTGCCAGCGATCAATATGCGCTAGCCATCGTGGTGTATGAATGGTTAAGCGGGAAGAAGCCGTTTAGAGGATCGCATTTAGAGATTGCGGCACAGCACCTAACCGCACCACCCCCACTGCTGAATGATCCCGCGCTGGCAATCCCGCCAGCGGTGCAGCAGGTGATGCAGCGAGCAATGGCGAAGGATTATCACCAGCGTTATCCAAGCGTACAGGATTTCGCCGACGCCCTACAAAGAGCATATCAGGGTCAGAGGCAACCGCAGATCCAGCTACCAGCAACAATGCCAGCGAGTATGCAGTATCCGCAGGATCACCCACCGTTTGCGGCACCCACCATATCTGAGCAGCAGACGGAGACGCCACGCCAAGCGCAAGCAATGACACCTGTTCTGCCTCTACCAGCAGTGCAAGTGCCAAAGCCAGTCGCTTCTCCTACTCCACCTGTTACCTCGATGAAAGAGCCAGTAAGAAAGATCAAACGGGGTTTGAAGCGCGGTGCTCGTGCTCTCGCCATTGTTATCATAGTAGGCAGTTTGCTTCTGTGCGCTCTAGGCTACGGTGCATTTCACTTTTTCACGACACGTGGGCCAGCTGCGAGTCCAAGCAGCACTGATAGATCAGGTGCAACCGCATTAGCCAATGATTTTATGCAAGCCATAGTAAATCGGAACTACGATCAAGCATATAACGACCTGGGGCCACCAGCCGCTACTCAGACATCACGCACACAATTCAAACAACAGGCACAGAGTGAGGATAGCTGTTATGGGAACATAACACACGATACAGCGATAAAGAGCACGCAGAACAATGCCTCAAAATACAGCTACACTATGACCAGAGCAAAGATGCAAAAAGCGTATCAACTCGACCTGACCATCCAACAAAACAGTGCTGGCAGCTGGCAAATTACTGATTATCAAAGTAATATAGAGAAAGTACAATCTTCTTGCCCCTAAAAACAGCTGGCATCAATCGGTATCCACTATCATAAAGCAGAGGATGAAAAAGAGTAGGAAAAATGCAGCAGGAAACGTTTGAATGTATCGTCATTGGCGGCGGTGTGATCGGCAGTTCCATTGCTTATCACCTCGCGAAACAAGGGCGCAGAGTGCTCGTGGTGGAACGAGCGGAAAGTGCCGCGCAACCTACAGCATCGTGGGCAAGTGCCGGAGGCGTGCGCCGCCAGGGTCGCCATCCAGCTGAGGCTGCCCTGGCAAGCGAGGCCATTCAACGCTGGCCAACACTTGAGCAAGAGCTAGAGGCCAGCATCCACTATCGACAAGGCGGCAACCTGCTTTTGGCTGAGACAGAGGCCGAGGAGGAAACGCTCAAACGTTTTGTGCAACAACAACAGAGTATGGGTTTCGCCGACGTGCGCCTACTCGACCGCCAGGGCGTGCATGATATAGTGCCGAGCCTCGCGGATCACATTCTAGCCGCGAGTTACAGCCCCGCTGATGGACAAGCCGATCCCGCCGATACAACACGCGCCTTTGCTGCTGCCGCACAACGTCATGGTGCAAGCTACTGGACCTATACGACTGCCACCACTTTGCTCAAGAATGGGCAGCGTATCGTGGGGCTACAGAGCACACGAGGAGCCGTGTATGCGGAACAGTGTATCCTCGCAGCGGGCGCGTGGAGCGATACGCTGGCACAGAGCATCGGGCTGCATTTACCTATACGCATGTACGCCTTGCAAATGGTCCTTTCCACGCCAACATCTCCTCAGCATGCTAGCATCCTCACACCTGTGGTCAGCGCGTTGGGCCGCGCACTCTCCCTCAAGCAGCTTGACGACGGTGCTTTTCTACTGGGTGGCGGCTGGCTAGGTGAGCCAACCCCTGATCGGCGTTCCTATACGCTACAGAAAGAACATGTCCAGGGAAATTGGGAAGAGGCACGAGCGGTGTTACCAGCCATAGCACACACACAGATTGCCCGCAGCTGGTGCGGCCTAGAGGCAGAGAGCATCGACACCATTCCCTTCATTGGGAGCGTTACAGGCTTCCCCGGCTTAACGCTAGCTCTGGGCTTCTCCGGTCATGGCTTCGCGCTGGCTCCTGCTGTTGGACGCAGCGTTGCCGATTTGGTTGAGGGCAAGGCAACACCAGAGTTAGACGGTCTGCAACCTGATAGAATCATGAATTTTACAGAGCAGCAGACCGCAGACTTTCTCACTAAAGAAACAGCATCGCCCACCTTAGAACCATAGCAGAAGCAGAGTACTCTGCGGACATCCTGAATCTAAATTCTTCTGCCCACGTCTTTCCAATAGGGGTCGCGAATGCTCTTCTTGAGCAGCTTGCCCGTAGGATTGCGTGGAAGTTCGCTCACAAAGTCGATGGAACGCGGCCTTTTATAGTCGGCCAAGCGTGTTCCACAAAAGGCAATCAGTTCCTCAGCGGTGGCATGAGTTCCCGGTAACAATGCGATAATGGCCTTGACCGACTCGCCCCAGTAGTCGTCGGGAACGCCAATCACGGCGACATCGGCCACGGCTGGGTGCGCGGTCAAAGCCGCCTCGATCTCCGCTGGATAAATGTTGACGCCGCCGGAAACAATCATGTCAATCTTGCGATCACAGATAAAGTAATAGCCCTCGGCATCACGGTAGGCGATATCGCCGACGGAGAAGAAGCCATCATGCATGTTTTTGGCGGTGGCCTCCGGCTTGTTGTAATATTCTGCCAACCAATCGTTGCGCGACCACATCTCCCCTGGTGTACCATCGGGCACATCGTGACCAGCGGCGTCAAGCAGGCGTATCTGCTGACCGGGGGCGATTTTGCCACATGAGCCCGGCTTGCCTAGCTGATCTTCCGGTCGCAGGATGGTCACGATGCCGGTTTCGGTCGCGCCATAAAATTCCCACACAGTTTCGCCGAAGCGTTTTGTGGCCCGCTCCTTCAACACAAAGGGGCAAGGGGCACCGCCGAGAATGAAAGCGCGTAAAGAAGAGGTGTCGTAACGGGAAAGCACGTCTTCAGGCACATCGCAGAGACGATGCAGCAGCGTGGGAGCCATAAAGGTTGTGGTGATCTTGTGGCGGTTAATCAGTTGCAGTGCATCTAGCGGATCGTACTTTGGCTGAATGACGAGCGTGGCCCCCAACAACATGTTGAGCGAGACGAAGAAGCTGGGTGCGCTATGATAATATGGACCCGCCAACAAATGGACATCTGACTCAGCCATTTCAAAGGCTTGTACAAGCTGCATGACATCCTGTGGCGGCACACCACGCGGTCGATAGGCTCCCTTCGGTTTACCCGTGGTGCCGGATGTATAGCTCATCGAGGAGCCTAAGCCACCCTCGACATCGGGCACCTCTTCACTAGAGCCAGCAAGTACCTCTTCGTAGCGCAGCCAGTTTGGGGACAGATCATCACCGACGGCGATATACACGACATCCGGCGCGACCTGCGCACGGGCGCGTTCAACCACTGCCACCAGTCCGGCACCTGCTATTGCCACTTTCGCCTGACAGTCATTGAGGATGTAGGCCACCTCTTGTTCGCGCAAGCGATAGTTGAGCAGCACAGCAATGGCGGAGAGCTTTGACAGACCACCCGCGATCTCAAGCAGTTCCATTGAGTTGTAGGACATGACCGCAACACGATCACCTGCCCTCACACCCATCTTGCTAAGGGCATTGGCAATGCGGCGGGCACGTCCATTCCACTGGGCATAGGTAAGCGAGCGATCCCTACAGATCAAGGCAGTTTTGTTGGGACGTACAAGTGCGTGAGCATCAAGGTAGTGCATTGGTTTTGGGGCAACATTGGAGGCATTTTCGGAAGCTGGCATCGCGTCTTCTCCTCGTCTGCAATACATCGTTGTTTTAGACAGGACACACTAAAGCACGCTAGGATATGTCTGGCATTATATCACGTTATCCTCAAACGACGGATTATGCTATACTTGAGATGGAGGTGTCATATGTCGGTCACTCTCAAAGCCATTGCAGGACTCGTCTTCCTGTTTGTGGTCTTCACTCTGGTCCTGTTTCTCTCGGCGGGGACCATCAACTGGCTTGCCGGGTGGGTCTTCTTGGTGCTGTTCTTTAGCTTTGATATCGCCATCACGATCTGGTTGTTCAAGCACAACCCTGGCTTGCTCAACGAGCGCACAGCCATGTCCAGTTCCGATCAAAAAGCCTGGGACAAGGTGTTTGTCGTTTTGCTAAACGTCACCTTCATCATCTGGCTGATCCTGATGCCACTCGACGCTGTGCGCTTTCACTGGTCACAGGTGCCGGTCTGGCTTCAGATAGTGGGGGTAATACTACTGCTGGGCTCATTCTTCCTTTTCTTCCTCACATTTCAGGCTAACTCATACCTGTCACCACTGGTTCGCATTCAGGAAGAGCGCGGGCAAACGGTCGTAGTTAGCGGGCCCTATCACTTTGTGCGTCATCCGATGTATGCTGCCGCTCTGCTCTTGCTGTCTGGAACAGCCCTCTTGTTGGGGTCCTGGTACGGACTGCTATGGGGATTGCTCCTTGTAGGTCTAATTGCGAGGCGGGCAGTGATGGAGGAACACACGTTACAGTTGGAGCTGCAAGGTTATGATGCCTATATAACGCAGGTAAAATATCGTCTCATTCCTTATATTTGGTAGAGGGACGGTATCCCCGGCGCGGGCGATTGTAAAGCCACGAGTGGGTATCCCCGGCACGGGCGACCCAAGGGTCCCAGCCCAGCCACGTCGTCCGCCCCCGCCCCTACTGAATCGTCCGCTTAAGGGGGGGGTATTGCCGGCACGGGCGACCCAAGGGTCCCATCCCCGCCTCGACCGCCGCCCCCGCCCCTACTATTAGGGGAGGTCGCTCACTCTGCCTAGTCGGCGCATTTCGGGCCAGAGCAGGGCAACGCAGAGCACGACGAGAATGGTGCCCACGCCACCGGCGGCAACTGCTAGCACTGGTCCGAAAAGTTGGGCAGCCAGACCAGACTCGAAGCCGCCCAGTTCGTTTGAGGCACCGATAAACAGAGAGTTCACGGCAGAGATACGTCCGCGCAAAGCATCAGGTGTGCGCGTCAAAAGCAGGGTGCTACGGATGACGACGCTAACATTATCAAAAGAGCCGAGCAGGAAGAGCATCAGTAGCGAGAGCCAGAACGAACGCGAGACGCCAAAGATGATCGTCGCAGCACCAAAACCCGCCACCGCCAATAACAAGACCATACCAGCCTTTTTGAAGCGTGGTAAGTAAGCTAGGCCGATGGATACACAGATGGCACCAACCGATGGAGCAGCCCGTAACCAACCTAGTCCGCTAGGGCCAACGTGCAGAATATCCTTCGCGAAGATTGGCAGCAATGTCGTCGCACCACCTAACAGCACAGCAAAGAGATCAAGCGTAATCGCCGCCAAGATGATCTTCGTCTGCCAGAGAAACTTCACCCCTTCCAGAAATGAGATACGTACTTTCTCGCCATCGGCAGTTATTAGGTGCATCTGTGGTTGTTTGCGTAACAAGAGAACCAGCACAAGAAAGGTCAAGGCACAAAAAGCGTTGATGGCATAGACTGGCGAAGCACTATGGGTGAACGCAATCAGCAGGCCACCCAAGGCGGGACCAAGCACAGAAGCCAGTTGCCACGCACTACTGCTCCATGTCGCGGCACTCTCATAGCTCTGCACCGGAACAGTCTGAGGCAGCAGCGTGGACACGGCGGGACTATTGAAGGCGATGGCGATCCCCATCATGAAGATGCAGCCATACATCAATACAATAGGTCCATGGCTATAGGATAAAATGGTGAGGGCTAAGCCCGCGAGAGCCAGCACAATCTGCGTCACAACCACAATTTTTCGCCGATTGAGGCGATCCACGAGGTGGCCTGCGGGCAAGGAGAGCAAGATCACAGGGAGAACCTGCACGAGGCCAACAAGCCCGAGGGCAAAAGCGGAACCTGTACGCTCATACAGTTCCCAGCCAATGGCGACATTCACCATCTGCGAGCCCATTGACTCCATAAAGGTGCCAAGGAAGAGCAAACGGTAGTCGCGAAAGCGAAAGGCTTGATATGGGTCATTGCCAGAAGTAGGTTTTACTTCCGTTCGAGTTCCGTCAGTTGTATCACCAGGCATACGGTTATGCACTCGCCTTACTTGTCAGACGAGCGAGACGCACCTGAACCTGTTGTAGCATTTCATCGCTTTTGCAGAATGCGAAGCGCACATAACCCTGCCCAAGCTGGGCGTGCTCGATCCCATAAAAGGTTTCAGGCGGAATACAGGCAACGCCTATTTCTTTGGTGAGATAGCGCGTAAACTCAAACGGGGTGCCAGTAAACACCGACGAATAATCCACCATCACAAAATAGGTGCCCTGCGGCGTGAAGTAGCGCAGGCCCGCGCTATCAAGGGCGGCACGCATCAAGGCCAGCTTTTTTTCGTACAATGCCTGAAATTCCTGATAATAGCTATCAGGCAGGTTGAGGGCGTAAGCAATCGTCTCCTGTGTTGGATGATGCACGGCGAAGGTCACGAACTGGTGCGCCTGCGCGACCCCTTGAATGAGCTTTGGTGGCCCATAGACCCAACCAACCTTCCAACCTGTGACGCTGAACATCTTGCCCGCGCTACCCACGGTGACGGTGCGCTCGAACATGCCCGGAAGCGTGGCAATGGGGATATGTTGGGCCGCGCCAAAAATCAGATGCTCGTACACCTCGTCGGAGATCACCGTGACATCATGCTCGATACACAGTTGCGCGATCAGGTTGAGTTCCTCACGGGTAAATACGCGGCCCGAAGGGTTATGCGGCGAATTCAGGATGATGGCGCGTGTCTTAGCAGTAAAGGCGGCACGCAGTTCGGCGGGATCAAAGCTCCATGTTGGCTGGCGCAGAGGCACGAAAACAGGCACAGCGTGGGCCATGATGATGTTTGGCACATACGAGTCATAAAATGGTTCGATGACGATTACCTCGTCGCCGGGGTCAACCAGGCCCAGCACAGCCGAGAACACCCCTTCCGTCGCACCCGCCGTGATGACCACGCCATTGTTGGCGTCGATATTCATATCATAGAAACGGCGCGCATGGGTGGCGACCGCCTGACGCAGAGAGGACGTGCCAGGGCCGGGGGCGTACTGGTTGTAACGGCCAGAGAGCACGTCCTGTGATAGGCGTGCCACGATATCCGCTGGCGACTCAAAGTCGGGTTTGCCCTGACCCAGGTTGAGCGCATTAAATTCTTGAGCCAATGTATTTATTTCGGTAAAAATAGTGGTGCCAAAAGTAGCGACCCGCTTGGCGGTGGTGGACATAGAGGAAACTCCATCCTGTGGAACGCACGGGACGGAAACGCGAGAACATACGACGATAGCCCAACATAGGGACATGGGAAACGCGATACCGACCCTCAGCCACAACAAAACAGTAAGAAGACACGTTTACCCATTATATCTTTTCTTGGCGCAGCGTCGCAAGGCTCACTGTCTCTATGTTTTTTTCATTGCATGATAGGTTGCGAGGGCGCGGTCGATGAAGAGATTGGTGCTGCCTAAATACTGTGCGGGGTCGAGAGCTTGTACGATTTGTGAGGGTGAGAGGGTGCTGGTAATCTGAGCGTCTTCCGATGCAATTTGTTGGAGACTTAGTCCCGAACTGATGACGCGGTTGCAGGCATTCTGGACGATGCGGTAGGCTGCTGGTCGGCCTATGTGGGCCGCGAGTGCCATGGTGAGCGACTCGGCCATGACTAGCCCTTTTGTCAAAGCGAGGTTCGCGCTCATGTGTGCGGCATCGACCTGCAAGCCTGCAAGGGCTATACGAACATGCTCGACTGCGCTGGCCGTGGTGCGGAAAAGATGGGGAATAGCGGACCATTCCGCTTGCCAAGCACCGACGGCACGTTCATGCTCCTGCGTCATTGCCACCAGCACGACGGGAACCATGCCAACTGCCAAGCGTGCGGAGGCGAGGGCGGCGGTCGCGTCAACTGGATTGCGCTTCTGGGGCATGGCGGACGAGCCACCCTTCCCCGGTGCGGCCCCCTCGCTCACCTCAGCGACCTCAGTTTGCGCGAGTAGGGCGATATCTTGCGCGATCTTTGCCATCGCACCCGCCACGATGCCAAGCGTGCTGGCGATCTCGGCAATGCGGTCGCGCTCAGTGTGCCAGGGTAGGTCTGGCACGGGCAGGTCAAGTTCTTTTGCCAGCAATTCCACTACAGAAAGGCCATCATTACCGAGCGAGGCCAGCGTTCCGGCGGCTCCCCCCAGTTGCACAGCCAAGCTTTGCCTTGTGCGCTCACGCAACGCGCTCAATTGGCGTGTTGCCAGTGCAAGCCAACGGGCAGCCTTCAGACCAAACGTGATGGGCAATGCCTGCTGCAACAGCGTGCGCCCAATCATGGGGGTGTGACGGTACTGCTCGGCAAGGGCGGCACATGTGGTACAGATATCTTGCATATCGGCTATAAGAAGAGCAAGCCCGTTCCGCATCAATAGCATGAGGGCGGTGTCAATGGCGTCCTGGCTAGTGGCTCCCCAATGCACAAACCTTTGGGCATCATCCTTGACCTGGGCCGTCAACATGCGCACGAGCGGAATGGCGGGCGTGCCCGCATTCACAACCTCACGATACAGTTCTGCGACATCGAAAAGCTCTACCTTGCAGCAAGTGGCAATGGCATTCGCGGCCTCTTGCGGCATGATGCCAACCTGCGCCTCGGCATGGGCTAGTGCAGCCTCAAAGCTGAGCATGCCCTGCACATGGGCCGCCGATGAGAATGCAGCTGACATCTTCGCGGTGCTGAACAATGTATCGATTGGCTCTGACATAGGATGTAGCCCCTCTTATTACAGGTTGAAGAATGCGGTTTCGTTCTCTCCTTGTAGGATGATATCAAAGCGGTACAGAGGCAGGGAGCCACTTGACTGCACGAGTTGGGCGAGCAGAGTTGGACGCCGTTCGGTTGGTACAAGCTGCAAGATGGGATCACGGCTATTGCTTGGTTCGTCGGCGAAGTACAGGCGGGTCACGGCATGGTTGAGCATGCCACGAGAAAATACAGTGACACAAATATGCGGTGCTTGCGTCTGTGCGTCCGCGTTATCAAAGGGGACGGAGCCGGGCTTGATGGTCTCGAACCAGTAGCTGCCAGTTTCGTCGGTGCCAGAGCGACCAAAGCCGAGGAAGGTGGGGTCCAACGTTGCTGTTCCTTGATCGGCAGGGTGATTGTAGCGACCGTGCGCGTTGGCTTGCCAAATCTCGATCAGCGCGTCATTGACGGGCTGGTGATCTCCATCGAAGACGCTCCCCTCGATACGGATGCGCTCTCCGACGGTCTCCGCTTGTGTCAGCACATTGCGGCGGGCATCCTCGCGTAGGATCGCGGGCGCAAAGAAAGGTCCGACGGTCTGAGAAGCGGTCAGGCCCAGCGTTGCTGGTGAATTGGGTGTGCTCATCTTCTTTCCCCTTCTATCCGCGCTGGCTCAAAATGTGTGGCATGAGGCCCACGCACAACAATATCCCAGCGATAGCCTAATGCCCACTCTGGCTCGGTCAGGTTATGGTCATAAGTGGCAATCAATGCCGTGCGTGCCCCTTCAGTTGGTACTGAACTCATAATGGGGTCGAGAGAGTGTAGCGGGTCATCAGGGAAATACATCTGCGTGACCAAGCGTGATAGCGTCCACGGGCCAAACACGGAGTAGTGAATATGGGCTGGTCGCCAAGCGTTATAATGATTCTTCCAGGGATAGGCACCTGGGCGTATAGTCAGGAAGCGATAGACACCTTCTGCGTTCGTTAAACAGCGACCTATACCCAGAAAGTTGGGGTCGAGCGGCCCTGGCCATTGATCGCGCTTGTGCAGATAACGACCAGAGGCGTTGGCCTGCCATATCTCTAGCAGCGTATTGGGGATTGGCGTACCACGCTCATCGAGCACACGCCCGGTGACGATGATACGCTGACCGATGGCCTCGCCGCCGGTGCCAGCGTTGCGGGTAAGATCAGCATCCTCTGGCGTAATAGCACTGATGACGGAGCCGGGTCCCGTCAGTTCGGTAATCGTCAACGGCACATCAATCAGTGGAAGCGTTGGCGCACGCCGCCGTGTGGATTGATAGGCCTCGTACAGGTAGGGCGGAAAGACTTCGCGGTCGCCGCGAACGATGTCGCCAATTGTGATGTTGCTCATGCTCTTATGCATCCTCCTGCTTTGACTGCGCGTTGTCAATCTGCTCAAATACTTTCTTTGCCAGGGCGAAGGCATTATTGGCAGCTGGCACACCTGCGTAGACGGCCACATGCATCAGCATTTCGGCGATTTCGCGGCGATCGACGCCAATATTTTGACTGGCACGCAGGTGGACGACCAGTTCTTCGCGACCAAGGGCCGCCAAAATTGCGATTGTCACTAGGCTTCTTGTCCGTCGGTCTAGGTCTGGTCGCGCCCACACGCTGCCCCAGGCCATCTCTGTGATGTAGCGTTGGAAGTCGGCATCGAATTCGGTGGTGCGCGTCATCGCTCGTTCCACATAGTCGTTACCCATCACCTCTTTACGGACATTCATGCCTTGGTCGAAAAGCGAGTCTGCCATAATTAGTCACTGCCCCATACTTCTCTGGCAACGCTTGCTACCAGTTCTAGTTTACGCTGTTGGTCTTCAAAGGTGAGATGGTTGCCTTCCATAGTAGAGGCAAAGCCACACTGTGGGCTGAGCGCGAGTCGCTCCAATGGCACATAGTGTGAGGCTTCTTTGATGCGCCCCAGCAATTCTTCCCGTGTCTCTAGTTGTGGTTTTTTGGTGGTGACAAGGCCAAGCACGACGAAGCGATCTTCCGGCACATGCTGTAGTGGTGAGAAGCCACCTGAACGCGCATCGTCATATTCGAGCAGGAAACGCTGGAAGTGGGACTGCGTAAAGATGCGCGAGATTGGTTCGTAGTCGCCGCTGGCATAAAATTTGCTCTGATTGTTGCCTCGGCAAATATGGATGCCGAAGGTGACGCCTGGATGGTCACTAATGATGGCGTTGTCCATCTCGATGCAGGTATCAATGATTTTGTCGGGGTCATTGCCGCGCTGACGATAGCCCTCGCGCATCTGTGGGTCGAGCAGGGCGGCGTACTGGGGCGCGTCAATCTGGATGTAGGTGCAACCGAGGCGCACGAGTTCGTCTACCTCGCGGCGCGAGAAATCCACGATATCAGCCAGGTACGCGTCGCGAGAGGGGTAGGCTGCCTTGGATTTTTCTGGATCGTAGTAGGCTGCCGCCTGCTGCGCACTAATCAGCGTGACCTTGCCCGTATGCGTTTTGCGGGAACGCAGGTAGATCCACTCTTCGGCGCACATACTTCTTTTCCATTGCAGTTTCTCGACCACCACCGGACGCTTGAGGACGAGGGTATCCCCTGTTTCATCGCGAAAAGGAATAGCCCAGCCGCCGTACTTGTCGAAGCCGTCCAGGGCGTCGATGAGATGTCCATAGAAAGCGTAACGGCGCAGTTCGCCATCGGTGATAACGTCGATGTTGCTTGTTTCTTGCAAGGCGATGGCGTCATTGACGGCCTGATCTTCCAGAGCCTTGAACTCTGCCGCGTGCATCTCGCCTGCCTCGAACTTTTTCCGCGCCTCCGCCAGATATGGAGGCCGCAGCAGGCTGCCCACCACTTCAGTATGATAGGTCATGTTTGTATCCCCTCTGCTGAAATAAAAAGTTGGTTATCGCTATTATGATATTACCACAATTGTTGTGAGCGCAAGCCCTCTGTCCCTGGCTTTTGTCTTGCTCACTTGACAGTAATTACGGGAAGTAGTAATCTGCGATGGCAAGTATAAAACCTCTACTGAACGCCTTGGGCAGTCTGTGGATGGGATAGAAAGAAACCACTTATGAGCAATTTCAGCGAAAAGGTTAACTTTATTTGGAGTGTGGCAGACCTGCTTCGAGATACGTTTAAGCGCAGCAAATATCAAGATGTGATTCTCCCACTCACAGTTTTACGCAGAATTGATTGCGTGCTACAGCCCTCGAAAGAGAAGGTGTTGGAGATCAACGCTCGTCTCAAGGGAAAGCTTGACAATCTGGCACCACAACTGTGTAAAGCCTCCGGCTACGCCTTCTATAATACCTCCCCTTATGATTTCGAGAAGCTTATGAGCGATGCCCCCCATCTTGCCGCTAACCTGAAAGCGTATATCAATGGTTTTAGCGATAATATGCGCGAAGTGCTGGAGAAATTCGATTTCAACAACACCATCACCAAGCTCGACGAGGCAGGGTTGCTCTTCCTGGTAATGGAGAAATTCAAAAATATCGACCTGCATCCCGACGTGGTGGCAAATCTGGATATGGGGTATATCTTCGAGGAACTCATCCGCAAATTCAACGAGGCCCTGAACGAAAATCCAGGTGAGCACTTCACGCCTCGCGAGGTCGTGCGCTTGATGGTAAACCTCCTGCTAGCACAGGATAAAGAGATATTGCACAAAAACCACATCGTGCGTACCGTCTATGATCCTTGTTGTGGATCGGGTGGAATGCTCACCATTGCCAGAGACCGCATCGTTGAAATCAACGAACATGCCGAGGTACACCTGTTTGGGCAAGAGGTCAACCCTGAGACGTTCGCCATCTGCAAATCCGATCTGTACATGAAAAGTGCTGATGGACGCGATGCCGAAAACATCAAGTTTGGCAGCACCCTTTCCAGAGACCAGCACGCCGACAAGCACTTCGATTATCTGCTCACCAACCCGCCCTATGGCAAAGAATGGAAGATGGATCAGACAGCCGTAGAAGCCGAGGCAGATCGTGGTGAGGCTGGCCGCTTCGGAGCTGGGACGCCGCGCATCAGCGATGGACAGATGCTCTTTCTGCAACACCTGCTCTCGCGTATGCAAGAAGCGGAGAAGGGCGGCAGCCGCGTCGCCATCGTCATGAATGGCTCACCACTCTTCACGGGCGATGCTGGCAGCGGTGAGAGCGAGATTCGCCGCTGGGTACTGGAAAACGACTGGCTCGAAGCCATCGTCGCGCTACCGGAGCAGCTTTTCTACAACACGGGCATCGCCACCTATATCTGGGTACTCACCAACCGCAAAGAGACGCAGCGACGCGGCAAAGTGCAACTCATCAACGCGACCGATTTCTGGATACAGATGCGCAAAAGCATGGGCGACAAACGCCGCGAAATATCGCGAGAGGATATCAAGCGCATCATCGAAAGCTACCTCTCGTTCCAGGCTAGCGAGCAGTGCAAGATTTTCGATAGCACCATCTTCGGCTATCGCAAAATCACCATCGAACGTCCCTTGCGCCTCAACTTTCAGGCCAGCCCTGCACGTATCGCCCTGTTCCAGCAGCAAAAAGCCTTCGTGGACCTGGCAAGCAGCAAAAAGAAAAACCCGCAAGAGAAAGCTAGCGAAGAGGCCGAGGGCCGCAAACAGCAAGCAAGCATCCTGACCGCTCTCTCCAAGCTGCCTGATACGCTCATCAAAGATCGTCCCACCTTTGAACAGATGCTAGATAGTAGCGCGAAGTCCGAACACCTCAAACTATCACCACCACTACGTAAAGGCATCCTGGCAGCCTTCTCCGAGCGCGATGAGACAGCCACCATCTGTTGCGACAAAGATGGCAACCCTGAGCCAGACCCCGACCTGCGCGACAGTGAAAACGTGCCACTCAGCGAAGATATCTGGAGCTTTTTCGAGCGCGAAGTCAAACCGCACGTCCCCGATGCCTGGATAAACACAGCTAACCGTGACCACAAAGACCATGAAATTGGCAAAGTGGGCTACGAAATCAACTTCAACCGCTACTTTTATCAGTATCAGCCGCCGCGACCACTAGAGGAGATCGAAGTTGATATCAAGCTGCTAGAAAAAGACATCCTAGCAATGCTGCACGAGGTGGCCGAATGACACAAACCGAATTGGAACTCACAGCAGCGCACACAGGAAAATGGAAACGCTACCCGGCCTACAAGGATTCAGGCATAGAGTGGCTGAGGGAGATTCCGGCACATTGGGAACTATGGAAGATTTCACACGCATTTAAAGTTGTAGGAAGTGGAACTACACCGCTAACTTCTCATGAAGAATACTATGAGGGTGATATTTCCTGGGTGAATACTGCTGAGTTAAGAGATAATCTGATTACCAATACATCGAAAAAGCTGACAAGTAAGGCATTAGTGGATTATCCTACCCTTCGTGTCTATCATCGTGGCACTTTATTAGTCGCACTTTATGGTGCAACCATTGGAAGGATAGGTATTTTAGATATTTCGGCGACAACGAATCAAGCATGTTGCGCTCTTTCCACCTCCGAATGCCTCGATGTCAGCTTTACCTTTTACTGGTTTTTAGCACATCGCCAGCAACTGATATTACTTGCATCTGGAGGTGGTCAGCCTAATATTAGTCAAGATACAATTCGATCACTTAAAATTGCTGCTCCCTCTATTTTAGAACAACGCTCCATCGCAGCCTTCCTCGACAGTGAAACCGACAAAATCAACACTCTGATAGCCAAAAAGGAACGCTTGATTGAGCTATTGCAGGAGAAGCGTTCCGCAACCATCAGCCACGCGGTCACAAAGGGGCTTGATGCTAGTGTGCCGATGAAGGATTCGGGTGTAGAGTGGTTGGGGGAGATTCCGGCACATTGGGAGGTGAAGAGGTTAAAGTTTGTAACATCCTTCGTAACAAGCGGTTCAAGAGGATGGGCGCAGTATTATAGCGATGATGGCCCAATGTTTCTTCGCATCGGCAACCTCTCACGAACATCAATTGATAGTGACTTACGAGATATTCAACATGTTTTACCACCAAAGGGTACTGAAGGTGAAAGAACACAAGTAAAACAGCAAGATGTACTTATATCTATTACTGCCTATATAGGCTCGATTGCAGTCATGAGTGAAAATATTGGCGAAGCTTATGTAAACCAACACATAGCTCTTACTCGCCCATATACCAATATTATTGCTCCACGATGGTTAGCTTACTGCCTTTTGTCATGTGTTGGACAAGATCAGTTTCAGCTTTTATTGAATGGAGGAACAAAAGATGGTTTAGGATTGGACGATGTAAAAAACTTACTTATTCTTATGCCTCCTCTTTCCGAACAACAGGCCATAGTCTCCTACATTGACCACGAAACGGCTAAAATTGACGCGCTTATTACCAGAATTCGCGAGGGCGATGAGAAGTTAAAGGAGTATAATGCCGCGCTTATTTCGGCGGCGGTGACGGGGAAGATCGATGTGAGAGAGGAGATGACAGAACAGTAACACATCATTATGACTATGGGACATGAACAAACATATTAACTATCATTATTTTATTGAACGGGGGGATCAGTACCTATCAGTCAAGCGAACATTCACGGAGCCGAGTATCCAATTCTAAAAATATTTTGTGATGATTTTGTCTTCACTATACCACAGTTTCAACGTCCCTACGCCTGGACTACAGAACAAGCGGGAGAGCTACTCGATGACCTTTTACTTTTCTTGGGACGTGAAGAAAACATTGATAACCTACCTCCATACTTTTTAGGTAGTATTGTACTCATCAAAGGAAGTGAGCCCAAATCAGAAATCATTGATGGCCAGCAAAGATTGACGACCCTCACTATATTGCTATCGGTCTTACGATCATTAGCAGATACTAGATATGTGCGAGCATTAACTACTTATCTTTATCAAGAAGCTGACTTGATAGCTAATACTCCGAATCGTTACCGATTGCAACTTCGTCAACGAGATGCCTATTTTTTTCAGGAATATATTCAAAATGAAGGAGGAATTGAGAAGCTTGTAGCTCTTGAAACCAGTGTCCTTCCTGATAGTCAGAAAAACATACGTGATAATGCTCTTATATTTCTGCAAAAGCTTAAGGGATTTTCTGCATCTCACCGTATTCTCCTTGCACAGACTATTATTAATCGTTGCTTCCTTGTCGTCGTTTCTACTACTAGCTTTGATTCTGCTTATCGTATATTTTCTGTCCTTAATGATCGTGGTTTGAATCTTTCTCACTCTGATATCTTGAAAGCGCAGATGATTGGAGAAATTCCTGAGCAGGAACAAACTTTATACACTAATAAGTGGGAAAATATTGAGGTAGAGCTTCGACGAGAAACCTTTCAAAGCCTTTTTGCACATATTCGTATGATTTATCGCAAAGCGAAACCTCAAGATACCGTGTTAAAGGAATTTCGAGACTATGTCTGGCCGACACGTGACACCCAACAAGCTCTAAAAGCCAAAGAATTTATTGATCGCGTCTTAATTCCCTTTGCCAACGCCTTTTCTGACATTAAAGATATGGATTATGAAAGCACCAATGGGGCTGAGAAAGTAAACAACATACTTGGTTGGCTCAACAAAATCGACAATTCGGACTGGCTTCCATCTGCTATTCTCTACTATTCGCGAAACAAACTTGACCAGGATAAATTGCTGCACTTTTTTAGTGATTTAGTGCGTCTGGCAGCAGGTATGATGATTTTACGAGCAAACGTTAACCAACGTATTGATCGCTATGCTTCTTTGCTAACTGCAATAGAAAACAATGATGACCTGTACGCTTCTGGCTCCCCTCTACAGTTGACTAAGCAGGAACAAAAAGACATAATAACTGCCCTCAACGGAGATTTGTATGGATGGGGACATTGCAAATACGTTCTGTTACGTTTGAATGAAGCTCTTTCAACTGGTGGAGTTAAAACTGACTACACTATTTTCTCTATTGAACACGTGTTACCACAAACTCCCAAATCAAATAGTCAATGGCTAACGTGGTTTCCTGATGAAGTAGAGCGTGAAAAGTATGTACATCAATTAGGAAATTTAGTTCCCCTCGGTCGCAAAAAGAACAGTGAAGCGCAAAATTATGATTTTGCGATTAAGAAGGAAAAATATTTTAAGTTAAAGACAGGAGTTTCTCCTTTCCCGTTGACTACTTTGGTGATAAATGAGACCGAATGGACGCCGTTAGTAATCGAGCGGCGACAACAAGCACTGGTGAATACGCTAAAGGACATTTGGCGGTTGAACTGAGGGAAGTAATGGACATCTCGGAAAAGAATCTGGAAGATACGATTGAGCAGGTGCTGCTATCACAGCCTGATAATGCGGTAACGGTGGTGGACGCGCCTGGGACGATGGTGCGGCAGCCACGTCCGTTGTATGGGGCCGCCACGAGCAATCTCGTGTTGGACAATGTGGCACCCGGTGGATATCGCAAGCACGTCTCTACCGATTATGATAAGGCACTGTGCCTCATTGCCGACGATGTCCTCAATTTTATCTATGCGACGCAGCCGAAAGAGTGGGACAGGTTCAAGAAGCTGCACGACGACGACGCGAAAGCACGCTTATTACAGCGGTTGGCAAACGAGGTGCGTACTCGCGGCACGCTGGAGGTGCTACGCAAGGGCATCAAGGCGGATGGCTGCAAATTTCAACTCGCCTACTTTCACCCGGCGAACCGTTTGAACGAGGCATTACAACGGCTGTACGAGGCCAATATCTTCAGCGAGATACGCCAACTTCACTATAGCCAGCGCAACCAGAATAGCCTCGATCTGGTACTTTTCCTGAATGGCTTGCCACTCTTCACAGCTGAACTCAAGAACCCGTTTACGGGACAAAATGTGCAGCATGCGATTCAGCAATATCGGAATGATCGTGACCCACATGAAGCCTTGTTTACCTTTGGTCGCTGTCTCGCCCATTTCGCTATTGACCCGGACATGGTGTATATGGCATCGCAGCTTGAGGGAGCGAACACGCGCTTCCTCCCCTTCAATCTGGGGCGCAACGGCGGCGCGGGCAATCCACCCTCGTGGAAAGGCTTTGCCACGGCCTATCTGTGGGAACGCGTCTGGACACGCGATAGTGTGCTCAATCTCGTACAGCAGTTTGTGCAGATCATTGAAGACCTGGACGACAAGGGCAAAAAGACGGGCAAGAAACACCTGATCTTCCCACGCTACCACCAACTCGACGCCGTGCGTCGCCTACTCGCCGATGCCTACAGGCAGGGGCCGGGCCAACACTACCTGATCGAACATAGCGCGGGAAGCGGCAAAAGCAACTCTATCTCCTGGCTGGCACACCAACTCTCGGTGCTGCACGATGCCCAGGATAGACGCGTCTTCGATTCCATCATCGTCATCACTGACCGCCGTGTGCTCGACAAGCAGTTGCAACAAACGGTACAGCAGTTCGAGCAAACGCTAGGCGTAGTGCAGAAAATTGATGTCAATTCCGGCCAGTTGCGCGAGGCTCTTGAAGGTGGCAAAACCATTATCGTGACCACGCTACAAAAATTTCCGGTGATTGTACAAGACATTGGCACGCTCCAGGGAAAACGCTTCGCCGTGATTATTGACGAAGCCCACTCCTCTCAGAGCGGCGAAAGCACCAGCAGTTTGAAAACGGTGCTGACGGTGGGAAGTCTCGACGATGCCGATATTGAGGAGAGCAACGAGGGAGAAGACCTTGAGGATCACATCAGCGACATCGTGAAGAGGCGTGGGCGTTTACCCAACGTCAGCTACTTTGCATTCACGGCGACCCCCAAGCCCAAGACACTGGAACTCTTCGGCACGCGCCAGGGGAACGACGGACCCTATGAAGCGTTCAGCCTCTACACCATGCGCCAAGCGATTGAGGAGCGGTTCATTCTAGATGTGCTTGAGAATTACACGACCTACAAAACCTACT
>JBBPYR010000246.1:0-3050 GCA_038199755.1 Ktedonobacterales bacterium | reverse complement strand
CACAGAACGGGCTATTCCAATTGGAATAGCCCGTTCTGTGCCCGCTTGCTCTCTATACTTGCTTAATCAATAACATAAGAGAATAATTATCATAATTTGAGGAAATGGGAGACGTTGGTTTGAGCACGGGAATATTTTTTTACGGCGGCAGGGTTATAAACGTATAGAGGTATTGTTAGAATGGTAGATGGTAATAGCAGAGACTTCTTTCATTCATTTCGTGTTATTGCAGCTACCGATGTTTCGTAAGGAGCTACGAATGGCAGATAAGGGTTATGTGCATCCAGAGGTGCTTGTGGATGCTGATTGGGTGCAGGCGCATTTGGGTGATCCCAATGTACGCCTGATCGAGGTCGATGTTAATACGAAGGCATACGACGAGGGGCATATTCAGGGTGCGGTTGGTCTGAACTGGAAGAGCGAGCTACAAGACCAGACGATACGCGCTCCCCTCAGCAAAGAAAACCTGGAAGAGTTGTTGAGCAGCAGTGGTGTCACCAACGATACGACGATTGTGTTGTACGGCGATAACAACAACTGGTTCGCAGCGTGGTCGTTGTGGATATTTAAGTACTACGGGCATAACGATGTTCGTTTGCTTGATGGTGGCCGTGTAAAGTGGCTCGCCGACAAGCGCGAGATAACTACAGAGGTGCCATCTTACGCACGCACAGAGTATCACACGAAGCAGCTCAACGAGGACATCCGCGCGTATCGCGATCAGGTTTTGAGCAAGCTGGGTAAGATTGCCCTCGTTGATGTCCGTTCTCCCGGTGAATATAGCGGCGAGTTGCTGGCTCCTGCGAACCTCCCACAAGAAGGGGCACAGCGCGGCGGGCATATTCCTGGAGCCGCGAACATTCCCTGGGCACAGGCAGTACAGGAGGATGGCACCTTCAAGCCAGCCGAGGAACTCCGTGCGCTTTATGGCGGCAAGGGTGTTACTCCTGATAAAGAGGTGATTGCGTATTGCCGTATTGGTGAGCGCAGCAGCCACAGTTGGTTTGTGCTCAGCTACTTGCTCGGCTATCCCACTGTTCGCAACTATGATGGTTCGTGGACTGAGTGGGGCAGCTTGATTGGTGCCCCAATCGAGAAGTAAGCTATCACTAGATAAAGCAGACAGGAAGAGGGCAGGTTGCGTTACAATGTAACCTGCCCTCTTCCTGTCTGCTTTTTTCTGCCTATTTTACGCCTTTATGGTGAGGGGTCTGCTGCGCAGCCATAGCCAGAACACGATCAGCGAGGCGAGTGTAATCAGGGATACGAACATCATGCCGCTACCATTCCGTCCGCCGCTGGGGAAGAGCTCTGTAATGGGTGACAGGAGCATGAAGAAGGTTAACGCGCCCCAGACGAGGGCCAGTTGATGTTGTGGTGACCAGCCCACGGCGTTGCCTGACATGCTCAAGACGGTGCGAGCTGTGTACAATGCAAGCACGATGGTCAGGATGAGTGGTACCGCAGCAGGAATGAAGGTGTGCGGTATCATCCAGTTGATAATGAAGAACACAACGGTTGCCGCAAAACCGACGATGGCGAAGGCCAGAGGACGTGCGACATGGTTGCCGTGATAGAGCACAATCGTGCGTGGCAGACGGCGCGCTAGTATCACGAGTGCAATCACAAGCAACAATGCCAGTGTATACAGCAGAAGCGGAGGACGGTAGGGTGTGATGAAGAAGAAGCCGAGCACTACCGTTACCGACAGGAGCAGAGCGAGCAGCGTAAAGGTGCGCTGACTCACCCATGGGATGCCCTGTTGCCTAGAGAAGAGCAGGTTGGTTAAGAGGATGGGGATGCCGATGCTGAAGACAGCATGGTAGATAATCAATTCGACACACCACACCCAGTTTACACCAAGCCAGCGACCGTATGAGGCGAGAACGCCGAGATCGGGCCATGCGGTATCGAAGAAACTTTTGACGAGCAAGCCTTCGTTGACGATGCCAAAGGCTGCGCCAAGCAGGAGTACGGTCGGCCATCCCTTGTGCCAGCGCACCGTGAGTTCGTGTATGAGGATGGCGGCACTGCCATAGAGTGCGGGCAGGAAGATGAGTGATAGCGGATTGAAAAATTTTAAGGGCGGTGACGAGCCAGAAATGAGCTCGGCCACGATAGGAGCCAGTATATAGAGTACCAGGGCAGGTGAGAATGTTCTTGTTTGCATCTTGGTTCCCTTTTATGATGTGACGAATTTTTGTATAGCAACCGCGAAGGGTCAGGGATATTATGTATTACGCTTTAATTAGCTCATAGGTTGTAGCGGGTGGAAGCTAAACGGGTAGAACGCGGAAAAGTGATAGAAAAGTGATAGCTAGTTGATAATAAAATCTCTTCTTTTTGGCTGCCTGGCAGATTATGATGAGAGTGCATACTTCTTCTTGATTATGCAGTCTTTATGAGTAGCGATTAGCGGGACCCAGAAGGGGATTTTCCATCAGAAAGGGCGCCTACCATGCATAACCTTCATCTGCGCATTAAAGTTGGCTCTGCTCTACGGCCAGAGGAGTTTCCGACCCAAGACTTCATGGAGACCAAAGTAGAGGAGATCGTTTTGCTCTACCTCCAGACGTTTTTCGATTTTGTCGAGACCGTGACGACCGACGTAGATGACGTCGGTATCGACAACTACGAAGAGCCTCCCGTGGGGGATGGTCCGTCAGCCGGTCGGTCAGAACTTCCTGAAGATTTACTGTAGCACTGCTACTATGGCGGCAGCGTGTGGGGAAATAGCGGTGGGATGGGATGGAATGGGAATGATGCGCGGACCCTGTGAGGGGCTGCGCTTTTTTGTTATCAGATATGTCTGCCGCATTTCCGCTTCTCTAAAAAGAATGCGTATACATAGGGTAGCAGTCCTTACTACAAGACAAGGCTAGCTAGTAGCTTTCTCTTTGTATCCCTGATATACTAGCGACACGTTCGTGTTTGCCTTGATGGGTAGCGTGCTGCGAAATGCTATATATCTCGTTGCAACATGGAGGATACCGTTGGAGAAAGTAGTTACACAACAGACTTTGCATATGGATGGATACGAAATAGTTCCT
>JBBPYR010000245.1:0-41073 GCA_038199755.1 Ktedonobacterales bacterium | reverse complement strand
AGCGGGGGAATAATCTCGCGACAGATGGCCTGTGCTTTCCAGCAACGGGGATGAAAGTTACAGCCACTGGGCGGATTGACAGGGCTCGGCACATCACCCTCAAGAATGATACGCTTGCGTCGTGCTTCGATGGAGGGATCAGGGACTGGAATGGCCGAGAGCAGTGCTTGTGTATAAGGGTGCAGTGGTATTTTGTAGAGGTCTTCACTATTTGCCAACTCTACGACGCGTCCCAAATACATCACTGCTACGCGGTCGCTAATATGTTTGACGACCGAAAGGTTGTGGGCGACGAAGAGATAGGTTAGGTTAAACTTCCCTTGCAGGGCTTGCAGCAGATTCAACACTTGGGCCTGGATAGATACGTCGAGTGCTGATACCGGCTCGTCTGCCACAATGAATGAAGGGTGTAACGCCAGTGCGCGTGCAATGCCGATGCGCTGCCGTTGACCGCCGCTAAACTCATGTGAGAAACGATTAATGTAGGTCGGATTGATACCTACCGTTTCTAGTAAATCGGAGACCTCTTGCTGTACCTCTTTTGGGTTGCGCTTGCCAAAATTTTGAAGTGGCTCCGAGACGATCTGTCCCACGGTGTAGCGCGGGTCGAGTGAGCCATAGGGGTCCTGAAAAACCATTTGCATTTGTGCGCGTTTCTGACGCATTTTGTCTTCAGAAAGCCCGATCAACTCAGTACCGTCGAATTTGACACTGCCCGCCGTTGGCTTGATAAGTTGAAGAATGGCGCGACCTGTAGTTGATTTGCCACAGCCGCTTTCACCGACCAGCCCAAGTGTTTCACCCTTGCGAATGAACATATCTACGCCGTCGACTGCTTTCACCTGGGCCACAGTGCGCCCCAAAATTCCTCCCTTGATGGGGAAGTGAACTTTCAGACCTTTGACATCGATCAGGGTTGTCCCGGTGGTGGTTTGTGTTGGAACTTCTTGTATCATAACTATGCACTTCCCCTTAGTTTGGATAGAAACAGGCGACTAACTGCTCACCACGACCGACAGACTTCAATGCTGGTCGCTCTTGCAGACAACGGCTCTGCACCTTTGGGCAACGTGGTGCGTACGGGCAACCCACAGGTGCATTGGCAAGGTCGGGTGGCTGTCCCGCGATAGGCGTGAGCTTTGTGCCGTGTGGCTCATTGAGTCTCGGAATAGATTGCAGCAATCCAACGGTATAAGGATGTGCAGGCGTTTCAAAGATTTGTTTCACCTCAGCAGATTCGATGACGTGGCCCGCGTACATCACATTGACGTGTTGGCATGTGCCAGCGACGACACCCAGATCATGGGTAATCAACATAACTGCCGTGCCAAACTCCAGCGATAGACCCTTCATCAGATCGAGCACCTGCGCCTGAATGGTCACGTCGAGGGCCGTTGTTGGCTCGTCCGCAATCAAGAGTTGAGGATTGCAGGCCAGGGCAATCGCGATCATCACACGTTGGCGCATGCCACCACTAAACTCATGTGGGTAGTTCTTAGCACGTCTCTTCGCATCAGGAATGCGAACCAGATCGAGCATCTCGACTGAGCGTCGCCATGCTTGGTCGTTAGAAACATCCTTGCGGTGCCGCTTGACCGTTTCTGCGATCTGATAACCCACCGTGAAGACGGGGTTAAGCGAGGTCATCGGGTCCTGGAAAATCATGGAAATTTTACTGCCACGTAGTTCAGTCAGCTCATCCTGGTTTTTTTCCAGAATATTTTCGCCATTGAAATTGATTTCGCCACCTACAATTTTTCCAGGGGGATTGGCAACCAGGCGCATTACAGACAGGGCTGTGACACTTTTTCCACAGCCGCTCTCTCCTACGACACCTAACGTTTCACCCGGTTTCATCACAAAAGAGACATCATCTACTGCCTTGACAACACCACCTCTAGTGAAAAAATAGGTTTTGAGATTGGTTACTTCCAGCAAATTCGCTGTCATGTGTGTTTCTCCGCTTTTTAATCTTTTGATCGAGGATCAAAGGCATCACGTAGACCATCACCGAGAAATGAGAAGGCAAGCACGATGATGGTGAGTGTAATTGAGGGAAGGAGCACTTCCCAGGGATGTAGTTCTACAAAATTTGAAGCATCTGCAATCATAAGTCCAATACTTGCGCCGGGTGATTGCACACCCAGCCCTAAAAAACTTAACCCCGCCTCACCAATAATGGTGCTGGCAATGTCTAATGTTGCAGCGACAACTACAATACTAAACAGATTTGGAAGAATATGTCGCGTAATAATATGGGTGTTGCTCGTTCCCACGGTACGAGCAGCCTCGATGAACTGCTGCTCTTTCAACTGAAGCGTTTGCCCACGGACAAAGCGTGCCATTAGTGGCCAGCCAACGAGGGCTAGTGCCAGCGAAATGATTACCAGGCGAGCGTTTCCGTTAGCACCTATGAACGGGACGCTATGGAATGCTTGATCTGCTCTTGGCCCGAAGATACCTGACAGAAGGATGGCAAAAAGCAAGCCAGGGAAGGCAAACATGACATCGGTGAAGCGTGCCAGGAATTGATCTAGCCAGCCTCCATAGAAACCAGCCAGTACGCCAATGGTGATGCCGAGACTCACATTGACCACCTCCACCAGCGTAGCGACTGTCAGCGAAACCAGCATCCCTTGCATCAAGCGCGCCAGCAGATCTCGCCCAATCGAATCGGTGCCCAACCAGTATTGTGCCGATGGACCTTCATCTTGATGCGTTAACTCCTGGTGAAAGGGGTCATGATAGATGTCTGGTCCAATCGTGCCCAGCGTCGCGCTCTGATACGAACGCCCAAGATGGCGATAGATCAGCGGCCCAAAGATGGGTATGAGAATAAAGAGCAGAATAATTCCTAAGCTTATCATTGCTCGGACATCTCGTCGTAGCCGTGCCAATGAAGCGCGAAATGGTGTCGCTGCTTGTTGCTGCCACTGCTTTGTGTCTGGATCAGGTGTCATACCATTTTGAGATGTAAGCATTGTTTTTGCCTGCATTGGCATCCTAGTGGTACCCGTCGTAATCAACCCTGAGGAGATGGCATCGTCATTTCTGCTGTGTGTATCCATGCGTTTTGCCTCTACTCAGCCTTTATACGTGGGTCAACAACGGTATAGAGAAGGTCGGAAATGAGATTTCCAATCACGACTGCGAAGGCACCGATCAAGGTGGTCGCTTGAATAACTGGATAGTCGCGCTGGCTAATAGCATTCAAGGCGATCTGGCCGATGCCAGGGATATTGAAGATGGCCTCGATAAAGAAGACACCAGTCACCAGTGTCCCAAGAGAAAGGCCAAGCACGGTAATCAGCGGAATAAGCGCGTTACGGAGCGCGTGTCGATATACGACAATCCACTCACGTAAACCCTTTGCGCGCGCAGTACGCACATAGTCCTGGCGCAATACTTCTAGCATACTGGTGCGTGCCAGCCGTGCCAAACCAGCAATACTAATGGAGGCGAAGACTAGAATTGGGCCAATCTTCGTCTGTAAATCGCTCCAGGTATACTGCCAGGGTATTCCCCAGTTCGAGACCGGCCATTGCACACCCGTCAGTTTATCCAGCCAGATGATAAACACCTGGAAGAACTCTGCAAGGACAAATGTTGGTAGTGCAAACAATATTAGTGCGATGCCCATGCTGATCGTATCAGCCCAGGTATTGGCTCTGAGGGCAGAGAAAACGCCCAGCGGAATACCTACTAAAATGGTTAACACGAGACCCCAGGTACCTAACTCCGCGGAAGCTGGAATACCACTTTGTAAGATGTCATACACAGAACGCCCAGGATAATGAATGGAATAACCAAAATCGAAACGGAACAGGTGCGTAAGAAAGTTGAAGTATTGTTGATACCACGGCAGATCCAGACCATATTGATGCTTGAGTGAGGCGTAGAGTCCCGCACTATAGTGTTGCCCTAGCATTGCTCGGATAGGATCACCGGGGGCGAAGTATCCTAGAATGAAGGTAATAAAAGTCACACAGATGATGACAAATATCAAGCCAATACATCTTTTGACAAGAAATTGCGCCATGTTTTAACTTCTGTTTCCTATGCTTGCTATGTATTTCCTATTGCATGGATATGGCATGTTGCCATATCCATGCAATAGGAATTTTTTTTAGTCTTTCGAGCGTGGGTCGAAAGCATCGCGGAGGCCATCGCCAAGGAAGGAGAACGCGAGCACAATGATCGCCAGCACGATTGAAGGTAGCAACACTTCCCATGGATAGGTTGTCACCAACTCTGTCGCATCGGAAATCATCAGGCCGATGCTGGAACCAGGGGGGCGTACACCAAGTCCGAGTAGACTGATACCAGCTTCACCAACGATTGTGTTGGCAATGTTCAATGTGGAGGCAATGAACACGATGCTAAACATATTGGGAATGATGTGGTGGATAATGATGCGCGTGTTGCTGGTGCCAGAGGTGCGCGCCGCCTCGATAAACTGTTGCTCTTTCAATTGCAGCGTCTGCCCACGGACATAACGAGCCATCAAGGGCCAGACGGTCAAGGCCAGGGCTAGTGAGACAATAATCAAGCGTGCGCTGCCGCTTGGTCCAAGAATAGGAACCTGGCTGAGCGTAGTATCTGCAGCGGTTCCAAAGATACCCGTGAGCAAGATGACGAAGAGCAGACCAGGGAAGGCAAACATCAGGTCGGTAAAGCGTGCTAAAAACTGGTCAAGCCATCCACCATAATAGCCTGCGAGCACACCAACGATTACGCCAAGGACGACATCGACCACTTCTACCATTACGGCAATCGTGATAGAGATAAGCATGCCTTGCATCAAGCGTGCCAACATATCGCGTCCAAGGTCATCTGTGCCGAGCCAGTACTGTGCGGATGGACCTTCATCCTGGCGGGTCAGTTCTTGGTGGCCAAAGCTGTGATACACCGCTGGCCCAATCCGACCGCTCAGGTCGCTATTGTATGTGCCACCAATCTGTGAATAAATGGGTGGGCCAATCACCGCAATCACAATAAACAACAGGATCACGAGAATGCTTGCCAGTGCGCGTTTATCGCGGCGTAGGCGGCGCAAGGATTCCTGAAATGGGGTTAATGATTTCTCATCCTTTTTTTTATCGATAGGTGTTGAGGGCAGGGCAGCGGCTACTGCGCTCGCACTAACGGGTTCCATCATATCTGGTGGTGGTGGAATTGCGCCTGTGCTGGGAAGCATTTCGCCCGAGCCCGTAAAATCAGAACGTTGGTCCTGCATATCCATTTTCCGCTATCTCCTCATTATTCCGTTCTGATACGTGGATCGACGACTGTATAAAGTAAATCTGAGATCATATTGCCAACTACGACACCTACCGCCAGCAGAACCGTCGTGGCCTGGATAACGGGATAGTCACGTTGATTGATCGAGCCTAAGGTGATACGGGCGATACCAGGGATATTGAAGATGGATTCGATGAAGAAGGCACCACCAACGAGGAGACCGATAGACAGGCCAATAACTGTGACGAGGGGGATCATCGCATTACGCAATGCATGTCGATAGATCACTGCACGCTCTAATAGGCCCTTCGCTCGTGCTGTCCGTACATAGTCCTGACGCAACACTTCTAGCATCGTGGTGCGTGATAGCCGTGCAAAATAAGCATAGCCAGTCGCTGCATACACAATGATAGGGAAGAGCTTATATTGGATATCGCTCCATGAGTATTGCCAGGGAACGCCCCACTGTGAGACTGGCCACTGACCGCCCGTCTTTGAGTTCATGAACAGAATAAATACCTGCGCGAAGATTGCTAACACAAAGGATGGCAGCGCATACACGACAAGCGTGAAGGCCATGTTCACCGTATCAACCCAGGTATTGGCTCTGAGTGCAGACAAGATACCAACGGGAATACCGAGCAGAATCTGCAACAGCAGGCTCCAAAATGCGAGTTCTGTGGAGATAGGAACCCCATCTTTGAGAATGTCCCAGACAGGGCGGTTGATGAAGTGGAATGAGTTGCCTAAGTCGAAACGGGCGAGGTGGCTGAGATAATTGAAGTATTGTTGGTACCAGGGGAGGTCAAGCCCGTAGGCATGTCTAAGTTGTACCCACAATTGGTAGTTAAAATGCTGACCCATTAAGTCACGAATAGGATCACCCGGCGCAAGATAGCCAAAGATAAAGGTGATGAAGGTGACACCTACTATCACGAACACAAGGCCGATTAGCCTTTTGACAAGAAATTGAATCATGCCATGTTCCCTTACTTTCTTCTTGAGATCAAAGTGTTACAGGAATCGCTTATATGATCTTGTAGCATTCCTCGCTTCGTAGCCTCTCAGTAGAGTCATGTAACTGATGGCTCAGAGAGCTGTAGATTGGCACTTCTACCAGCAACTCTTTACACGATGCGCGAATGATACGCAGATTAATTTTGTTAATCTTATGAGATACATAAGAACTTGTCAAGATGAACAGATGTTTCTAAAAAATGGCTTTATAGGGTACCTTGCTATTCAGACTACCAACGAAACTGGAAGCGACGGGAGTTGGCAACGAATAGCTTTATAGAAGAAGGGACAGCGATATGTCATCGCTGCCCCTCTCGTGCTACACCGGAGCAAGTATCGCTGATCTCACTCGCTTGTAGCTGTGCTTATGCTATTGCGAGACGAAGACTTTCGACCAGTCATCGGGTGGCGTAATACCCAAGGCATTGAAGACATACCCTTGTATCTTTGGATTCAAGAGCGACTCCACCGCCGACTGATACAGAGGAATCCAGCCTACATCGTTGACAATCTGCTGTTCTGCTGTGTTGTAAGCCTGAACACGAGCGTTGGTGTTCTGGTTCACATCAGCTTGCAGTAGTTGATCCTGTGTGGCCTGTTGTTGAGCGACATCAGCAGTTTTGTTCTGGCCGTAGTTGAAGTTGTTGTAGTCAGCACCCTTGGTGAAGAAGGTGCTCAGCCAGTCCTGCGGATCAGGATAGTCAGCCTGCCAACCCAAAATCCACAACTGGAGCGGGCCAGCACTATTATTGGTGTTGCCCTCAAGCTCGACCAGTTTGTTGAAGTCAACTGCAGTCGTTTTCACTGAGATGCCAAGGACTGTCTGCCATTCCTGCGTCAATGCTGACACGAGGTTTGCAACTGTCTTTGAACCAGTATAGTAGGTGAAGGTGATAGGAGGAACTGCGGCAACACTGGCATAGCCTTCTTCTTGCAAACCCTGCTTAAACAGGGCTTGGGCTTTGGCTGAGTCGCCTTTGGTGCTGGTGGTGCCATCTGGCCCTTTCAGACCAGCAAAGTATCCCACCATGCCTTCTGGCACAATGTGGTTGCTGGGCGTTACCGCGCCATGCAGCACTGTTTGTACGAGCAGGTCTTTGTTGATGGCTAATGCGAATGCCTGACGGATGTGAATGTTGTCAAATGGCTTTGCCAGGTAGTTCATGGTCAGGTAACGGATAACAAGCGCAGGGGCTTTATGGAAGTCGGGACGGCTCTTTGCAGTGGGAAGCTCAGCAGCAGGAACGCCAGCGAGATCGTACTGACCGGAAAGGTAGGCTTTGTAGGTGGTGTCAACGTCACCGGAGATCAAGAAGCTCAATTTCTTCAACTGTGGCTGCTTGCCATAGTAGTTCGGATTGGGAACCTCGTTAATACCAGTGGTATGTGAGTAGTCTGTAACTTTGAAGGGGCCAGAACCGCCACCCTGATCCAGGTGATCTGTCCACTTTGTGCCGTACTGGTCGATGATTTTCTTTTCAACAACGTAATTACTAGGATAGGTGAGAGCCTGTAAGAAATAGGCTGCGGGCTTGCTGATGACAATTTTTACCGTGTTGGCATCTGGTACAAGGATGCTGTCACCGATTGCGGTTGGTATTTTGCCGCTGACGATTTTGTCATAGTCCTTAAGTAGGGAAAGATAGTAAGCAACCTGTGACTTGGTGGCTGGTAATAGCACGCGGTTGATGCTATAGGCAACATCCTGTGATGTCAGAGGTGTACCATCGCTAAACTTCAGTCCAGGCTTGAGGGTGAAGGAGTAGGTCAGGCCATCGGACGAGACCTGGTGCGAGGCGGCCAACTGGTCAATTACATTGCCGCTATTATCGAGTTGAACCAAGCCCGTAAAGATAGTTTGAATGGTGTACGCATCGGTAGCGTTTTGGACCAATGCTGGGTCGAGTGTACCAAAGTCTGTGTCACCAATAGGATATCTGAATACTTGCTTGTCCGCAGAAGCGGGTACTGGTCCGCTACTGGTACCGCCACCACCCTGTGATGTAGTACCACCACAGGCGACCAGAAGCATCGCCATGAGGGTGAGCAAAATGGGGAATAGCCCAAATGCTACTGTTTTGTTACGCCGCATACGTTGCGTTCTCCTTCATCGTTACGAGAAGATGTGTTACTAACAAATCACAAACGTTTCTAAAAAGACATGATCTCTGCAAAGATTACCAATTACCTCAATTTGGGTAAAAAATCCCTGTCCCGGCACGTCGTGAGGCAGGTAATCTGCGCGAGCATGTAAATTACGAAGCTGTGGCACCACAGCCTTATCAATATATACGCCATTTATGAGAAATTTCTCACATTAGGAACCTTATGCAGGAAAACCCAGAAGGAAACCCACTGCTATACATATCTATGATAGTGGATTTCCTGCTGGGTTTTTGCGGTATTTTGGCTATTGCTGCACTTGTGTACGATAAATGCTTGCCCAATCGTCAGGGGGAATGATGCCCTGTCCGTTATCGACAAAGCCGACGAGCCAGGGGGTGCGTAAAAAGTTCGTCGTTTCCTGCTCCATTGGCAGCCATGCTACATCATTGACCAGTTGCTGCTCTGCTTGCTGGTAGGCTTGTATACGTGGACCTGAGTGCATCGTCGTGTCCGCTGTGGTGAGTTGCTGCTGCACACTTTGCTGCTGTGCCACGGTCGTGCTGCTATTTTGGCCATAGTTCATGTTGTTGTTGGGAACTCCGTTAGCGAATTGCAGCGAGAGCCAATCTTGCGGGTCGGGGTATTCCGCTACCCATGCTAGTTCCCAGAATTGTAGGCCGTTGACATTATTGGTGGCAGCCGTCACCTGATCTAGGAGTGTGTTGTAGTCGATGGCCTGCGAGGTGACGGGAACACCAAGCACCTTTTGCCACATCTGAATCATGGCTGCCACCTCTTTATCTAGATTGGGCTGTTTACTGGCATAGGTCAATGTGATGGGTGGGAGCTGTGAGCTGTTTGACCAACCTTCCTCCTGCAAGCCCTGCTTGAATAGGTCCTGCGCCTTTGTCGCGTTTCCACTCAGATTGGTTGTGCCATCTGGCCCGTTGAGGTTGGTGTTATACCCTGTCATACCCTGTGGCACGATATGATTGGTGGGCAAAACGCTATTTTGCCATACGGTGTTGGCGATGGCTTTTTTGTCTATCGCCAACGCAAATGCCTGACGTATGTGGATGTTATCAAATGGCTTTGCGAGATAGTTCATGGTGTAATAATTGATCCACAGCAAGGGTGTCTGCACAAAATCTTTGCGCTTTTTATCTGCGGCAAAGGTTGAGATTGGTACACCCGTGGTGTCTACCTGTCCGCTGAGGTAGGCTTGATATGCGTCTGCGGGAGACGCATAAAAGATGAGACGGATACGTTGGAGTTGCGGCTGTTTCTTATAGTAATTGGCATTAGCCACAAAATCGAGTTGCTTGCCATGTACATATTGTGCCAACTTAAAAGGCCCGCTACTACCGCCCTCGCTGAGATGATCGGTGAACTTCGCGCCATAGGTGCTGATTAGGCGTTTTTCTACCACAAAGGAGCAGGTAGAGGTGAGCATGGCGAGGAAATAGGCGGCTTTTTTCTTCGTGACGATAACGACTGTTGTGGGATCGGGTGCTTGTAGGCTATCGCCAATTAAGGTTGATACTCTGCCCGCGAGTAGCATGTCAGCGTCTTTGATCAGCCCCAGATAGATAGGTGCGACAGTTGATTGTGTGGTGGGTTGTAGGGCGCGATCGATGCTATAGACGATATCAGTCGAGGTGATGGGTGAGCCATCGCTGAACTTCAGGTTTGCACGTAGATGAAAGGTCCAGGTGACGCCATCGGGGCTTTGATCCCACGATGCGGCCAGTTGTGGTTGCACTTGCAGCTTATCGTCGAGTTGCACCAGTCCAGTCGTGTACAACTGAATTGCATTGATGGAAGCGACATCATGTGCCAGCGCGGGGTCTAGCGTATCCAGGTCAGTGATGCCCACTTCTGGAATGCTATAGACTTGCTTGGCCAGAGGAGCCTTGACCAATGGCTTTGGTGGTGGGTTCCATGGTAGGCTGCACGATGTTAATAGTAGCATACAAGAGCACACTATAAGGGGTATAAGCCGTGCGCTCGCCCTGTCAACCTGTATAGAAATCATAAGCTGCTCCTCATGAGAAGATGTTTTATAACAAGAGAAAAATGGTATGAAAAATATCAGCAAAGGGATACCTGCTATGATGAGAAAGAAACCTAGAGTGTCCCTTTTTCAGTATAACAGGTATCCCTTTGTCGTGGTCCAGTTATGAGTTAGTGAGCTAGTTGTTCGACGACAGGAGTACGTCCACCAAAGGCGGCTGCCCGCAAGGCGACTTGTAACAGGACATCGATATTGGTGGCTGTCAGCGTGCTGGGCCAGGCCATAAACTCTTCGCTTGCGGCCTGTACGATTTGTAGCGTGTGACCCTGGTCGGCGGTGGCGTCTGTTTCTGCGGCAACCAGAGCAATGGTGGCGAATAGCGCACGTGCGTCGTAGTTCAGCTTGAGATAGCGACGTGCGGTGACGAGAGCATTGGTGAGGTCTCTGCCACGTAGCTGTGCCGTCAATGCTTCTAGCTGTGCCGGGGCAATCAAGCCACCACCGACGACAGAGGTGCCAACAGGATTGCTTGCTAACTGTGGCGCGTCCGCTTGGTGAGCTGTCTCTTTATGAAGGGTGTTGATATAGGCCGCTGACGTATACAGAAGCGGCAATACCTCAACATCCTGAACCTGACGGAAGACGAGGCGTACCGCAGCTGCAAATAACAGGCCATGCGCGGTAGCAAGAAACGTGGCACGGTCGCTGTCACTGACTTTCAACATCACATCTGCCGCAGCTAGTGCGATGACCGAGCCTACCGCACGTGGTGAAGACTTACCCGTGATGATCGCGTCATATACACCCTGACACACCTGGGCAGTGTCGGCCTCACTGAGTAGCAAGCTACGGAGCGATAATGCCCCCTCCTCTTTTGGCAACGAGATGCGTTTGCGTATGCTACTCAGACTATGTGCAGGGTCTGCGCTATAACTGCGCAGAGTCTGTACCCATGCTGGCTCGTTGCTGTTGGCGCGTAAGGGCAGGAATGGTGCTAGCCAGTGCAGTACGGTATCTGCGCGATCACCCCACTCCACGGCGTCGAGTAGTTGAAAACCGCGTACCGCGAACATTAGCGGGTGACCAGCATCTTGGAAGGTCATCGAAATACTATCGTAGGCACGCACGGCCATCGTGCGGTAGTCCGCGCCTGTTCCATATAGGCCGAGCAGAAGGCGTTCAGTCATAACCGCATCACCATTATACACGGCTTTTTGCATAGCTTCGTTCACGCTACCTTTTTCGCCGAGACCACTGGGATAGAGCGGTTCAGGCAACGCTGACGTGTTCGTATTGGCGGCACGTACTGCTGGTGCCGCGACAAGCATAGCCTGTACAAAGAGTGGTAACGCCCGCTCTTGTAGCGATACTTCACCGTTGAGCGGTTGCGGAATCGTATGCAACAAGCGTGTCAGCATGGCAGCGGCGGCCAGGGTCGTGACTACATGCCCATCAGCGTCACCACGAGCGGCAAGCAAACCAATACGCCCGATCAGCACATCGAGTGCTTCTCCATGTTGTACATGTGTACGTGAGGCGGCGACAATGCGTTGGCTGTCGCCTGCAACCAGGGCATCGACAAGCGTTGAGAGGTCAACCGCCATTTCAATTCCAGCCATAAAAAAACTCCCTTAATAAAAGATTATTTCGTAATTATTATTGTAGGTCGCGGATTGCGCGTTCAATACTTGGGATATCGGCGTATTCCTCGTCGAGCAGTTTAAAGGCGCGACTGAGGTAGAGTTCCGCGAGCTTTGAGCCACGCGCATTGCTATCAGTGGCAGCCGCCACGAGTTCGGCACCGCGATACTTTTCGGGTAAGCGCTTGGCGATACGTTGCATACGCTGTTTACTCTCCTGTAACTGAAACGTATCATGGCCGCCAATCGCATAGCGTGCTACCCCAACCAGCTTGCCGAGTTCTGTCAATTTCTGGCGATCCGGCATTGTTTGCAGCAATAGCTCGTCCGCGTCCAGGTCGTCTAATGGCACTGGCTCACCCAGTTGCGGAGAGGTCGTGGTCGTCGCCTCGTTGAAGGTTGCCTGATAGCTTGCGTACATCTGCCCATATTCATTGCTGGCGAGGGCCGCCATTTGCATACGCAGCCCATCATCCTTTGATGATAGTGAGCCAAGATCACACAGGTCATCATCGCGCTTATCTGCTAGCATTTCGAGATACTCTAGGCTCTTTGTTTCTTCCAGCATGGGTGGAATCGGCATTCCTGGTATGTTGCCGCCGTCTTGTAGCTCTTCTGGGGGCAGTTGCGCGGCGAACATAGGGGGCAGGTATTTTGCAATAGACATTGGTATTGGTGGCACTATACAATAGGTGCAGTATATTTGCGGCGAGGCACCTGGGCTGCGGGCAAAAAGAATGGCATGCCCCTTAGGTGCTTGCGAGCTTCCTCGTAAGAAATGTATGCTCATGGCACATCCTCTCAAATGTGAAGAAAATGTTTTCTCTGACTCTTATTCTCTCATGATTGCCTTAGCATTGCAATGCTTTCATCCCCTATTATAAGCCACGTCGCACTTGTCGAAGGCGTTTTACCACATCCGTATTTATGCGCTGTTCGTCCTCTGTCAGGTCTTCGCCACTGGTAGGCATGGCGTCTTCATAGGCCTGGAGATGACGGGCAATTTCTTGTGCGCCAGCGATCTGGCTATACTTTTGTAAGACTTGGCGAGCCTGGCTATCCTGGTTCCGTCGAATATCAGTAATGATTGTTTGTGCGTACAACTCGGCATACTGCTGCAAGAAGCTCCTCCATTGCTGTGGCATACTGAGGGTGTTCATTACGCGCTCTACCTGCGTAATGGCCTTCGTTTGCTCGTCTCTGGCTCGTTCCAGTTCGCCTTGTAGCAAGAAGATACTGGCTCGCGCTGATCGTGTATCGGCGACGCCGAGCGGTTGCCGTAGTTTCTGGTACAACTGCAAGGCTTGTTCAAGATTGGTCAGAGCCTCTTCTTGCTCGTTGCTGCCACTTTGAGCCATACCTATGCTGAGATAGGCATCAGCTTGCCCGATCAAATCGTTTGCCTGGTTGAATCGGGTGAGAGCGGCCAAGGCGTTTTCAAGTGTCTGCTCCCATTGCTCACGTACCAGATGTACCTGCGCAATACCCAACACGGCGTTCCCATCTCCGTTGGTGCTCTCTAGTTGCTGGAAACGTTTGCCTGCCTCCAAGAAAATCTCTATCGCCTCGGCGAGGGCTTCTTGACCTAGTCGCGCATGACCACGACCAAGAACTGCTTCTGCTATCTGTAAGGGTTCCTGCCATTCCTGAGCCTGTGTTTGGGCCGTGCGGAAGTGCTGCTCGGCCTGGACAAAGTCGCCTTGCGTCAAGCTAACCTGTCCTTTGACGAGGGATATTCTGGCGGCTGTCTGTGAGGCGAGAAAGCTTCTGCTCATGGCTGCGGTTGCCTCCGCGAGATGTGCCTCACTGTCTTTAAAATCGCCTGTAAAGACTGAGAGATGGGCGTGTCGTACCTCTGCCGCTGCCATGCCTGCGGCACCTGCCACGTCTCCCAGCATCTCAGCACGACCACGAGCGTCTGTATACATCGTTCTGGCCTGGGCAATCTGACCTTGCTGGTGATAGGTGTCTCCTAGACTGAGCAATGCTCTGGTCTCGACCTGCACCGTGTGTAGTACATGTGATTGTTTGCGTGCTTCCTGAAGTGTCTGCACGGCTCGTTCCAGGAAGCCTAGTCGTCGTTGGATTTCGCCGAGGCCAGCCAATGTTTCGGCCAGTCCGACCTGAAATGCCACTGCTTTATAGGTGCGTTGCGCACGCTCCATTAAGCTGTTGGCATAGGTGAGTTGGCCACGACGCATGTGAATCTCCCCGAGCAAACGGTTGGCATGGGCCGACCCCTGACCGCTTTTCTGGTCGTTATATTCCTGCAAGGCTGAAGTGGCACCATTGAGCGCTTGGTCAACATTCCCTTGCAGCAGGTAGGTCTCGGCTAAACCAAGATTACTGTCGGCTTGCCCAAGTTCATACTCAAGTTCCTGGGCCATCCTGAATGAGGAGGCGAAGGTGTCCGCCGCTTGCTCGAAGTGTTCGTTATCGAGATAGATGCGGCCCAGACCGAGGAGAGCATCAATCACGCCAAAGTTGTCTTTATTCTGGTGATAGACCTGTAATGCATGTTGATAGGCTTGCTCGGCCTCGCTGAAGTTCCGCGAAAGGCGTTGCAGATCGGCCAAGCTACGTGTAGCGTCGGCTTCATTGATCGGGTCGTTGGCCTCGTGGTAGTAACGAATGGCATCCTGATAATGGTCGGTGGCGTAGGCGGTGTTACCACGTTGCAACTCAATATGGCCCAGTGCTAATGCGGTGTTGCCTAGACCGAGGGTGCTCTGTGGACTGGGATTGTTAAGGTACAGCTCTTGCGCTTTCTGATAGGAGTCCTGGGCGCGGTCCAGTTGTGCAAGTTGTCGTTCAACATGGCCGATGGCGAGGGCACTGTTTGCCATATTCACAGGACGTTTCGCGTCACGGTAGAAGTTCAGTGCCCGTTGATAGCTGGTAATAGCTTGCTCTAGCATATTATCTTGCCGTTGGACATCGGCCAACAAAGAACGACTGTCACCCGCACGCTTGAAGTCACCCGTCATCCGAAAACGTATTTCGGCATCGGTGAAGGCCTCGATTGCTTTCTCATGCTGACCGTCATTATAGGCTGCCACGCCTTCTTGTAGGCGTTGCTCGGCTTTTTGCCGATCTTTTTCTTGCTTCTCATTGTCTTGCGTTGTCATGAAATCTATTCCTCACATCTTCTGAAAGGATGCGCTTACCTCTCACCTTTCCTGAATGATGGTTGTTGTTGGCTTAAAGCTCCGTTAAGATGCATTATTATCCTATCTTCATTGTAGTGCGACATGAGTGGAAAGTCAAAAAGCTATTCTAAATAACACTGATGTGATAAAATACGTTTTATAGGATGGATGACCAACGGTAATTGGTAATCAACACGCGCAATTATTTCCCAGGAGGTTCGTTTTGAACGAAGAGATGCTTGCTCATGTGGACTTATTTTCTACATTGAACAAAAAGGAATTGCAAACACTGGCGAAGAGTTGTCAGGAACGCTCGTATAGTGCGGGTACTGTGCTCTTTTCACAAGGTGATACAGGCGTGGGCTTGTATGTCTTGAAAAATGGCAAAGTGCGTATCACGATTGCTACCAATCCCGATAGGGCAGAGGTTGAAGTCGGTATTTATGGCCCTGGCGATGTATTGGGCGAAATGGCTTTGCTGGATGATCTGCCTCGCTCGGCAACTGTTACCGCTATCGAGGACGTGACCGCGCTTCTTTTGCCCGTGTGGGAGTTCCGCACCATATTGCAAACGCATCCTGATATGTCACTGAAATTGCTCGGTGTGTTAAGCCGTCGCTTACGCAAGGCGCAACAGTAAAGCAACAAGAACGATACCCCAATAAGACAGCGTTTCAGCGAAACGCTGTCTTATTGGGGTATCGGGGGGTCTGTTTTCTCGCGGTTGAGCAGGCTTTGTATCTCTTCAAACATTGTTTCGACATCGCCAAAGGAACGGTAGACGCTTGCGAAACGAATATAGGCGATCTTATCCATGCTACGTAGATGCTCCATAACCAGTTCGCCGATAATGTTGCTCGGAATCTCTTGCTTGCCGAAGCGATAGAGCTCTTGTTCGATTTCCTCGACGGCACTCTCGATCTCGTTCGCTGGCAAGGGTCGTTTCTCGCAGGCCTTACGTAAGCCCAGATAAAGCTTTTGGCGGTCGAAGGGTTCGCGTCTCTGATCGCGTTTAATCACCATCAGATGGAATTTCTCAACACGCTCATAGGTGCTGAAACGAGCCTTGCAGTGCTCACATTCGCGGCGTCGATGGATGGCATCACCGATATCGCGTGAGTCTTTGACACGTGACTCGGTGTGTCCACAAAAAGGACATTTCATAACAAGCGTGCTCCCATTCTTTTCTGCTATAAAGTACTCTATTATAGCATCAGTGCATAGTAACACGCTGCCTGATTAGATTATGCCCCAAGGCTGTTGCACATTCCGTAGGGATCAGCTTATGGTGTTTAGGCAAGGTTCAAATAGAGACAATTCTGCTTGACACTGTTTGATTGATACAAGCACAAAAGTGTCAAGTTCATTTGAACCATGCCTTAACAAATGAACCTGGTAATAGCATATGCAGCAGCGAAGCGCGCTGCAGGCCCGTAGGGGCCAGATTTATCGCGCCCACGTACCTGATCACGGGCGATAAATCGCCACGGGGCGCGATAAATCTGGCCCCTACGGATGGGTTTCCATCATTACCAGTTTAATTAATTAATGCCCATAAGCTGGTCCCTACGGAATGGTCACGCCACATGTTTCCGATCTTGCAACAGCCCTGGATTATGCCCGTGTCATGCTGAGGATGAAGAGCGCGATGGCTATGCCGAAATAGGCATGGCACGCTTGCTGTCGATCAAGCGTTCCGCTGGGCGTTCAGGGCCTTCCATCGCAACCGCTACACTCTGTGGCGTGTGTGGGTCAACCTTCCCCACATACCCTGAACGGAGTCGTGTCCCCTCACGCCAATAGGCATACCAATATGGCCCGTGCCCGTGACTCGTGCGGCAGGTGCTACACGAGGTTTTCCCACACTTACGATATTGCTGCTGATAGGTAATATGTTGGTTGTTTGGTAACTCTGTCATATTGTGCTTTGTGGGCTTCTGCTGTAACACGCTCTTCTGTAGCAGGAAATGCCCTCTCCTTACTATCCATGTATTTGTGATGGTAAGCATAGCATTCTTGCATGAATTTTTTATGAATATGCCTTGCAGGTATATGAAATTTTATTCATGCCGATAGCAATAAAGAGGGACAAACTCAATATCTGGATAACACGTTTTTCATCTAGATTGATAGCCATCTATAGCAACCTGACAGAAAAGCTCTTTATGAAAAAATAATGGACAACAGGCATCAACACTTTGTCCTGATGGTATAATAGATGTGTGTTCATGTATCCCCGCGTATCCCTTCCAATAGACGTTTGTTTTGGTTTTTGGAATTGGAAAGAGAAGGTAGGAAAGCTATGCAAATTGTGATTAAAGGGAGACAAATGGAGGTGACGCCACAGTTGCGTCAACGGATTGAGCGCAAGGTTCAGCGGCTCTCTCGTCTTGTGGGTGAGCAGACACGAGTTGAGGTAACAGTATCCGAGGAACGAACACGCAGTTTACGCGATCGCTTTTCCGTCCATTTGGCACTCGCATTGAACTCCCATCCCGTACGTAGTGAGGTAAGTGCTGTCAATGCCAGTACTGCGCTTGATCTTGTAATTGATAAGATCGAAACGCAACTTGAACGGCAGAAAGATCGTCAGACCACGGCCAAACGCCATGTGCATGTGCAGGAGAAGGTGAATGTGCTTTCCCTTGCACGTTCTGGTGTCCTTACTGCTGCTGATGATGAACTGGATGTCAGCGATTTGCAATTTGATAGCAGTGTTGAGGAGGAGGACAACGAAGCAATGTGGTCACGCATCGTGGAGATTCGCAACCTGCCCACGGAACCTATGAATGGTCAGGAAGTGATTGCTCAGATGGAGGAGACTGGCGCGACATTTTTCCCCTTCTTTAACGAAGAGAGCAAAAGTGTCAATGTGATGTATAAACTGGAACAGGGTGGCTATGGTCTACTCATTCCCAGCATAGAGTAAGCAAACAAGCTACAGTCATACAGCAGTAACGGCGTGGTATTTTACAGATACCACGTCGTCACTGCTTTTTTCTTAGAACGTGACCTCAAAGTGCCAAGGGGTAGGTGGTGACTCGTCAAATTGCCCAATCGGGTCTACAGCACGAATGGTCAGCATATGCGCTTCAGGGGATGGCACCTTCTGGAAACGGGCATTTCCCTGATAGACAGCATGATTAGGGCCACTGGCTAATTCTGGACGTGCGAGTAGTGTGCCGCCACGTTCGCCCAGCCATTGTGTGCCCGTGTTATCTGTTATGGAAAAGATGAGGCGTGGCACAAAGGCAAAGCCAGCCGTAAATGGCGGTCTAATCCACAGGTAATGCAATTCAAAATGGGTCGCGTAAAATTGGATACGGTGCAGCAATAAAGTCATGTCTTGCTGCTTCTGTTCTGATTCCACATTTACTATGCGCAGTGGTTCTTGCCCCACCCCGACTCCCGACCCCACTATCGCATTATTTGGTAACTGTTCTCGAATCTGAGGAGCGGTGACAACGACGGGGGGACGTGAGGCCAACTCTAACGCTTTTTCTGAGAATGGTGTGGTGTCCTGAAGAATGTCGTCGCAGAGCCGTAAGCACTCATCGCATATATTGGCAGCTCCAGGACCTGCAATCATACGCCGGACCTCAGAAGAGGAGCGACCACAAAAAGAGCAACGAGCCATTGATCGATCAGCACTCATAGCATGGTTTTCCTTGCATAGCAGAAACGTCAGGTTAGGGCGTGTGCTGTAAAAGACGCATTTGCCGCTTGTAATGTATATGACCGCAATGCTTTGTTTGCCGCCGCATATAATCCTAGACGTTCAAGTAGAGAGGCATGGGCCTCCCATTCCAATCCATCATCTAACGTTGAAAGTACAGTCAATTCGTTGTGTGCAGAAGCCGCTACAGGTAGTATAACCGATGGCATAGCTTCATTTGTACCATTTTTGGCATGAGTATCAAGGATAGCTTCTTGCAAGACATTCTCTTCTAAAGGCGGTACTGGATCTTCCATTTCGCCATACTTCCGTTTTAATGCCAGGGTGATGAGATGATCGGCAAAGTGTGGATTCTTCGGAAGGAGCGACCCATGCATATAGGTGCCGAAGGCGTTGCGGTACGTTGCCCCTTCTGTCTGATCCTCTGCGTTGTTGCCGTATCCCTTCAACACTTTCCCAAGTGGCTTGGCAGTCCCTAGATAGGTGCGACCGCCATGATTCTCAAAGCCAACGAGTGTACTTCCACCCCAACTAATCGCTATATCGCCGATGCAGCGTGGAACGTTTATACCTTTGTGAATGGTCCAGGCGTCGAAAACGCCCAAGCCGCGCATATCTGGTCCTTCTGCCGGGCGATAATAGTGCGCTAATAACTGATAACCGCCGCATACTGCCAGCACAGGCATGTCGTCTTCAATCGCGGCCCATAAGCCAATGCCCTTCATCTCATGCAAGTCTTCAGCCACGGGAGCCTGTTCCCTGTCCTGTCCTCCACCGATAAAGAGCATATCATATTCGTCGGGTGCCAGAGCATCACCAAGGCCTAGCTCGACAACACGGAACTGAATACCGCGAGCCTGACAACGATGCTTCAATGTCATAATATTGCCACGATCACCATACAAATTCAACTGATTCGGATATAAATGACCTAATGTGAGCGTGAGTGGCGCGGTAAAGCTATTCATCACACGGTGTCTCCTTCCCAATAGTGTGGTGCTAGCCCACGCAATTCAAGCTCATGATGTACTTCTAATAAGCCAGTATACGTAGGGATGATAAACAAAGTTTCACCTCGTGGCGTCTTGTCCAAGGCTGTATCGAGTGCCTTCTTCAATCCATATGTATGCGCTACCGATACATAATTCTTCGGCGGCGTGGTAAATGCGGTTGCCGTTTCACCTTGCTCCGCTTTCAACGCTGTCGCAGCACGGCGGGAACGGTTTCTAGCCGTTTCATCATTGCGCGTCGTCCGTAAGGGCGTTGCTGGCACAATCAGCATCTCGTCTTGTGGAATGCCTGCAAGCTTGAGGCGTAGTGCTAAGTCAAATGCGCGTGTGCCTGCTAGCACCAGCGTGCTCAAGAGGCCACGTGCGCGTTCAAAATCGACATCCCAGATCCAGGAAATATCACGGCCATCGGCAATGTTATCATTCAGGACGAATAGCACATGTCGTGAGGAGCCATCACTAAAGAGTGTACGTAACACTTCATTGAAGCCCGTCGGATTTTTGGCAAGCAGCAAACGCAGTGTGCGCCCATCAGCTTGAATGCGTTCTCCCCGTCCAAAGGCAGGCTTTGATTGTTCAATACCACTTACTATCGGCCCCCAACCAATGTCGAGGGCGTGTGCGGCTGCGGCTGCGGCCAGCGCATTATAGACATTATACAGCCCAGGCAGTGGAACGGTCACTTCTTGTTGTGTATCCCCTATTCCTATCACGGTACGCAAGCGGTCAAAATCGTCCACCTGCACCTGTAAGGCTCGTATTTCTGGCTGTGGACGCTGTGTATCCCCTTGCGGACAATGGTAGTGTCCCATATGGCTATAGAAGCGTACATCATACTGATACTCACTACCACAGCGTGGACACGTCCGCGTATCAATCACTTGATGGCGTTTATTGTGCTGTGTGCTGCTGATGTCGAGTGAGAGGTCTTCGATACCATAATAAAGAACCTTGCCTGTATAGGACTCGCCCAACACAGCAATGGCGGGGTCATCGGCATTGAGCACGAGCGTTGTCTCTGCTGGTAGCGTGCTGATTGCTTGCTTCCAATAAGTAACTACGCTATCAACTTCGCCATAACGATCGAGTTGATCGCGAAATAGGTTCGTTAAGACAAGGACGCGTGGTGAGACAATCTGTGTCACTTGTGGCAAGACCGCTTCATCAATCTCTAGGACAGAAAGAGCTTTTCCTGAGCGGCGTAGTTGGCCATTGGGTAAAGCTCGGATGACGAGTGAGCTTGCGACGCCACGCATTAAATTAGAGCCTTCACGGTTGCGCCAGACGTGTATACCCGCATCACTCACAATTGCGGAAATAAAGCCGCTGGTTGTTGTTTTCCCATTGGTGCCGCTCACCATAATGCTGCCATATTCTAACTGGGCGGCAAGATGTTGGACGATATCTGGGTATAGACGCTGAGCAACCACGCCGACGATGCTCGTGCCACCCCCGAGATGCAGACGGCGACTGATTGCGCCCGCAGCTCGTCCACTGAGCACGGCCAGACCTGCCCGCAGCGAACCACGTTTGTACTGACGTTTCTGAGGAGGGCGTTTTCGGCCACCTTTCAACGTGTTTGTAATACTGTTTGCCTGTTTATTTGAACGTTCACGTCGTTGTGAGCGCGCCTTGGAGAAACTCAATCGGGATGATTTTTGTTTTTGCATGTCGCAGCCTTTCGCAGCCTTACAAGGGAGCGAATGTTTTTTCTTGTAATATTGTTGTTTGCAGCATAGCATGCAAGCGCAATTGGGTCAAGATATAACCTTCTTTTCTGGAAGAATAGGAGCACTTGCTATAGTATAGTATGCTCATAAGAAATTTTTGGCGCGGTTTTTTCGTTCCTTAGTGTGAAGAAGGTCTTGTCATGGTATGCTATTCTATCATGGAGACTGATGGTTATGTATAAACCTCTGTAGAGGACCCAATAGTAAGTAAGTAAACGGTGGGACAGGTTGATGGCAAAAAAGCTAGTAATTGTAGAATCACCAGCAAAAGCAAAAACAATTGAGAAATTTTTAGGGCGCGATTTTGAAGTTCGTGCCTCTATGGGCCATATTATGGACCTGCCCAAAAAGGGATTGGGTGTTAACACACGGAAAGATTTTGCTCCTAAGTACGAAGTCATCGAGAAAAAAGATAAACTCATTAGCGAACTAAAAGCTGCCTCCAAACGCGCTGATGAAGTGTTTCTGGCACCTGACCCTGATCGTGAAGGAGAGTTTATTGCTTGGTCGCTCAAACACTTGCTCGATCTGCAAAATCCCCGCCGTGCCGTTTTTAATGAGATTACCAAAAGTGCGGTGCAGGAAGCGATTAAGAAACCGCGTGATATCGATGAAGACTTGTTTAATGCGCAGCAAGCGCGTCGTGTGCTAGATCGGCTCGTTGGTTACAAAATTAGCCCCCTGCTGTGGCGGCGTATTCAATCGGGCACAAGCGCGGGCCGTGTGCAGTCGGTTGCGTTACGACTGATCTGTGACCGCGAGTTCGAGATTCGCGCCTTCGTACCAGAAGAATATTGGAGCATTACCGCCACCCTGAGCAAACAAAAGGACAAACAGCATTTCGAGGCGGCGTTGATTGCACGGCTCAAAGATATTGGCACGTACAATAGTGACGAGCAGACCTCTGATAAAGAGGAGCAAGCGAATGCTGCAAATGGCGCGAAAGCACCAAAGACGGAGAAGGGTCGTATAAAAATCACCTCGCAAGAGGAAGCGGACACGATCCTCGCAGAACTGAAAGGCGCGACCTATCGCATCTTGAAGTATGAGGAGCGTGAGCAGCGTCGCCAGCCCTACCTGCCCTATACGACCAGCACCATGCAGCAAGATGCCTCGGTGCGCCTGTACTTTAAGCCAAAGAAAACCATGAGCCTTGCCCAGCATTTGTATGAAGGTATTGAACTAGGTGAGCGTGGGCATCAGGGCTTGATTACCTATATGCGTACAGACTCAACCCGTGTTTCTGAAGAGGCTCAGGGGCGTGTCAAGGCATACATCAAGCAGGAGTACGGACAGCCCTATGTGGGTCCGGGGCGTATAGGAAAGGCAAAGGCTACGACACAGGATGCTCACGAAGCCATCCGCCCAACCGATGTCTCGCTGACACCGCAAATCGTCAAGGCGTTCCTTTCACCAGACCAGTTCAAGTTATACAACCTGATCTGGCGCAGGTTTGTTGCTAGTTTCATGACGCCCGCAGTGTTTGACACGGTGCGCGTCGATATCGTTGCCAAGCAATATGTCTTCCGTGCCACCGGCTCAAATCTCAAGTTCCCTGGCTTCTACGCGGTGTGGCCGCGTGAGGAAGATGAAAAGCAGCTACCTATTATGAAGGTAGACGAAACGCTTGACCTGCATGGCCTCAAACCAGAGCAGCATTTCACACAGCCGCCTCCGCGCTTCACTGAGGCCAGCCTGATCAAAGAACTGGAAGAGCAAGGCATCGGACGCCCAAGCACCTATGTGCCAATCATTAGTACCATTCAGGATCGCGGCTATGTCGATCAGGAGCAGCGACGTTTCGTGCCAACGTCGTTGGGCGAGAAGGTCAATGAGATGATGACCAAGCACTTCCCGGATATTGTCGATGTTCGCTTCACCGCTGAAATGGAGCGCAAACTTGATGATGTCGAGGAAGGACGCTACTCCTGGACAGAGTTTTTGCATGGCTTCTATGACGATTTCAAAGATACGATGAAGAAAGCCGAAGCCGAGATGGAGCGCGTCCAAAAGACGCTGGAAGAGACCGACGAGATTTGCCCTCAATGTGGTCGTAATCTTGTCATTCGCACCAGTCGTTTTGGGCGCTTTCTCTCCTGCTCAGGCTTCCCAGAATGTGACTATAAACGCTCGTTTGTCAACAAGACTGGCGCGCTCTGTCCGAACTGTGGCGGCGATCTGGTTGAGCGTAAAACGCGACTGAAGAAGCGTACCTTTTACGGCTGTTCCAACTACCCCACCTGTAACTTTGCCATTTGGGAACGGCCAATTGCCGACCCTTGTCCGAATTGTGGCGGCCTGATGGTGGTGGTGAAAGATGGGCAAGACCCTGTGTGTTATCAAGAGGTGATTGTGCCGCAGCGTAACGCAGAGGCATCACCACAAGGTTCCGCCAAGAAAACAGGTGGCGCGACGCGCAGGAAGGCAACCTCAACAGACTCATCATCACTCGATGCTGCTGCTGGCACAACGAAGACGACCCGTAAGAAGGCAACACCATCATCCGCTGCTGATGGTGCCACAGCAACACCGACAAAACGGACTACGACGCGCCGCACGACTAACACCCGTGCCGCAGCGAAAACGCCCGCCGCACGCAAAACCACGAGCCGAGCCTCGAGTACGTCAAAGGCAGGAACGGCAGCCAAGAAGAAGACAACCGGCACTGCAACTGGCAAAACAAAGCTGACAAAGCCGTAGCGTGAGTCATGGCGTGAGTGGGGTAAGCAGAACAATAGCTGCAAAATATGTGTGATGCTTATTGTGAGATTGTATAGGGAGATTGTGAGATTGAATAAAGTGTGTATATGCTATAATCGGATGGTTTATATGTCTCCCTCAGAGTAATTGGCTATCTATCATGGAGGATTACATGCCGTATGCAGTTACGCTCATTCCAGGCGACGGAACGGGACCAGAGATTACTGAAGCAACGCGCCGCGTGCTTGAGGCTACTGGTATTTCGTTTGACTGGGATGTGCAACAGGCAGGAGCGGAAATGCTAGAGAAATGTGGCACAACCTTGCCTGATGCAGCTGTCGAGTCTATCAAGCGCACGAAAGTGGGCTTGAAAGGACCAATTACTACTCCCGTTGGTAAAGGGATGCGCAGTGCGAATGTCGCTTTAAGGAAGAAGCTTGACCTCTACGCAAATCTCCGACCCGCCAAGACCTATACCGGATTGCGTTCCCGCTATGAAAATATTGATCTCATTATAGTGCGTGAGAATACCGAAGACCTGTACGCTGGTATCGAGTTTCAGCGCGGCTCACAGGACTACGAAGAGCTGTTAGAGACGATTGGGCGTATGTCTGGCACCTCGCTTGATCCCAACTCAGCTATAAGTGTCAAATTTATCTCGGTGGCTGCGACAAAGCGCATCGTAAAGTTTGCTTTTGAATATGCTCGTGCTAATAATCGGCGGAAAGTAACGGCGGTTCACAAGGCCAATATTATGCGCCTATCCGATGGCCTCTTTCTCTCTACGGCCCATGAGGTCGCAAAGGAATATAGCGATATTCAATATGAAGATCGTATCGTCGATAACATGTGTATGCAATTGGTACAAAAGCCAGAAAACTACGATGTGCTAGTCCTACCAAATTTGTATGGCGATATTATTTCTGATCTTTCCGCTGGCCTGATTGGGGGATTGGGGGTTGCACCAGGGGCGAACATTGGCAGTCAGTATGCTGTGTTCGAGCCTGTGCATGGCAGCGCGCCTAAATATGCACGGCAAAATAAGGTGAACCCGATGGCGATGATGTTCTCTGGTGTGCTGATGCTGCGCCACTTGCGCGAAAAAGAGGCGGCGATCCGCCTGGAGAAGGCTCTGACACAAATTATCGCCGAGGGCAAGAGTGTCACCTATGATCTTAAACCACGGCCAGACGATGCCACAGCGGTTGGCACCTCACAGGTGGCGGACGCTGTAATTGAAAAACTGCGTCACCTTTAGCAACGGGTGCGGTTCATCTTTTCATGCGAGCATGACGATCACACCCACAAAGGTGATCGCCATGCGAAAAGGTGGCGCGTAATGTGTTACGCGCACGCTCTTCATTATGGGCGAGCTTTACCAGGCCCTTTTCCGTTTTGACTCCACTTATGGCGCGCCTTGATGTAACGAACCGTGCCAGAGCGGGAGCGCATCATGACGGAAGAGGTGAATGCACCCCAACCGAAATATTGCACGCCGTCAAGCAGATCACCAGTAGTGATGCCTGTGGCGGCAAAGGATACATCGTTGCCCTTCACGAGGTCATTGGTGCGGAAAACCTGATCGAGGTTGATGCCGTCACCTTTGAGTTTTTCGCGTTCTTTTTCATCACGCGGCCAGATTTTGCATTGAATCTCGCCGCCGATACACTTGATCGCTGCCGCCGCTAACACTGCTTCAGGTGCGCCACCTGTTCCCATCATCACATCAATGCCAGTGTAGTCTTCCATCGCCGCCTGTATCGCAGCTGCCACGTCGCCATCGGTAATTAAGCGGATGCGTGCGCCCACTTCGCGTATCTGCCGAATGAGATCCTGGTGGCGTGGGCGATCAAGTAGCACCACCGTCAGGTCATCGATATGCGCATCACGCACGCGCGCAATACGGTCAAGGTTCACGGCAACAGGCGCATTGATATCGATGACATGTTTGAACGCTGGCCCAACAGCGATTTTCTGCATGTAAAAGACCCCCGGCGGTGCTGAATACATGGTGCCGCGTTCCGCTGTGGCGACGACTGCCAGCGCACCAGGGAGGCCCAGCGCTAGGAGACGGGTGCCATCCACGGGGTCAACGGCTACATCAACTTCGGGTGGGAGTCCATTGCCGACCTGCTCGCCGATATACAGCATCGGGGCCTCGTCCTTCTCGCCTTCACCGATCACGACAACACCATTCATGTCGACACCATCTACAGCAATGCGCATAGCGTCTACGGCAGACTGATCAACCATCTCCTTGTTACCCTTACCCATCCAACGGCCCGCGCTGAGTGCTGCGGCTTCCGTCACACGTACGAGTTCTATCGCTAGGTTACGCTCTTTCGTGCCGGATTGCAGAAAACGCCCTTCTTCTTGCATAGAAAACTCACTCCTTGATGCTGCTATAGATTTACGATGCGGGGGTGTGTGCGACAGTGTTCTGCGAGCATAATGGCGCGCAGACAGTGTACCGCCTCCTGTAGTTGCCCTTGCCGATTGGCGACAACATAGTCATATTGATTTCGCTTGGCTAGCTCTATCCGTGCGTCTGCCAGTCTGCGCTCTTGCTCCTCCGATGTTTCCGTCTGACGGCGGTTGAGCCGCAAGGCCAATTCTTCGACTGAGCCAGGTACGAGAAAGATGAAAATGGCTCCTGATACCTTTTGACGAACAGTTTCCGCGCCTTGTACATCGATTTTGAGAAGCACGTCTCGCCCTGAACGCATGTTGTCCCTAATTGATTGTAATGGTTGACCATACCAATTACCATGTACGTTAGCGTATTCAAGCAATTGTTTACGCGCAATCATCTCTTCAAAAGCTGCATTACTAATAAAGTGGTACGGGTTGCCCTCGCTTTCGCCGGGGCGTGGCGCACGAGTCGTGACTGACGCTACAACATAAAAATCCGCACCACTCTCTCGCAGGGCTTGGATAACGCTATCTTTTCCCGTTCCTGATGGTGCGGATAAAACAAAGAGTAATCCCTGTCTTTCCGTCGAGATGAACTCTCCTGCTGGTTGCTGTGATACATTTTGCTTGGACACTGCGAACTCCGTTTGAGATATCATGAATGGTGTTCTTCCTGATAGCTTTACAATAAAGGTGACGTGAGCATTTGCTTTAGGTGCTTCTCATAGCTGAATGAATGCCCTCCTCTTTAGTATAGAGATACTCTCAAAGCTCAATGGCTACACCTTTGTATTTCTTGGCGGGTTGCTGCTATTGTTTTTATTGTACAACACAAAGGGTTGCTCTGGTTATGCTTCTTGTCGTGCCTGTTGTCTCTGACATGACTTGCTATCTAGAAGAGACCTTGTTATTATCATACACAACATATAGTGCTTTAATCTCTTCATGATCACCTATAGATTGGACGGCTTATGTACGTAGATGCCATCACACTAGCGGCTGTGTGCGATGAGTGGCGTGTGCTCTTGCCGGGGGCACGCATCGATACTATCATTCAACCGACAGAGCACGCGATTGCGTTGCAATGCTATGCCCCGGCACGCGATGGACAGGGTGGACACAATCGTTGGCTCTATCTTTCGGCCCATCCACAACTCGCCCGTGTGCATGTAACCTCGTTGAAGCCAACAAAGATTGCCAGCGAGCCACCACCATTTGTGATGCTTTTACGTAAGCATCTCGAAGGGGCGCGTATCGAGGCGGTGACGCAACCACGTTGGGAGCGTGTCGTCGAAATCATTGCGGGCTATCGCAGTAACGCCGAAGGCGAGGGCGCGGAGCGTACACGATTCCATCTGATCATCGAGATTATGGGGCGTATCAGTAATATCATTCTCTGTGATGAGCAAAACATGATTTTGGGGAGCCTGAAACGGGTTGGCTCTGACGTGAACCGCTATCGTGTGATTGCCGCCGGTATTCCTTATGTCGCGCCGCCACCGCAGCAGCGCACCCTTGCCACTCAAACGCTGCCTCGCCTGGAACCAACGACTGTCACCGCCGCGCAATTAGTGATCTCTGCTAGCGATGATCTTGCTGCGCCGCCCGAAGAGGTAACAGCGAAAACGCGCAAGCGTGCAAAAGAGCAACCGAAGGTCTGGCAGGTATTGACCAAACACCTGCAGGGCCTGAGTCCGCTAGTAGCACGGGAGACGGTCTATCGCGTCACAGGGCAGAGCGAGACCACCATCGAAGAAGGTATGCAGCAAGAGGGATTTTGGGAAGAACTGGCTTGGAGCGTGCGTGATCTCACCGCTCTGTATGACACCCATCGCTGGCAACCACAACTCGTGGAGGGGCCAAAGCCGATCAAAGGGAAACAAGCTGAAGAAGTCCAACCTACAGCATCCGCACAGGAATTTCCTATAGCCTTTGCTCCTTATGCGCTCGAGCAGTATGCGCACGAGGCGGGAATGCATATTCGACGGTCGCCTTCGATGAATGTTATTCTGGACGACTATTATGCCCGTACTGAGTGGCGCGATGCGATGGATGGCATCCGCACCCCTGTACGCAAGATTTTGCAGACGCAGCGTGATCGTTGTAAGCGCAAGGCCGAATTGCTGCATCAGGAACTGGCAACCATCGAGGAGGCAAATCGTTATCGCTTGCAGGGTGAACTCTTGCTGGCCTATCAAAATGATATTCAACAGGGGCAGACGAGTGTAGACTTGCAAAACTTCTTTGATGAAACCAGTCCTGAAACCATTGTTAAAGTGTCGCTGGACCCGCGCTTCGATGCCATTGGCAATGCCAACCGCTTGTTTAACAAGTATCACAAACTGCGCCGAGCTGCCGCCTTGGTGCCAACACAGATTGAAGAGAATAAGGTGGAACTTGCCACGGTTGAACAACTCCTTGCCGACCTGATGCTCGCGGAGACGCCCCCGGAGGTGATACTGGTCAAGGCCGAGGTGCAGGCGGCGGGTTACATTCGTGGCAAGGCGATTAAACTGGATAAGCGAGCGCAAAAGGCGGCGCAGAAGAGCAAAAGCGGCAAAGGTGGGAAGGGAGGCAAGGGTGGGAAGGGGAAGCCTGCTCTTCCTGGTGGTGGCGTTCCCATCCATCTGCAAAGCAGCGACGGTTTCACCATCCTGATCGGTAAAAATAGCCGTCAGAACGAGGAGGTCACGTTCCATCAGGCGACGGCGAATGATATTTGGCTACATGCACGTGGCGTTCCCGGCTCGCATGTGATTGTAAAGGTCGCGGGTCGCGAGGTCCCACGTGGTACCATCGACCAAGCGGCTCGCATGGCAGCATATTATAGCCAGGCCAGAGGTAGTACCAGCGTGCCCGTAGATTATACGCTACAAAAGCATGTGCGCCACATGAAGGGTGGTGGCCCTGGTATGGTCATTTACGAGCGTGAAAAGACCTTATACGCAGAGCCAGAAGCACCAGACCAAGGGAAGAAGTAAGCAAGGAGCAGAGGGGTGACACACGCAGATGTGTGTCACCCCTCTGCTCCTTGCTTATCAATTATCTTTGAGGTTGGTATGTGCCGCTAATATGCTCGAAGTTTGGGCGGCAACGTTGGACGTTGTAGTCTGCTGGGTCAACGCGGCGGGCAGGAAAGTTCTTGCTAGGAATATCTGTTGCGATAAATTGCCCGTCGCGATGGGCGGCCATAACGCCATAGGAGTGCTTCTCGACGTAGCTCATCGTCAGGTTGGCAAAGTAGATGGCCATGTGTTTGTCATAGACTTCTGGCTCACCACTACGCAGAAAGTAGGTCAGGTCGATGGGCAGGAAACGAACATGCGGTATGCGCACCGAGAGTTCATTGCTCAGGAACTCGGCGATGTTCGCCTTCTTGCGATGTCCATAGGCATCGGCTGGGCCCTCTTCTGGCACGGGAACGCCCAGATTGGCTCCCTCCGACATAATGATCATCGAGTAATTTTGTGGATTTTTACGATCCTGCAACACGAGATCGGCTAGGGTGTCGATGTTGGCCGCCACTTCGGGAATAACCAGCCGATCTGCCCAAGTGACAACGGCGGTTTCAAGGGCGGTGAAGCCCGCGTCACGGCCAAACATGCGGAACAGCACAGTCTCGCTATGCGAACTGGCCGTCGAGCGGATGCGATTGATAAACTCGGCTGCGCGGCTAATCGCTGTCTGGAAGCCGATGCAGTAATCCGTTCCTGGCACATCATTATCCATCGTTTTAGGAATGCCCCAGACCGGGACACCGCGCTCTGCCAGTTTCGCGCCGTAGCTTAAGGTATCATCGCCACCGATCACGATTAAGCCATCTAGCCCCAGAAAACTCATGTTCTTCAGCACCTCTTCGGTCAGATCTACCTGTTCATCTGGCTTGCGCCCCTGACCATACGCAGCGAGGTGGTCGGGTAAGCCGCTTACCTTTGTTTTCGCTGGATTAGTACGGGTAGATTGTAAGATGGTGCCTCCTTGCCGATCAATAGCATAGGTATTGAGGCGGTTCAGCGGCATGATATAGCCATTTTTCCATGTGTTGGGGTCGTCCTGGCGGAAAGTAATTTCTTCGTGGCTCAAGGAACGATTAAGAAAGGTGATTCCTTCCCAACCCGCTCGTAGACCAAGTATACGCATGCCTTGTGCCTCTCCACGATAGACAACGGCTTTAATCGCAGCATTGAGGCCCGGCACGTCTCCTCCCCCTGTCAGAATACCTAGTGTTCGTAATGTGCTTGTGGTTTGATTTGGCATATATGTTTCTCTCGTCCCCTTTCTGCAACCTTTTGATGTATGTAATGTGTAAATGGGTGTCTCCGCTCAAATACATTGGTAAGACACTACCACTATATGCCCAAACCGCGCTTCATGCAAACCAAGCTATCACTATTGCCACAAAACACCCCGTAGGGGCGAGATTTATAGCATGCTTCGCTGTTGCCCTAGTCCTACGTGGGGATGCTTTGCTGGAAATGGAAAAAGTTCTGGGGATCGTAGGTTGTCTTGACCTGGCGTAGACGTGTCAGATTAGCCCCATAATATGCTTGCTGCCAGTTTGCCAGATCAGGGTCGATGTAGTTCTGGTAGGCACCGCCACTGGCGAAGGGACGCATGGCTTGCCAAGTATTGTTGAGCCAGGTGTGGTTTGCGTTTACGACCGTTGCCGGATCGCTGGTGTTCCAACTGCCCGAATATTGAGCGGAAAAGAGCGCGTTGCGATGCACGAAGGCTGTGGCATTCGCCGCCACGCGATTAATGGCACCACCGAGCGCATCTAGCCCGATACCGCCATCTCCCAACTGCGAAGAGGCATGGCGAGTGGAGACCGCGTTGACCAGCGCATTGATGCCCTGGCGCGATAGGGAGCTGGTGTAATAATCGGATTTGACGCTGGCGGTATCCCGGCGTAGCGTCCCCTGCGCGTTCTGTGTGGGTAGATGACATTGATTGACACTTTTGCCGTAGCAGCCCGCCTCATAGAGCATGGTATCAAGTAGCGTCGCGCCTGAGACATAGTGCAGTGTCTGACCGGCGGAAATCTGGTTGGTGAGTTGTGCGAGTAAGTTTGTTAGTGGCGTGATGCCGCCGAGATAGACGCCATTGACCTGTATGATTGGGTTGATGCTTTTGTCGCTCGTTGCCTGTAGCAGGCAGTTGGACCATAACTCATCAGGGGCGTGCGGTGCCCAAGTTTGCCAGGCCGCAACCACATCTGCGGCACTGCTCCACGGCCATCTCAGCGTGAAGATGGTCAGCGTTGAAACGGGATAGATTTTGAAGGTGAACGAGGTGGATACGCCAAAGTTGCCACCACCACCACCACGCAGCGACCAGAAGAGATCAGCGTTATGGTTGGCATCGCATGTCAGCATCCGCCCATCGGCGACAACGATCTGTGTTGAGAGCAGGCTGTCACAGGTGAGGCCAAGTTTTCGTCCCAGCACGCCAACGCCGCCACCGAGCGCGAGACCAGCTATGCCCACCGTGGGACAGGAGCCAGCGGGAAGTGCATAGCCATGTTGTGCCAGTACGTTATAGACATCGATCAGCCGTGCGCCAGCGCCTATGGTAGCTGTTTGTGCGCCCGTATTCACGGTGATGGTGTTCATCCGTGTAACATCGATCACGAGGCCTGTTGTTGTGGAGTAGCCGGGGTAGGAGTGGCCCCCAGAGCGTATGGCGAATGGTAGATTGAAGCTATGCAGAAACGTCAGGCATGCCTGCACATCAGCGGGCGAGGCACAGTAGGCGATGGCGGCAGGCAAGACGTTATCAAAGCGTGAACTGAAGAGTTGCCGCGCAATGGGGTACTGCGAGCTGTCTGGACGTATAAGCGGCCCTTGCAAGCTTTTAGCGAGCTTTGCCCAGTCATCACTGCTAGGCGTCCCTTGCGGCACAGGCTGAGATGCTTGTGGTGAAGGCTGTTTGGTTGGTGTTGCTCCTGTTGGGCTACTGCTTGGTGTTGTTCCTGCGGTGCCTGTCTGACACGCGGAGAGCCATACTGGTAGTGTTGCCGCGACGCCAAGGGCGAGGAATTCTCTGCGGCTAAGTTCTTTTGCTGAAACAATGCTCTCAGTATCCTGTTCGGTGTATGTCATGGGTGTAATGGTGTCCTTTCGTAGCCTGTGACGCGCTAGCTGAGATGATGCGATAAATCAGATCCCTACTCACAATAACGCTGCGCATGCCAAAAAAGCTGCTTACAATTTCTTGAGCAAGCCCTTGTGTTATTGGCCGCGTTCACGCGAGGAACCAATGCCCATTTCTTCGCGATACTTTGTCACCGTTCTACGTGCCATTGCATTGCCGCGTGCGGTCATGAGGCGCGCCAGGTCTTCATCACTGAGGCGGTGCTTGGTGTCCTCCGATTGAATCAGTTCGCGTAAAATATCTTTGATGCCGAGTGAGCCATCGAAAAAATCGGACATGGGTATCAAACGGCCATTGGGCAGCAGGGCATACTTGTTGGCGGTGGCTCGGCTCACCGTGCCTTCATCAAGCTTGAGGCGTTGCGCGATCTCGGCACGGGTGAGCGGGCGCAGGTAGCGAATGCCTTTTTCAAGAAATTCGCTTTGATACGCAACGACTAATTCCGCCACATCCTTGAGGGTATGCCAGCGGCGATGGATACAATCGACGAAGAATCTGGCATGGTTACTATAGTGGTGCATGTAGCGTTGTACTTCGTTACTGCCTTGCTCTTGCGCGGACGACGGAGGTAGCTGAGCCGATGACTGAGCAGGTGTCTGGGCGGGTGTCTGTGTGGATATCGAAGTGGTATCATGATAATCTGTTTTGACCTGGAAACGATACCGTCGCTCTTCAATCAGTTCTACCTCGAAGCCATTTTCGGCGGTGCGAATAATGATATCTGGGCGCACGTAGGTTACGCCAGTCACGGAGCGCGCATAAGAGGTTTCAGCCTGGTAGATATGCGCGGGAAAGGGATGCAATGTGCTGCGAATATACTGGCTAGCTTGCCGCACCTCTTGCTCTGGCACTTTCATGGCGCGGGCAATCTCGTGAAATTGGTTTTTGCCAAGTGCATCGAGGTGATGCTCAATCAGTGTCTGCACCAAGGGATGGGGTGCTTTCTGTTCTGATAATGCTTGTAATTGGATAAGCAAGCATTCGCGCAGGTCGCGTGCGCCGATGCCGAGCGGATCGAGCGTGTGCAAGAGCTCAAGCACATATTCGACGCGCTCTAGTGAGACGTGCAGATGGGCAGCGATTTCCTCGGTACTGATCTCAAGATAGCCACGCTCGTTGAGATTGCCCACGAGTTGCTCTGCGATGGCTGCATCATTGGGTGTGACCAGTGCTTCTAGTTGCTGCAATAACGCTTCCGTCAGCGTTTCCCCTGTGGGGATAAGTGACAGCGGGTCGTAAGCATCGTCGCTGTCTATCTCGTTAAAGCCGTAGTTGTCGATATCATAAAAGGTTTGCTGCTGATAGGCCCACTGTGGCTCTGTGAGACCTATCGCGCTTGCTGATTCACTCGCTTGTCCTATCGCGGCGATTTGGGCCAGATGCCCACAGTTCGCGCATGTTTGACTATACATACGTGAACCACAAAACATGCATACGCGTTGCTCGGCAACCTCGAAGGCTGGATTGTCTATCTGCTCTTGTTCAACCGCGTGTTCTAGTTCATCTGCTGAGAAGTGCAAAATATTGCTGGATGTAATTAATCGTGTGCTCACACGAAGCACGTGTTCTGGTCGTTGTGTTGGTTCTAGCCGCATGCGCGTTGCCTCTTTCCCCTCTTACAATATATACCACGATGAAACGCCGCTTAAATCCATCCTCTATTTTGTAGTGCAGCGTGCGCCGCCTCTTGTTCTGCACCTTGCTTGTTGCGTCCTTGTCCTCTTCCAGCTACCTGCTCCCCTAAAAGCACCTCCACCGTAAATTCACGGTTATGCGATGGCCCTTCCTGGCCTACCAGTCGGTATGATGGCGTAATACCATCATGGGCCTGAGCCAATTCCTGGAAAAGAGATTTGTTGTCTTTAAACAACTTCTTGCTGACAATCGTATGGGCGAGCGGTTCTAGTTTAGGCAGCAAGAAGTGCTGCACCTCTTCTAATCCCTGGTCGAGGTAGATGGCGCCCAAAAGAGCTTCAAATGCCGAGGCCAGCACACGTTGTCCGCCACCAGTGTGCTGTTCACCCTTGCCCATACGCAAATAGCTACCGATATCAATCTCACGCGCGAAGTTTGCCAGCGTTTCCGCCCGCACCAGGATAGCACGCACATCGGTAAGCTCTCCTTCCGCCAAAAGCGGATAGGTGCGATAGAGAAAATCTGCGCTGATCAATGCGAGAATAGAATCTCCTAAAAATTCAAGACGCTCGTTTGAGATGAGTCCTTCACCCGCCGTCTCATAGATAAAGGAGCGATGGGTCAGGGCTAAGCCTAACAAGTCTGCGTTTTGAAAATGAACGCCGATAATTTGCTCTAGCGGTTCGTACATTAATATACCTCCAACAACATGTCTACATCATCCTGTTTGACCTCTGTTACCTCGCCAATGAGCCAGAAGGGGATATCTGCTCCCAAAGCCGCCAGTGAGGGCCAGAGCCTCGGATCGATGGCCGCGAACAGGCCACCTGATGTTTGTGGATCCCACACGATTTCGCGGTCAAGGGCGTCAATTGCTGGTGCGAAACGCACGTGCGCTGCGAGATACTCTTCATTGCGATGCGCGCCGCCGGTGATGCATCCCAACTCGGCATAGTGACGCGTATTCGGCAAAAGCGGTAAGGCAGCGTGCCGTATACGCATCCCAACATGGCTTTGTGACGCCATCTCCCAAGCATGCCCCAGTAGACCAAAACCCGTAATGTCTGTTACTGCGTGTACCCTGTCGCCTGCCTGCACCAACGCCTCGCTTGCCGAGCGGTTCAAGCACATCATAGAACGTATTGCCGCCTGTAGATCGCTTTCCTCGACGAGACTCCGTTTATGAGCTGTGGTAATCAAGCCTGTTCCTAGCGGTTTCCCAAGTACCAGAAGATCACCGGGTCTGGCTCCCCCTTTAGTTAAAATATGTTCTGGATGGACTGTTCCTGTGACGGAAAGGCCATATTTCGGTTCTTTATCGGTAACAGTATGGCCACCAGCGATAACGCCGCCCGCCAGTGCCATGATGTCGCTGCCGCCGCGTAGTACTTCGCTGAGTATCTCTGACTCCAGGTTATCGGGCCATGCCACCAGATTGAGTGCCATCAGAACTTGACCACCCATGGCATACACATCGCTGAGTGCATTGGCTGCTGCAATGGCTCCGAAGGCATACGGATCGTCCACAACAGGCGGAAAGAAATCCGCTGTGCTGATGATAGCCTGTTGCGCGTTCAATCGATAGACAGCCGCGTCATCTGCGGCCTGTAAGCCAACCAGTAGATCTGCTGGTGCGGAAGGTGAAGTGAGTGGACGCAGAACCTGCGCCAGGGCAGCCGGGCCCATTTTCGATGCTCACCCAGCGCAGCTGGCAAGGGATGTAAGGCGAATCTGTCGGCCTGTAGACATACACGAATAATCCTTAGACATGCTTTTTGTAATTCACACCACCGACATTGTAACCTGTTTTGGCTTTTATGGCAATGTATCTATGTTGCATTGTGTGTCAATTCTGTGAAACACTCACCTCTGGACGGATCATACAAGATGTGTTACTCTTACAACGGGTTGAGGAAGACAAGCAATCGCGGATACACATCCGAGGAAAGTCCGAACTCCATAGAGCAGGATGCTGGATAACGTCCAGTAAGGGAAACCTTAAGGAAAGTGCCACAGAAACATACCGCCCGTATCACTCCATGTGCAAGGGATACCCGTTGTCCCGTGGTATCGGGTAAGGGTGAAATGGTAAGGTAAGAGCTTACCAGCAGACGGGTGATCGCCTGGCTGGGTAAACCCCATCTGGAGCAAGACCAAGTAGAGGGAAAGCTATGCACTTTGTGGGTAGCTTGCAGGTTGCTCGCCTGTTAACCTTCGGGTTGGTCGCTTGAGGTGTTAGGTAACTAACATCCCAGATAGATGATTGCTGCCTGCTATGCCGTAAGGCTGGCAGGTACAGAATTCGGCTTACGGCTTCCTCAGCCTACCCCAAAATAGTATTCATAGTACATGAAAAGCACATAAAAAGCAGCAAAGCATCTCAGAATTAGACTTCTGAGATGCTTTGCTGCTTTTTATGTGCTACGCGAGGGCTACTTGCTCATGCGATCATGCTCAACCAGCCAGCGAATGAAATTCAGCCTGCGGCTTTCTTCCACCATCTCGCGATATTCAGCCTGCTCGGAAACGTGATCTTTCATGTGGATGAGGCGGCCAGCCTCGGTTTCAGAAAAACCCATCGAGAGTAGACGGTCAAGGTCGGTACCATCAGTTGTATAAAAACGTTCTGGCATCATAATTTTTTGCTCCGTGACTAATAATCAAACAAGACCTACAAACGATCACCGAGCAGACCCCCTTTGGTCTACTTGCTACATATACGCTCAAACCCCCCACACCATATACAACATATTCCCTTCCTCTAAAAATTCCTTGTCTATCACTATAGACGTTATTGGGTGCGTATAAGTTACTGGTAATTTCTCACATTTCCCGTCAACGCCACAGGTAGATATCCTTCCATCCTCGCTCATATTCTATGCTTGTGGGGTCCCTACGCTTATGTGAGGCATCTCTACTAAATAAGACTGTCGAAAACAGAAAATTGGTACATCCTATCTATCTTTGCATCTCTTACTTTTCTGCCCTATACTAGGGCAAGATAAAAAAATGTATGTTTTGCGCTCTTATTTTTAGATGGAGTTTTTTCAATGTATGGCCTCTCTCTTACATGGCATTGGAGTGTAGGAACGCTCATATTTCTGATCGTGCTGTCCGCACTCTATCTTATTGCGCTCAAGCAAGCTAAGGTGCGTACTGTCAAAAATACGCCGGATGGGCTGGATACTCCGGTGAAAACGCGTCACGTGATAGCATTCTTTTCGGCCATCGCAATTATGGCAATCCTTTTGCTGACACCGATAGACACGATTGCACGCACACAACTCTTTTCCGTACACATGGCACAGGCGGTGCTGCTCACGACGCTGTGTGCTCCCCTGATGCTGTTTGCTTGCCCCGCATCGCTGTTACGCCCGCTGATAGCCTTGCCTGTCATAGGCTCGGTCTTAAGGACGCTGACGCGCCCATTGGTGGCGTCGATCACGTTTAATCTGCTCTTCCTGTTGTGGCATACACCGCGTCTCTATCATATCGCGCTTAGCTATGGCACGCTTTATCATGTTGAGCTTTTGAGTATTTTTGTGGCGGCGTTACTGAACTGGTGGCCCCTGATTGGCTCTGTCCGCGAACTGCATCAGATGAGTTATCCAATGCAGATGCTCTACGCGTTTTTTGATGGCCAACCCGTTGATATCTTTGCCTTTGTGCTCGTTTTTACAGGTACAACCTTGTATCCCTACTATGCCATACCCGCCCAGCTTGGTATCAGCCCCTTTGCCGATCAAGCCGTGGGTGGTGCGCTTTTGCTCATCCCCGGCTTAATTGATCTCGTGGTCATGTCGCCGCTCTTCTTCCGCTGGCTTGGCCAGATCGAGCAACAAACGAAACTCAGAGATCAGCGACGGCAAGAGCGGGCCGATGTGGAAGAGTATGAAGAGTATTATGAGGACGACGAGGAAGGGGTAGAAGAAAGATCTGAGTCGAAATAAGAGGTGCTACGCATTCTACGACCATGTGCATTTGAGCTTGAGTGCCGCACGCAGTCGCCGCTCATAGCTGCTGCGTGAAATTTCCGTCACTCCCAACGTGGCTAAGTGCGGCGTAACAAACTGGGTGTCATGCAGAACATAGCCACGTGCTTTGAGATGCCCCACCAGCGTAACAAGACTCACCTTTGAGGCATCGGTGGCATAGGAAAACATGCTTTCGCCCATGAAGGCACCACCGAGTGCGATACCGTATAGCCCACCGACCAACCGCCCATCTTGCCACGCTTCCACGCTGTGGGCGAAGCCGACACGATGTAATTGGGTGTAGCTTTTGATAAACTCTTCATTGATCCACGTTTCGGCGCGATCTGCACAACAGCGCATGACAGCTTCAAATGCTGAATCCATGCGTAGGGTATAGATGCCCTTACGCAGCGTGGCACGCAACGAACGGGAAACATGCAGATGGTCATGTTCCAAAATAGCACGAGGATCGGGGGCATACCAATGAAGCTTCCCATCGTGATCCGCCATTGGGAAAATGCCCTGTGCGTAGGCATTGATGAGTACAACCGGATCGAGCGGTTGTGCTGCTGTGCCTGTCATATCTCAATCACTCTTGACTTCAACCTATAACGTTATACTCATGTATATCATAGCATAGGAGAACACAATGGACACCTCCTTGACTTGGCTACCAGCGATCTTGTACCTGTGAGCGAATGTAGGTGTCATAGACCTCTTGCACACGCTGCATGGTCTCCTTGCTTAATGTGGCAAGGTTGGCGGCTGCTACATTATCTTCCGCCTGCTGCGGATTTTTCGCGCCAGGGATGGCTGTGCTGACCTCTGGAAACATCAAAATCCAACGCAAGGCGAGTTGGGCCATCGTTGCCCCGGCTGGGACGAGTGCTTGCAGTTGTTCTACTGCCTGTAATCCGATCTCGTAGTCAACACCTGAGAAGGTTTCTCCCTGGTCAAAGGACTCGCCGTGACGGTTGAAGCTGCGATGATCGTTGGGGCTGAACTGGCTCTGACGTGTTAGCTTACCAGTGAGCAAACCGCTCGCGAGGGGGACACGCGCTAATATTCCAACCTGTCGCTCACGGGCAGCGGCAAAGAATTGTTCTGCTGGTTTCATCCGAAACATGTTGAATATAATTTGTACACTTTGCACATTGGGATAGGTAATCGCTTTCAGAGCCTCATCGACGCGCTCCACACTGACGCCATAGAAGCGCACCTTGCCTTGCTGCACGAGACCATCGAGGGCCGCGAAGACCTCTGGCATATCGTAGACTGGCGATGGCGGGCAGTGCAGTTGTAGCAGATCGAGTGACTCCGTTTGCAGATTGCGTAGGCTGCGCTCAACAAAACTGGTGAGGTTCTGACGATTATAGCCCTCGGCTACATGCGGATTGAGGCGTCGCCCCGCTTTGGTAGCTATGATCAGTTGTTCGGTGTGTGATTTACGCACTTGTGCAATGAGTTGCTCAGAATGTCCATCGCCATACACATCTGCCGTATCAATAAAGTTTATCCCCAGCTCAATCGCACGGTGCAGGGCTGCTAGTGAGGTTTTGTCATCAGTGCTTCCCCAGGCATCGCCACCAATGCCCCATGAGCCAAAGCCGATGGTTGAAATATTCCAGCCAGTACGCCCTAGTGGACGGTATTCCATCGTATTCTCCATTCCATGTTGTACTCACGTGTGCTTGTGAGTAAGCTCATTGTACTACGAAATTACTCTAAGTGTATTGTGATGTACTTGCTTATGCAAGCTCAACAGAGCTAAAAAATCTATTTCTGTTCATGCCATTTTTGCTTGTCTGAGTAGGTTAGTTTATGCTATACTCAGCTTATCGTGTATGCCCTTAAATCATCAACTGGGGAGTAGTGGAATGAGCCGACAAAAGCACATGCTTTCTGTCACAACGCAACAGCAGCAGACCAGCCAGATCATAAGAAGGTTTGGTTTGCTTCGTCTACCCTTAATCCCCTAACTACAAGCATACAATAAGCAGACATCACTTATCGCCAGACCTTCAATGAAGGCCTGGCGATTTTTTATGTTGTAAAAACCGTAACACTAGTGTCTTGATAGGAGAAAGACATGGATAGTAATTTTCTGTTGCGCGGCTTGCTGATTGGCCTCTCAGTTGCCGCCACCATTGGCCCTATGAGCGTGTTATGTATACAACGCACGCTGTTGCGCGGTTTTCGCTATGGCTTGATTTCAGGTATGGGTATAGCTACTGCCGATGCGCTCTATGGAAGTATTGCGGGCTTTGGCTTGACGGTGATCGCCAGCTTCCTCGTAAGTCAACAACTTTGGGTTCGTATACTAGGCGGTCTCTTTCTACTCTACCTGGGTGTGAAGACCCTGCTCTCCAAACCTGCTGAACGAGCCGCTACTGAAGAAAAGGTAGCAACCATAACAACCTTTGTCGGCGCATATAGCTCTACCTTTTTGCTAACACTGACTAACCCATTAACGATTCTCTCGTTCGCGGCCATTTTTGCCGGCATTGGTGTGGGTGGGCAAGCAAATAGCCCACTCACTGCTTTGCTTGTGGTGTGCGGCGTGTTTCTCGGTTCTGCGCTCTGGTGGTGTATCTTGACCGGCGGAATTAGCTGGCT
>JBBPYR010000244.1:0-6497 GCA_038199755.1 Ktedonobacterales bacterium | reverse complement strand
GCTCCAGTTCGCCTTCCCATACAGTCTTTTTGACCTCTCGCTCCTTATTTAACAAACAGTGGTGGATATTCGTCGATCTCTCCCGTGAGGGTTTTGGCGAGCAATCGCGCTTGCAATTCTAAACAACGAAGATAGGTGACTTTATAGCCGAAGAGAGGATGCGTGATCTCTTCATTCAACCGCTCTTCAAATTGGGTGAAGAAGGTCTTACGGCGATCATCTTTGAGTCGATATGCTCCCAATTCGACGACAAAATCATTATACGATGCCGCCCGCAGAGCGCGTTCGTATATGGTAGTGGCGATCCCTTGCGGTCGCCATGCCATGTTAAAGAGCCGTTTTTGGCCTCATTTCCTGTGAAACCGCTTCTAGAGTACCGCGAATCCTCACTGCGTCTCTCGCGGCTGAGCTTATCACACCAAGTTGCATTTCATAATGACAATCAATTATGCTTTGAAACATTTGAAACAACTGTAACATTCAAGGTCATCTTGTGAACACATAAGCATCGCGCAGAAGGTGTACCACCCCCTATCATAGCCCGCTGTCATACCTGCTCTTATTAGCTTGCTATCCTAGCCACGCCACAAAATCGGGGTGTGATATCATGATGGGAGAATGCCTGCAAAGGAGAATTTATTTATGGCAACAAATCAAACGCCGTTAACACAACGGCCCGAATGGAAAGCACTCGAAGAGCACTATCAAAAGACACGTAGCCTGCATCTGCGAGAACTGTTCGCCACGGATGCACAGCGCGGCGAACGCTTCGCTGTCGAGGCCGAGGGTATTTACCTGGACTACTCGAAGAACCGCATCACGGACGAGACGCTCAAACTGCTGCTGGCCTTGGCTGAGTCAGCTGGCTTGCGCGAGCGCATCGACGCGATGTTCACTGGCGAGAAGATCAACATTACAGAGAAGCGTGCAGTCCTGCATGTCGCGCTCCGTGCGACCAAAGATCAATCTATCGTTGTTGATGGCGAGGACGTGGTACCCGCAGTTCATGCCGTGCTCGCTAAGATGGCGAATTTCGCGAACCGCGTACGTAGCGGCGAGTGGAAGGGCTATACAGGCAAGCGCATCCGCAATATCGTTAATGTCGGCATTGGTGGCTCCGACCTCGGCCCCTTCATGGCGTACGAGGCATTGAAGTATTATAGTGACCGCAACCTGACCCTGCGTTTCGTTTCCAACGTGGATAGCAACGAGTTTGTGGAATGCACGCGTGACCTTGACGCCGCCGAGACGCTCTTTATCATCTGTTCCAAGACCTTTACCACCTTAGAAACCTTGATGAATGCAGGCTCCGCACGCGATTGGTGTCTCAAGGCGTTAGGTGATAAAGAGGCAGTGGCTAAACACTTCGTCGCCGTTTCCACCAACACCAAAGAAGTGGCGAAGTTTGGCATCGATACCGCCAATATGTTTGAGTTCTGGGACTGGGTTGGCGGTCGCTATTCCTATGATTCCGCGATTGGCCTTTCCTTGATGATCGCGATTGGCCCCGAACAGTTCACACAGATGCTGGCAGGCTTTCATGCCATGGACGAGCACTTCCGCACCACGCCGTTTGAGCGCAATTTGCCGGTGCTGCTCGCCCTCATCGGTCTCTGGTACGACGATTTTTATGGTGCCGAGACGGTCGCCATCCTGCCCTATGACTACTATCTGGGTCGCCTCAGTGCCTACTTGCAGCAACTCGATATGGAGAGCAATGGCAAACATGTTGACCTGCAAGGCAACATCGTGAATTATCAGACAGGCCCGATTATCTGGGGGCAACCTGGCACAAATGGGCAGCACGCCTTTTATCAGCTCATTCACCAGGGCACCAAGCTCATTCCTTGCGATTTCATCGGTTTTAATAAAGCGTTGAACCCACTCGGCCCACATCATGACTTGCTGATGGCTAACTTCTTTGCCCAGACCGAGGCCTTGGCCTTTGGCAAAACGGCGGAAGAGGTCGCGGCAGATGGCGTCGCCGCCTTCCAGGTGCCACACCGCGCCTTCGAGGGCAACCGCCCGACTAACACCATTCTAGCGGATAAGCTCACGCCAGAGCTGCTCGGCAAGCTGATCGCGCTCTATGAGCACAAGGTCTTCACGCAAGGCACCATCTGGAACATCAACTCCTTCGACCAGTGGGGCGTTGAACTCGGCAAAGTGCTGGCAAATCGCATCTCGCCAGAGTTGGAGAGTGCCGAGGAACCAAAGCTCACACACGATAGCTCAACCAATACCCTGATACGCCGTTATCGGCAGCAAAAGTAAGTTGCTGACTCGCCTGCATTCACCTGTATAGGCCGTGCCGTATACGGGTGAGTCAGCATTTTATTGCTATGCAAGGTAAACAAATCATGACCAATATTGAAAATTTAGTCTTAGGTGGCCAACGGACAGCCGCCGCCTCTGGCAAAACCTTCGCAGTGATCGAGCCTGCAACGGGCAAGCCGTTTATCGAGGTGGCGGAGGCGGGTGTGGAGGATGTTGGGCGGGCGGTACAAACTGCCCAACAAGCATTTGAAAGCGGCGCATGGCCGCGTTTGAGCGCGACTGAGCGCGGACGCATTCTGCTGAAGACAGCAACACTGGTGCGCGAACGCCTAGAGCAGATCGCCACAGTTGAGGCTCGTAACGCGGGGAAGCCCATCCGTGATGCACGCGGCGAAATTGGCCTCGTCGCCAATGTCTTCGAATATTGGGGTGGTGCCGCCAACAAGGTCTTTGGCGAAACCATTCCGGTGCAGGACGCGGGCATTGAGGTGACGCTGCGAGAGCCCGTGGGGGTATGCGCCCTGATTATCCCGTGGAACTTTCCGCTGGTCATTGCCTCGTGGAAGATTGCACCTGCCCTGGCCTGTGGCAACACCGTGATTGTGAAACCCGCGCAACTTACTCCCGTCACAGTGCTGCTGCTGGCCGATATTTTGATGAAGGCTGGCCTGCCGCCGGGAGTGCTCTCCGTGCTGCCAGGCCCCGGTGCGGCGGTGGGCAATGCCTTAGTCACACACCCGCTCATCTCCAAGGTTTCCTTCACTGGCTCAACGGAGGTCGGGACGCAGATTATGCGCCTGTGTGCTGACAACATCACTCGCGTCTCACTTGAGCTTGGTGGGAAGGCGGCTACCATCGTCTTTGCCGACGCCGATATCGAGCGTTGTGTCGAATCGTCGGTCTTCGCGGTCTTTGGCAACACAGGGCAAGATTGCTGTGCGCGGGCACGCATTCTGGTGCAACGCCCGGTATACGAGGCATTTGTCGAGCAGTTTGCGCGGCGCAGCAACGCCTTACGCATCGGGCAGCCGCTCGATGAGCAAAGCGAGATCGGCCCACTCATTTCGGCAGGACAGCGGCAACGCTCACTGGACTACCTCGCACTAGGGCAGCAAGAGGGCGCACGGTTAGTCACAGGCGGCACCATGCCACACATTGCAGACCACGAAGAGGGCTATTTTCTGCAACCCGCGATCTTGACCGATGTTGATAACAGTACGCGAGTCGCGCAGGAAGAGATTTTTGGGCCTGTGGTATGCGTTATGCCCTTCGAGCAGGAAGAGGACGGGCTACGGCTGGCAAACGACACGCCCTATGGCCTGTCAGGGTCGATCTGGACACGCGATTTCGGGCGAGCCATTCGCGTGACAAAAGGCTTGCACGCAGGTGTGCTCTCGGTCAATTCCAACCATAGCGTCCACACCGAGGCTCCCTTTGGCGGGTATAAGAAGAGTGGCTTTGGCCGTGAAATGGGCATGCACGCCATCCAACTCTATACAGAAGTCAAAAGCGTGTTTTTCTCGCAAGAGTAAATACACGATTGTATACATAAAGAAACACGGGCTCACGAGTCCGTGTTTCTTTATGTATACAAAACTGTCGTTTTATCTCATAATCTCATCAAAAACAAATTTTACCTTTACTTAACATCATGATAATTTCCGTGTTCTATTGTCATGTAGGGGGGATATAACGCACCTCTTGTGTTTATTGTATTGGAAAGTTTTTCTCTCGATACGTGGAGGTATCATGCGACGACTTTTGAGCATGGCTACGGCCCTCTTTCTGTTTCTCTCACTGCTGCTCGTCGGGAATGTCTCTCTTGCGAGCGCGGCAACCACGACCGCTCAACATGATAGAGGGCGTTTCGACCATATTTTCTACATTATGATGGAGAATCATAGTACAAACCAAATTTTTGGCAATACCGCCGATGCACCATACAACCACTACACACTACTCGCCACCATTGAACGCTTGTGGGGCCTGGGCTGCCTGCAAAACTCTTGCGGCTTTGCCTCCTCCGCCCTCATGAAGAAGTTCTTCTAGAAATACATAATACGCAAGGTAGAGCACAAAAAAGATGGCTTCCGACTGGAAGCCATCTTTTTTGTGCTCTACCTTGCGTATTATTGCCAAACCCTTTCATATCCTGCGTTTGCTTGATACAATGAAGACACTTACGTTACGAGGTACAGGCAGGAAGATAAAGAGGGGTATCATGAGCCAGTATGATCTTATTATCCGCAATGGAACGGTTGTTACGGCCAGTGACAGCAAGCATGCGGATGTTGCTATTGTCGATGGTCGTTTCGCGGCTATCGAGCCGGAGCTTTCAGGCACGAGTAAAGCGGAGATTGACGCGCATGGACTGCACATCTTTGCAGGGGTTATTGATGCACATGTGCATTTCAATGAGCCAGGACGGACAGAGTGGGAGGGCTTTGCCACAGGTAGCCGCGCCTTAGCAGCTGGTGGCGGCACCACGTTTTTTGAAATGCCGCTCAATGCCAATCCACCCACGCTTGATGCTGAGAGCTTTGATCTCAAATTAGCTGCCGCGCAAGCCTCTTCGCTGGTCGATTTTGCCTTCTGGGGCGGTCTGGTGCCCCAAAATCTTGCCCAACTCGACGAGTTGGCAGAGCGTGGTGTGATCGGCTTCAAAGCCTTTATGTCAAATAGTGGCATCGCTGAATTTTCGGCTGTTGACGACTTGTCGCTCTACGAGGGTATGAAGCTTGCTGCCCACCTGGGAAAGATCGTCGCGGTACACGCGGAAAGCGAGCAAATTACCAGCGCATTAGCGCAACGCGCACAGCAGCAGGGCAAAACAGGTATCCGCGATTATCTTGACTCGCGCCCCATCATCGCTGAACTGGAAGCCATTCAACGCGCTATCCTCTTCGCCAGCGAAACTGGCTGCAAGTTGCATATCGTCCACGTCAGTACCGGGCGTGGCATCCAATTAGTAGCGGAGGCTCGTTCGCGGGGCGTTGATGTTAGTTGTGAGACGTGCCCTCATTATCTTGTGTTTACAGAGGAAGATGTTGAAGCACTGGGCGCGGTCGCGAAGTGTGCGCCCCCGCTGCGTTCGGCACGGGTGCGCGAGACGCTGTGGCAACAACTCGCCATTGGCAGCATCCCAATGGTAGCGTCCGACCATTCCCCCGCGCCTGTGAGCATGAAGACGCATGACAATTTCTTTCAGGTCTGGGGCGGCATCTCTGGTTGTCAATCACTACTCCAACTGCTTTTGACCGAGGGCGTGGAAAAACGCGACCTTGATCTTATGACGATTGCCTCTGTCACCTCAGAGTACGTGGCACGCCGCTTCTCGCTTCCCAACAAGGGGCGTATCGCGGCTGGCATGGACGCTGATCTCGCCTTGGTCGATATACAGCACAAGGCAACACTCCAGCAAAGCGATCTTTTCTACAAGCACCAATACAGCCCCTATATCGGTAAGACCATGCAAGGACGTATTGTGCGGACGCTAGTACGCGGCACGACCGTTTTCCATGAGGGCAAACATAATACGGAAGCAAAAGGAATGCTCATAAAAGCACCTGAAATGCATTAGGAAACCCCGTTTACAGTAGGGGCGGGGGAGGATGCGGATGAGGGGTGTCGGGAACCTTGGACCCTTGGGTCGCCCGTGCCAGGGATACCGTTTGCAGGGACCCTTGGGTCGCCCGTGCCAGGGATACCGTTTACCACATTACCTGTCAGGTGCGTTTTATCCGGCACGGGCGACCCAAGGGTCCACTCCACCCAGCCACACCGCCCCCGCCCCTACTGCGTTGATCCCCTAAACGGGGTCGGTGCTGGACACCAGTTGTACACCTTGGCGTTGCATGTTCGCTAGCTCTTGCTCGGCGAGGGCATCGAAGTCGATGACGGGATGCTGCACAGAGCTGGTACAATCACGCAGAAAATGCAGACGTTGCATCAATGCTGATCTGTCGCCAAAGCGATTGACCAGTTGGCGTTCTGTTTCCAGCACACAATGCGATTTGGCTTCCCCTGCGATGTATACCTTGTCATGCTGCATCACAGCATCGAGCAAGGGAAGATTCAGCGCACTCTGCGCGTCTTGCGGGTCGGGCACCTCGGCACCAAAGATGCCGTAGTATTCTGTCCGCAGCGTCTGGCCCTTCACGATATAGGTTGGCTGCGTGTTACGGGCCGCACTGTGCCAGGAGATAGCTTCGCTGATGGGC
>JBBPYR010000243.1:0-10003 GCA_038199755.1 Ktedonobacterales bacterium | reverse complement strand
GAGTGAGGCCAAATTTTAACAACTGGCCCATAGAAAGGAGCAATGAGGAGAGAAATAATACACTCGTCACAGCACAAGAAGTCTCGTTTTCTTTCATTAAAGAAACTTCCCCTTCTCTCAAGAAAGCTCTCTTCCTTTGGTCTCAATGCAAGCATAGCTGAAAGAAATCAAAGCTTTCTTAAAAAATGGGGAGGTTTCATCAAATATTTCTTAATTTCCGATGAAGATAGTTATTCGCCCACCTCAAAACGGTAGCCAACACCATGAACGGTGGTGATAAATTGAGGTTGTCTGGGGTCAACCTCAATCTTTTGACGCAGATGATGAATATACACCTGTATACGATGTTCATCAGCATTTTGATCATGAGCATTCCAAACACGTCTGATAATAGTCTCATAGGGAAGTGTCTGTCTCGGATGCATCATAAAGAGTTCGAATAATTTGTATTCAGTCCTCTTGAGTTGCACTTCTTGACCGCCTCGTTGCACACTTTTTTGCGCTTGATCAACCACAAAGGGGCCTCTTATCAAAATGGTATCCGTCGAGTCAGTTGGATTGCTGCGGCGCAACAGGGCTTTGACACGAGCAGTAAACTCTTCTTCATCAAAAGGTTTTGTGACATAATCATCGGCCCCTAGATCGAGAGCTTGTACGATGGTATTTTTATCGCCCCTCGCTGAAAGCACGATGATGGGCAAGCGGCTTTCTTTCCGCTCGCTTCGTATTCTACGGCATACTTCCATCCCACTCATTTTTGTAATCGGTAGTCCTAAATCAAGCACCACAAGGTCAATGGAATACTGGTCAAGTTTTATTAATGCCTCTTCGCCAGTTTCAGCCGTAAAAACTTCATAGTTGCTTTGCTCCAAGCTATCTCGCAATAACTTTAAGGCTTCTTTCCTATCGTCAACAACAAGAATCGCTGCTCTTTTCTCTTTACTAAGATGACTCTTCGGCATAGAAGTCTTCTCCTCGTTTTGACAAAGGCAGGAAGAACTGAAACAACGCGCCCCCACCATCACGCTTATCAGCCCAAATGCGCCCATCATGTGCATCGATAATGTTATAGCAAATCGATAGCCCCAACCCCATACCAGGGCTTGTAAGTGACCGATAATATTTATTAAAAATACGCCGTATATGTTCGGCATCCACTCCTGGCCCTCGATCAGCCACAGACACAAGCATATATTCGCCATCTTGTTCAACCGAAATTTCTAATGGCGTTCGATGACCAGCATAGCGGATAGCATTCTCGATCAAGTTCTCTAATACATGTTTTATTAACAGAGGATCAAGTTCCACAGGTGGCAACGTTGCGATAGTGATCTTTGGTAGACATCCTTGTAGACGTGCTTCCATTTTTGTCACTGTCTGACGAATCAAATCCTCCACATCTTCAATGTAATAAAACTGCTTTTCGGGCTTGAGTTTCCCTCCTTCTATGTGCGAGATATTCACGATCTTTGCTATAAAATGATCAAGTGAGTCTACCTGGCCCTCAATATTGTTGAGATAGTTGGCACGCAACTCAGCATCATCCCACACACCCTCTCTGGACAACAATTGTGCATTCCCTTTGAGAATTGTTAGTGGGAAGCGCAACTCGTGCGAAAGGACAGAAATCATGGTTTGATACATCTGTTCTTTCTTCTGTAGAGCCTCGTTTTCTCGCAATTTAAGCTGTGTCCGCGCCCTCTCAATGACCGCAATCGCCAGTTTCAGCATGCGGTATGATACCTCAGTCTCAGGATTGCTCAATCCTTGTGTTAATGTCATCCCTTTATTTAAAGTGAAAAATCGCAGGGCTTGTTTTTCAGATACCACAAGATAGAGTACCCCTAAAACCTCGCCATTCCCATAAAGCGGCAGCAGATGTCGTTCATACGGCATTGTTTTCCCCATCTCCCATAGCACATAGCTGTTGCCAGCGTGTTCTACTCGACCATTATTCCGTAATTCAATGGGTACCCCATGAGTGAGCACATACATCGCTCCCATTTCATCCTCATGCGAAAGGTTGTTGAGGAGTTCTCCTGAAACGGCGGCATTCGCTTGCAACGATGGTCTGTCGCTTTCACTTCGTAAATATAAAGCACACCCTTTCACGCCATAATAAGAAAAATTGTTAACAATGGCATACGCTATCAGTGTTAGCTGTTGCGTGATGTCGTTTACCTCATTCACGACATGCTCCAACTCATAACATGATTGCATTTCTTGCTCACGACGCTTAAGGGCTCGTTCACGTTCAGAAACACTTGTTTCTCTTTTTTGATACACTCTTCGCCACAATAGCCGCCATTGAAAATACAAATACAGAGTCAAAAGGAAGATGGCTCCAAAAATAACATGATTGATACGTTCTTGAGGGGTTGTATTGCTTAGCGAAAATAAAAGGAAGATCATTAATGCAAGATCAAGTAGTGAAAAGAAGACATTTTGTACTACATATCGTCGATTCAATCTCCATACTACTGTTGTTAGCTGCTTGTATGCTTCTTGATCCATGCTTCTCCTCCTCGTTCTTTGAGACAGATGCAAACAGGATAGCTGTACACCATGAGCAATAATTACTTGTTCTACTTTCAAGACGATTATTAGCAGCAATATCAAAAAAATTGACAGAATATTGACGGAAAAGCGACAAAAATTGCACTTAAATTCATTGTAAGTATACCAGACACCTAGCCTTTTCGATAGAGTGCGAAAAGAAGGGGAGCAGGAAGAGTGATATTACTATGTAGCTATATCACTCTTCCTGCTCCCCTTCTTTACAGAAGTGATGAAAAGCAGTTTAATACAACTCTTCGTTCCTGATGCTCGTTTTCAGGGTCCCCACTAGGCTAAATATGGTGGTATCGACCGAATTCAGTTTTGCATCGGCGGCAACGCCACTGCGTACAAAGGCTTGTGAGCGGTTGTCAAACACCTCGAATTGACGCCCAAAGGAAAAGACGAATTGCTGTATTTGTCCCGTCTTGCGATCCAACGCCAGGATATCATCGCTCAATGAGCAACTCTTCGCGAGAGGACAGCGTGAGCGATCGAGAAAGGCTCCCACGAGAATCTGCCAGCGCGGTCCCCAGCTTTGCATGCTATACTGACGTGCGATAGCAAGCGATTTATCCAGGGCAAGAAACGAGCTCTGTTGCGCCTGCGGGTCATAAAGCATAATGTTCAAGGTTTTCATACCAAAGTGTCCCACATACAAGACTTGGTTTTTCCCCCAATTACTATAGAGCTTTTGTGTGCGTAGTGCTAGGTTGGGTGCGAACGTCAATAGTTGCGCATTGCCCGCGCTAGGATCATACAGCAATAATTGTGCGCGACCCATGCCGACAAAATCGCCGCTATAGATCTCCCAATTTCCATCAAGATTGTGCAACTCTTGATAATCGGCAACCTTCATCGTCGCATCAAAATCCATAATGCGCCCTTCACCTACCGAGCGATCATATAAGAAAATTCCATCGCGATTAGCATTGGCAAAACGCCCGACATAGACCTCCCAATTTGCATGCCACAGTGTATATTGCTGTTGCACATGCACGCTGAAATCTTTGTTAAAATCGAGAACAAGAATATTCGCGCTCCGTCCCGTCCGCTCCCAATCCACCAACTGCACTCCGCTGAGGTCATTTTTCCCTGCCGGTGTGTTGGTAGTTGTCTGCGGCAATGCAATATCCGAGAGGGTATCAATGGTCTTTGTCGGCGTTACCGTAGTTATGGGCTGCGGTGGCACACGATGAATCGGGGTTGCTGTTGGCTCGACTGTTGGCGTCACCGTTGGACCTGGTGTTGCCGTCTTTATCGCCGTTGGGCTGGGTGTTGGAGTTTTCGTTGCCGTTGGGCTTGGGCTGGGACTTGGTGTTGCTGTCTTTGTCGCCGTTGGGCTGGGACTTGGCTTGGGTGTCGGATTCTTCTTGGCTGTTTTGGTCGGTGTTAGGCTGGCTGTGTGCGATGTTTCTCGCGGTGTTGTTGGCGTCGGCGTAGCGGCTACCGTCACTGGTATAGCGGCGAAACGCTTGTACATAAAGATGCCGCTTCTCTGATTGTCAAAACGGCCTACATACAGCTCCCAATCTGTTCCCCAGCCGGGAAGCGTCACGTGTCGTTTGATCTTCAAATCCTTGCCCAAGCTCAACAATTGGATCACACCCGTAGTGCGGTTATACAACAAGATATCGGATTGCCCTGTACCCGCGAAATTGCCAATATGAATATCCAGTGCCGCCCCCCAACTATTGACGGGGGTGACGCTATCTCCTAGATTGACCATTTGCGGAGAGGGAGAAGCAAGTTGTGTGCTTTGTTGATCTGCCCCTACTTCACTACTAATCAGGTGTGATCTTTGTAGTGTGGCAGTGGTTTTCGGATGCATCTGCGCTGAGGGTTGCACTTTCAGCACTTTCAAACTGCCTTGTTGCCGATTGTAGAGCAGTAAATCGCTGATACCTTCACCTGTAAAATCAGCGTTGAACTCTTGGTCAGACGAAACGGGCTGCAACCCTAGCGCGACCCGATCACCGGATACGTGCGTTGTAACAGCTAAATCTGAGTTCGCTTGTCTAACCATGAGGGGGCTAGCACCATTGCTACCGGGCAGTTTTGCAAAGCGTTGGGTGTCAATCTCTCGTGGGAAATAAATAAAACGCATGCCGCCATTCTGGAAACGGCTCTGATTAATATAAGAAACGTTGTAACCCCTGCCCACATACATCGGTGTCGGGTCGCCATAATTTTGATAGGTCACATCGAATGTACTGCTATCAGTACTGACATTCGTCACAAATGCGACGTGCCCCGGCGGTCCATAGGCCCAGATACCATCAGCACGAGGAAAGACCGCGATGGCTCCCAGGCGCGGCGTCATGCCGAGGAGCAAGCCAGATCGTTCGGCATCAACCACCCAATCAGCGGCATTGCCCCAGTTGAGCGGCAGGTCATAGCCAAGCAGATGCCATTGCTCCCACGCCCACCACGTGCAATTTCCACCTGTCGTGGGGAAGGGGCCAGGACAAATAGGAAAGGGATTGCCATCGGATGAAAAGGCTACATGCGTACAGGTAGCGTCAACGGTGGGACTCGTATGGCTTTGTGCGCTTGCCATCGAGGGTGAAAAGCCGACAAACTCTATGAAAAGAAGCGTACACAATAGCAATGCAGCACAGACATGTGCTACACGCAATCGTCGCGTACACTGAACAACTTGACTCACAGTAGACTGGCGTATCATGGGCGACATAGAAGTATCGTCTTCCTAGAAAATATAACATACATTCTTAATAGAGCATCATAGAGGAACTATTTTCCCTACTATCTCTTATCGGTTATAGCCAGTTGTTTGAATAGGGTCATGATGTCATTTTAGAAGTTCTTTACTACACAAAGAAGTATAACATCTGCTGAATGTATGTTACAATACTTTTCCACGACAGAGAGAAATAAAAAGCTTCTACGAATATTTGAAATATGCTGGCTGTATTCAGCATACACAGCCAGCATAGCATTTCATCGCGTACGAAAAGGCACGACACTTCTCGTTCTATAAGAAATGCCGTGCCTTTTCTGCCTTGCTCTGAAGAAGTTACATTAATGTGGTATACACAACGAGGCGCATGGTGGTTTGATGCTGAGTGGGAATCCAGTCGCCAGCACAGGTAATCAAGTTCAGGTATGACCCACTCATATTGCCGAAAATATCTTGCAGCGGTGCCTCGGCAGGGGTGTAATACGCAATGCGTGTGACGCGAAAATGCAGTGACTTGTTTGCACTGTTCGTCACATCTACCTCATCTCCTACGTGTATGCCTCGCAGACGCCAGAACACGGCAGGACTTCCCCCTGGTCGATCTAAGTGTCCATCAATAACGGCACTGCCACGCTGACCAGGGAGCGTTCCCAAGTGATACCAGCCGACGTTTTCCCAAGGACTTTGCGTGGGGGTAGCCAGATCACCATTCGCTTGAATGCCTACGGATTCAATGAGAGCATTGATCCCTACAGTTGAAATCACTAGGCGCGTTGGCTTACTCACAGTGGCCGCCGTTGGCGTTATAGAAACCGTTGCTGTGCGTGCTCCATGCTGCTCGATCGGCTCTGTCTTTTGGGTGACAGTGCCGCCACACGCAGTTGCTATAAACAGCACAGCAAGCAGTAACAAGCATAGCCTCAGTCTCATTCGCGGCATGAGACACTTACTCCTCTTGTTGATGATTACCTCTTGGCGGCATTACGGCGCATGAAAAGACCACTGCTAACACACAGCAGTGATACGATTGCTAGCGGCCACGACCAGGGAGTAATGGGTTGCGCACGATCTAGCTGTGGTGCGAACACGTTGGGGTCACTACCCGTGTTTGGCACATTCGGGAGACCGGCTGCCTGTGAGACTACCAGTTCGCTCTGCGGTGAGCCATTGAACATACCAACCACAAAGAGACTCTCTACCATGTTAGCATCGAGCGTTGTCGATGTAGAGACTACAGCGTTATTGGTAGAAGCATCCACGGTGAACGTATAGCCACCAGCAGGCACCACTAAATACTGACTTGCACTCTGATAGGTACTGCCTTGCAAAAGCGGGCTTGTTCCCGTGGAGACGGAAACGGCACCTGCGTCAGGGGAAAGCTGATATACGCGTAGTTTGGTCGTGTTAGGCGAGAGAAGATTATTGTCAATGAACACCTCTAGTGACAAACCTATTGCCCGCGTCCCAATAGCGGCCACAGTATAGGCTAGACCAGGGGTGACTGACAACGTCTCATTGATTACCGAGGCCCCGATACCCTTGCCGACTAGAGAAATCTGTACTTTATGTGGACCAGCTGGAATTGCGGCATAATCGGTCACAGAGCCAAACGCGAAACTGCTCAGCAGCTTTGAGCCATCAACAAATACATCAGCCGTGCCCACATCAGGTGAGGCATGAATAACACGGACAAATGACGGGCTTGCATTCATGTGTGCAGAGGCAGTCAGCCGTTGCACGCCAAAGAAAGCCGCCAGACTACAGAGGCCGAGCAAGCCAAGACCCAAAAGCAGGCTGCTCGTAAATAGAGTCAAAACACGTTCCATAAGAATCACACCTCTTTTGCCACAATTGCGTAAATTATGTAACCATATTTCCATATATACAAAAGATATATCTATCAATATAATACGTTGAAGCGGTTGCAGAGTAACCTCCTGTTTATCATAAAAAACATTGGTACCTTCTGGCCACTATAAAATGCTGTTTTTTGATAATGGAAGCATGAGCAACTACTTCGAAGTCCCCAAATTTCCGCAAAAAACGCTTGACAGCATGCCACAGCAAATGCTATTATGGTACCTGTTCAAGGGCTGTTAGCTCAGTTGGTTAGAGCGCTACGTTGACATCGTAGAGGTCACAGATTCGAGTTCTGTACAGCCCACTACAAATAAAGCGGCTCGTGGAGCCGCTTTATTTGTTTACTCTTCAAAGAACAACGAAAGGGGAGCTTTTCTGGAAAGCTCTCCTTCGTTGTTCTTTGATAGGCTACATATTCAGCTAGCGTTTCAGTATCGGCAGATTCATACCTTCATCGCGCGTGCGGTGCGAGCCCGCCACCTCTTGAATACCGCCCTCTGGATAGATCAGTTTCGCCTCAGCTGGCGGCAGCAAACTGGCAACCTCGCGCAGCACAGCATCAAGGAACTGATCCTCTGGCACCGTCTTAATCACCTGCCCCTTGCGGAAGATCACGCCCTTGCCCTTGCCACCGGCAAGACCAACATCAGCATCGCGGGACTCGCCGGGGCCATTCACGACGCAGCCCATCACCGCAACATGAATAGGGGTCTGCACCTTCGAGAGTCGCTTCTCCACCTCGTTTGCCACCTGGATTACATCAATCTCTACGCGACCACAGGATGGGCAAGAAACGAAGGTCACACCACGATTCCGCAGTTCCAGCGAACGCAGAATTTCATAGGCCACCGGAATCTCCTCCTCCGGTTCCGCACTCAGACTCACACGAAGCGTGTCGCCGATACCGTCGGCCAGCAGTAAGCCCATGCCAACCGAGGATTTAACCGAGCCAGACACCAGCGTTCCCGCCTCCGTGATACCGAGGTGGAGAGGATAATCTGAACGCTGCGAGAAGAGGCGATAGGCACCGACAGCCGTCAACACAGAAGAAGATTTGAGTGAGACAACAATGTTATGATAGTCTAACTCCTCACACCAGCTAATGTATTCCAAGGCCTTATTCACCATGCGCTCGGTCAGCACTTCACGTTCTTTCAGGCGAGCCGCAGTCGGATCAGTCTTTTCCAGCGTGCCATCATCACGCAGTCGTACCTGAATACGCTGCATCTGTGCTCGCTGGTCGAGCGCATCAATCGAGCCAGAGTTGACGCCGATACGCATAGCGATATCGTGCTCTTTCGCCGCCTTCACAATCTGCTCAAGTGAGACACGACCATTGAGCAAATTGCCCGGATTGATACGCACCTTATCGATACCTTGGCGGATCACCTCCAGGGCTAACGCTGGATTATAGTGAATATCGGCGACCAGCGGAATGTGTATCTGCTTCTTGATCTCGCCAATGACAAGCGCATCTTCCATCTCTGGTACAGCCACACGCACGATTTCGCAGCCCACGTCTTCAAGGCGATAGATCTGCTCCACCGTACTTTTTACGTCGCGTGTATACGTTGTTGTCATCGACTGCACAGCAATGGGCGCACTGCCGCCAATTAATACGTCGCCAACATGAATTTGTCGCGTTTTCCTTCGCATGTAAAGTTACTCCGTTAACTGCCCCAATGGGTCACATCGCTAATCGTGATAATGACCATCAAAGTCAGTAATATTGCCATCCCAATAAAGTTTATAATGCCTTCACGCTCTGGCGGCAAGCGTTTGCCACCCCGCAAAAGTTCTATCAATATTAATACGACGCGCCCCCCATCCAAAGCAGGGAAAGGGAGGATGTTAATGATCGCTAGGTTCAAGCTCAAGATGGCGGTCAAACTCAGTATCGGCCACCAGCCGAGATCAGGCACGCTCTGTGCAACCTGGCCGGTAATACGCACAATACCCACCGGACCCGCTAACTGTGGCTTCACCGCACCCACAATCATTTGCCCAATGGCCGATAGAAAATCGCGCGTCACCTGAAAGGTATGCGCGATCCCCTTAAAAGGAGCTTGCCATAGTGGTGAACTGACGAATACCACCTTTTCGCTGATGCCCATCCTACCCTGACCTGCTGGTGGATTCAAACGTGCGTTCACGGTGGTGGTGGTTACCGTGGTATCACCCTTATGTTTTATTCCCAACTGGATAGGAACCGTCGCATTATTCGTCTTATTCGCGGCCACCGCAGCATTGACCATATCAACGACATCGGTAAAAAGCCCAACGGGTTTCCCATTGACAGAAACAATCGTATCTTCTGAACGTAAACCAGCCGCAGCCGCCGGTGAATTAGGCACAACTGTGGCAATCACTGCCGGATAGGTCGGCTCACCTAACCCATAGGCAACCGTAAAGAGGACACCTGCCAGCAAAAAGTTCATAATGACGCCAGCGACGAGCACAATGATGCGTTTACCAGCTGACTTCGCGGCAAAGCTCTGCGGATCATAATTCCCATTGGGATCATGGATATCGCCATTTTCGCCAGGCATACGTACAAAACCACCAATTGGCAGCAGATTGAGCGAATAGAGGGTATGATTGGTCGCGGGAGCGTTTAAGGTACTGACACCCCCACTGGTGCCACTGAATGGCGAATATTGGCGATCAGCATTTTCATCAGTATCGGTGCGCCCACCGCCAAACCAGACCACATCCCAGCCCCCGCGCTCGCGCTTTCGCACTCCTATAACACGCGGCGGAAACCCCAGCCCGAACTCCTCGACACGAATACCTGCCCATTTTGCCGTAATAAAGTGACCAAATTCATGCACCAGCACCAGCAAGCCAAACACCGGAATGGCCGCGAGTAAGTACCAATTATTCATT
>JBBPYR010000242.1:0-15703 GCA_038199755.1 Ktedonobacterales bacterium | reverse complement strand
GACATAGGAATGGCTTTTGCTGACTTCGGTTCCCACAACGACGCTCGACGAGGCGTGGGAGCACCTCGACTGGTATCTGCATCGTTGGTTGGTCGAATACTATCATCAATGTCTCAAAAGTGGCTGTCGTATTGAGCAACGACAACTGCAAACCGTTGACGGCCTGATGCGGTTGTTGGGCTTGTTGTCGCCGCTGGCGGTGCGGTTGTTGCAGGTGCGGGCGAGTGCTCGCGACGACCCCGAACGTCCCGCCCAGCAGGTCATTGAGCCGCTGATGTTGGCGGTGGTTGCTGAGCGTTCGGGTCACTCGTCTGCCAGCATGACGCTGGGAACCTTCTGGACGGAGGTGGCACGCATGGGTGGCTATTTGGCTCGCCACCGGGATGGTCCTCCTGGATGGCGCACCATCTGGAAAGGCTGGCTCTCCTTGCAAACGCTTCTTGAGGGCGTTCATCTCGCTTTTCACCTCCAATTGTAAGATGTGGGTAAGAATCAGACCTATGGGGTGGGGAGCATGGAATAGATTTCGATGAGATGCCCTTCTGGTCCGCTGATATGGGCGGCGCGGGCTCCCCATTCCGGGCGATCTTTTGGGCCAGCAACGGCGGTGGCACCACGGGCGAGCAGTTCGGCATAGGTTGCGTCAACATCGTCCACTTTGAAGGTGAGGACGAATTGACGGCCCGTGGGTGTGGGCGTGGGCGCGGTCTCGCCGAGCGTGGCGGCAAATGCGTCGCGGCTGAGTAGTTCCAGGCCAGTGCTGCCAGCCTCGAAGTATGCATAGCCCATTTCTTCGAGATGATATGGCATGGGTAGCTGCATAACATCGCGCCAGAATTTGACGGTGGCGGGAAAATCGCTCACGAGCAGGCGAATTGGTGAGAGTTGCATTGAACACTCCTTTGGGGGCTCTATCCTTTTTCACTTATTGTCATACCAGCATAGTATAGCAGCAATAGCGGTCAGGGCGCGCCCTGAATTGGGCGTGTTTTGCGCGTTAGAGAACGTCACGGTGCAGAAGCCATGACGAGTTGTCGTTGCTCGATCCAGAACAGCCAGAGCAAGGAGGCAAGGGCAACGGTGGCGAGCAAGACGGTGAAATAGATCAGGCCATCGAAACCGTAGCTACGGGCGAAGAAGCCACCAACACCGTTGCCGAGAATCTGGCCCAGACCGAGGAAGATAGAGTAGAGGCCCATGAGCAAGCCACGGTCTTTGGCAGCTTCTTCAGAGATGTCGGCGAGATAAGAAAGAGCGGAAGGCGCAAAGCTGGTCTCGGCAAAGATGCCAATCAGGAGGATGGGTATCCACAGGAACAGCCAGATGTTGTTGCCCTCACCACGATGATTGATGCCGTAAAGAGCGATACAGGCCAGAAAGATGCCAAAGATCGAGGTGAGCATGAGACGCGTACGCGGCACACGATTGAGGAAGAAGGCCCAGAAGAGTAGGGAAAGGCCAAAGAACAGTACGAAACCGCCAAGCACATAACTCAACACATGACCGCCATTAGGACCACTGGCGAGGCCAATGAGCAGTTGATGGCGATTATGCACATGCATAGAGAGCATGAAGGTCAGTTGTGAGCTGAGCCAGACGCCTATTAAGGCATTAATGCAAATCCAGGCGGGTATAAAAATAAAGAGGCGGGGCGTGCGAATGATGCGCCAGTAGCGCACGGCGATAGTGCGAATGGTGCCGTGCTCTTTTGCTTGGTTGAGCACCGGGGAGAGGGCCATAAAGAGGGAGACGACGAGATAGAGGACAGCAAGAAGCAGAAAGGCGTAACGGTGAAAGCGGTCCCACAGTAAGCCGCCCATGACGACACCAACGGCAATACCGCCGCTAGTGGCAAGCTCAAAGAAGCTCATAATACGCATGCGGCGCGTCAGATTGATGGCGGTAAAGTCGGCAAGGTAGCCAAGGATGGCAGGTGTTGTCATGGCACCTGAGATGCCAGCGACGACCTGTAAGCTCAATATGAAGGTAAGCGGATTTTCGCCGGGAGTGAGAAATAGTAAGCCAGCCTGCAAGGTGCCGAAGAGTGGGCCAATAATCAGAAAGGTGCGCCTTCCCCAGCGGTCACTGAGGCTGCCCATGATGAGAGCCAGCGAGAGTTCTGTCACATAGAAGACAACGGGCAGCAAACCAACCTGTACGCTGGTGATGGCGTGCCCTTTGGCCATGGCAAGTTGTGCGAGAAGCAGGCCAAGTACGACGGTACTGGCACCTGAGTTTGCGCGCTGTATCGAGGTGGCAATCAGCAAAGGTGCTACGGACCGCCGAAACATACTTATGACCTTTCGCTTTCCACTCCTGTAATCTTCGAACGCGTCGCATGTGACGCCTTGCGCTGCTGAATGAACGTTACCGTGGCGACAATGCCACCCGCGATAATGAGACCCACAGCCAATAAGATCAAGAGTAGCAATGTGGTTCGCATGCTGCCATCAATGGCGGGTCTGAGTGCTAGCGCGAATGTGCCTACAACTGACATAATTCCTCATCCTTCCTACACTATAATAAACGTTTGTTGGCTCTGTTGCGTTGCAAAATACTCTTATTTGATGACCCCCAGAGCCAACCAATGGTAACATTGAACAGTACTATGGAGCGGAAAAGTAAGCATCCATCGTTATTTGTCGAGGGACAAGGGCTTCTCATAGGTATCATATTGGCGTGTGACGTGCATGCCTGCACGCTCATAGAGGCGGGTGGCCCCGGTCAGGCTTTGGGCATCGACGCCGAGGCCGACACGGTAGATACCGCGCCGATAGAATTCGTTGAAGGCGTGGAGTAGCAAGGCCATGCCCAGACCCTGATGACGCCAGGGACGACGCACACCCACCCCTCTAACCCAGCCACTGCCATCAACTCGCATGTTGCAGAAGAGAGCGGCGGCAGCTTCTTCGCCAGCGAAGGCAATGAACCATAATGAGGGGTCGAAGCCTTCACGCTGCAAGCGTGTTTGTTGCCAGTCATCGAAAGAAATAGCCTCGTGACCCCAGTGATCGGCGAAGGCTTCTTCGATGGTCTCATAGGCTAGTCGATCGTCTTGACCAGGCACAAAGGGGCGGATGGTGATGTTACTAGGCCACACGGGTGCCGCTGGTTGTGCTTGCATCTCGATTTCCATGCGCCAGAAGTGACGAATTTCGCGATAGCCCTCGGCGGCAAACAAGGCGGGTGCGGCAGTGTCAGCACCGCTGACCGTGGCTTGCATGCTGATAGGGGCTGCGGGATAGGTTTTTGTGACCCATTGTTCTGCCTGACGCAGCAGGCAGGTACCTATGCCACGCCCTATGTAGTGAGGATGGACATAGCCATCAAGATAGATATGCTGGTTTCCTGGTGTGTAGCGCGCATCTTCATAACCAACAACCTGTCCGTTAGCGGCCAGCACGAGCCAAGCATCACGTGAAAGGTCGAAACCAGGGGCACGCGAATAGTCGCGCACCTCTTCTAGCGCGGTATCTGCGCTGCCATATTCCGCAACATCGCACGCGTTCATGAGAGCGGTGATGGCTTCGATGTCATCCCAGGTGGGATGGCGAAGGGTAAAGCCTGCGGGGAGTGTAGCGGTGATCATGATATTTTCACTTTCTTATGGTATGGAGAGCTGTTGTTTTCCCATGAGCGGTATCAACCACGACGCATGGGAAAACAACGGCTCTTATTAACACGTTAGACAAGCTTCCTCGCTTGGCTGGAGCTCCACTGCTTCCTGCGCTGATCGTAACTCTTTTTCATAGACATCATACTGCCGTCCTACATACATACCCGCACGTTGCTGTTGAAGGGCTCGGCTGATGGCAAGGTCATCGTCAACCATCATATCGACGGTGAATTTCCCATGCTGATGGAACTCACCGGATGATGAAGCGGGCACGTTCTGCATGTCAATCATCAAACGCCAGAAGCTGTACGTGTGGGTATAGCCCTCGCGCTCTAACAGGTGCCTTGCTCCTTCATTGAAGCTGTTCACACTGAGATGTAGACAGACGCGGCTGGCGCGACTCATGTACAGAGCAAGGTAGCGTGCTCGCTCCTCTATCATCCAGATCAGGAGTGTGCCGATACCACGACCGCGATAATCAGGATGGACATAGAGAGATGCGGCAAGGTTGTTGTGTTTCTCCAGCTGTCGTACCTCAGCGTACGCGACAAGCTGCCCTTGCCGAGTCACGATCACCCAGGCATCATAATTCAGGTTGAAGTTTGGTGCCTGCCATGAACTCAGGATATCTTCCTCTGTCACGAGAAAATTTCCGCTATTGACAAGATCACAGGTATTTAAGAGTGCCGCGATAGCTTTCAGGTCTGCTAGAACGGGTTTACGTGCTGATAGGTTTTGTAAGCGTACAATCATGGAACCGTCTCCGTTCTCCCGAGGATCGCGAGCGACTGAGGCTCGCAATCCCTTTTTCTATGGGCAGAGAATGAGACGAACAGGAAGAGTTAAATTGATTGTGTACTGAGTTCTCTTCCTGCGCGCAGCTCCTTCTCATAGGTGTAGTATTGTTGAACAACCCGCATGCCAGCACGCTCATAGAGACGTGTGGCTCCGGTCAAACTTTGTGCATCTACGCCCAGGTAGATGGTATGAATGCCACGGCGATAAAGCTCGCCGAAGGATTGATGCAGTAAGGCAAGGCCGAGGCCCTGACGTCGCCACTGACGACTGATGGCAAGCGAGTGAACCCAGCCGCCCGCCTCTTTCTCATCGGCGCACAGGCTGATACCTGCAATCTTGTCGCCCGCCATGGCGATAAACCAGAGCGAAGGATCAAAGTTCTCGCGCTTCGTCATATGATGTTCAAACTCTGCAAACGTATGTGGCATATGCCCCCAATGATCACTAAAGAACTCTTCATCTGCCTCATAGACGGCATGTAAGCGATCTCTGTTCGCAGCGAGTGTCACGAGCGAGATGCCTTCGGGCCACGCTGGTGCTGGCGGTGCCTCGTGGAGCTCAATAGCCATGCGCCATGAAGAGCGAATACGCTGATAGCCATGTTTTTCAAGCAAGCGATGTGCGGCCACTTCCTTCGCCTTGGTCCAAGTGAGGATGGAGACACGCGCATCGGCAACCGCGAGTGGCAGGTGTTCGAGCGCACGCGCCTCTGTCACCTCAAGTAGATGCATTCCGATACCAAGTCCGCGATACGCACCTAATACGTCGGCCCCACAAAAGATGTGGGCGTGCTCTTGCTGTTCCATGGTTGCCATGGCGACGACCTGACCTTGTGGAGAAAGGACCACCCAGGCATCTTTTGTGATGTCAAAGGTTGGGTCGGACCAGCGAATATGGATATCGTTAGCTGTGGTATCTGCCACGCCTTCAAACTCGATTTCACAGGCTCTGATCACCTGTGCAACGGCATCAATATCATCCACTGATGGATGGCGAAGGGTAAATCCTTGCGGTAGTGTTTTTGTTGTTCTTGTAATCATATTCTTTTTCTTGCCCTTTCTTATGGCAGTTTTGCCTCTACTTATGCGCTCTATACAAGCGATTTTTTATGCGTTTAGCCGTTGCGTTTGAGCTTGCCAGTGCGTTTCGCATAACGCTCGGCCATGCCAAAGATGTAGATGCCAAGGGGTACGCTCAGCAATCCAGTAATAATCAAAGGCCAGGTGTTGCTCCAAATTTCGGCGGACCAGATGACCTGATGGTGCAGTAGGCCAGCACGCAAGCCTTGCAAGACATAGGTTGCAGGTGAGATGCGTGCCAAGGGCTGCATCCATGCGGGCAATACGTCCACTGGATAGTAGACACCGGACACGAGCAATAGGATGGCACGTACGATATAGGACATCTGTGAACCGCGCTCAGTATAGAGCAAGGGCAAGACCGAGGCACCGATGCCGAAACCGATGAACGAGACGCTCCCAATCAAAAGCATGAAAAGTGCGGTCAGGTAGTTCGCATTGCTCAGGTCAAGGTGGAAGAAGGCCGCGACGACCAACAACTGTATGAAAGTGAACAAGAGACCGTGAACGACGGCATACCAACAACTACCGATCAAGTGCGTGAAGCGCGAGATGGGAGCCATGAAGGTATGTTCAATGGTGCCTTCCCAGCGTTCGATGGTAATCAGGTCAGTGACACCCTCGAAGGTGACACTGAGGTATGACCACACGGATGTGCCGATCAACAGGTAGAGGGTGATTGAGTTAATCTGGGCCTGACTGACGGTACCCAACACCTGGGTATTTTTGCTAATCAGTGTCACACTGAGAGCGTTTATGATGTTGTAAACTAGCCAGACGATCTCCCAGCCCCAGTAGCGTTTGGTCAGGTTCCAGTTGCGCTCAAAGAAGGCATAGGCTGCACGTCGCTGGTGCGTCATACTAGACATTGGTGAAAACTCCCTTTATGAATGCGATTATTCTTCTTCTTTGGTGGCCTCGTATGCCTCGAATGCTTTTTCCCAACTGCCGTAACGTTCGATATCGGCCTCGGTAATCAGGTGGGCAACGGTATAGTGCATAAAGACCTCGTTCATGGTGACGGGCGTTGCGCGACCTAGACGCTCCTGCACCGCCTGCTTGAGTTCTGCAACGGTGCCAAGCGCAACCACTTTGCCTTGATCGATGATGGCCACGCGATCACAAAGGGCCTCGGCCTCGTCCATGTCGTGGGTGGTAATCAGGATGGTGGCGTCGTGAACCGTACGCAACTCTTCCACAAAGTTCTGCACATCGATCTGGGAGCGTGGATCAAGTCCCGTGGTTGGCTCATCCAGCAGCAGAACGATGGGTGCGGTGAGGAAGGCGCGTGCAATGGCGACCTTCTGCTGCATGCCGCGTGACATGTTCTCCAGTGGAGCATTGATGCGATCAGGCTTAATACCCAGCCGTGTCAGAATGGCACGTATCTTTGTGCGCGCCTCGGCACCACCCATGTTATACAGCCGAGCAGCGTAGAGCAGGTTTTCCATCGGCGAAAGCTTTTTGAAGAACGAGGCTTCCACACTCACACGGTTAATCAGTCGTTGTACTGTCCGCTCGTCCTTCTCAACATCATAACCGAAGATGCTGACATGCCCACTATCGGGGATGAGCAAGGTTGACAGAATGCGAATGAGGGTCGATTTGCCGGAACCATTCGCACCCAGGATACCAACGATCTCACGCCGACTCACGGTTAGAGAGACATTATCAACGGCACGCACTTCTTTTTTAGGGTCATCTTCTTTGGCCTTCTGCCATGGTAAACGCACCAACGTGCGGGGTTTCTTGAACACTTTGGTGACGCCATCGATTATCACGGCCTGTTTAGTGATGTCAATAGTTATATGTTCTGGTAGTTGTGTATCTACGGTGAGATCATGTATAGCCACAGTTTTCTCCTTGCATCAATAGGGATAGACGACGGTACAACAATTTTTTCATGTAGGCTTGCTAAAAATAGCGACAAAAAACCGTGGGACTGGATTTTCTTGCGGTGCCAGTGCCCACGGTTGAGGAAGTTTCTCGACGTACCTACTCTTTATGAGAGAGGCGCATCTCCTCTGGAAATGGGCACAGTATTGCCGTGGGCCACAAAGGTGATGGGCGCGATTAGCACAGCATCACCGCAAAGGCCAGAGATGCCGATAGGTGCGCTATCACCGCAAAGTAGCAGGGCGGAAGGCATGGCATGGCCGTAAGCGAGCAGCGTAAGACGCTGACGATACCAGATGGTATGAAGCATTCTGTTATTCATACGAGCCATCTCCTTCCATGAGATTTTTGCTAAGCTGAGGTTCTTAAAACTCTACAGACGAATAAGTGGAGTTGCCTTTGCAACTCTCACTATTCCAAGTATACGGATACCGCCTTTGTCTGTCAAGGGGAAAAGCGATCTTTTCCTAACAAGCGTTTGCTTTATGCTTTTTGCAGTGACAGGACAAACTCAGTGAGTTTACCTTGCTGAATAGTATTAATAAACTGCACATGATTGAGCAAAGCACCATCACGGGTCTCGCTCCTGAGTTCACAGACCATTAGTCTCACTAAGGTAAGGTAGCCATTCTGTTGTGGATAGACAGCGGTCACATAGCCACGATCAATGTGGCGATCATCGAAGGTGGCAACGACATAGCGTTTGCCATTGGGATCAATGGCGACATGGCGGGCGACATCGAGTGTTTGTAGGCGCACAGCTGGTGCGTTCGTGAGGTCCACGCCACGATTTGCGGCGACGGTGAGCACCTGGCTGCTTTCTATTGTATCATTACCTGGCATAGGCATAAGGGGCTTCTCCTGACTACATGAGCATACTAAGAGCAGCCCTACTCAATCCAGCAGGCTGCCCCTATACTATACGCAAGTTCTGTCAATTGGTCAAGCATAATGCTCTGGTTGGACAGAATTGCGACAAACGGACACAAGCGGACTAGATGCGCCTGATAATGGGCATGAACAAATGAATCTGGAAATGATAGGAACCGCCGTAGGGACGCGCTGAAGCTGGTCCAAGAGACATCAACTTAAGCGGACGATTCAGTAGGGGCGGGGGCGGCGGACGAGGCGGGGTGGGGACCCTTGGGTCGCCCGTGCCGGCAATACCCCCCCTTTTTTGGGCGTTTGCCCCACCCCACGGGCGACCCGAGGGTCCCTTCCACCCGTCCTCACCACCCCCGCCCCTCCTGAAACGAGCGTTCCCACCACCTCAGCCATTCTTAGGTTGATGTCTCTTGGACGCGCTCAAGCTGCTCCCTACGGATACGGATGCTCGAATCGTTAATGGAAAAAGAGCATCAAGACGTTTAGAGTTCGTTGAAGCGGCGACGGGCTCGTTGACGCCGCCACAGCGTTTGCACGGTATGCCAGAGGCGCGAAGGCAACCAGCGTAAGAAGTGTGGGTGACGCAACACATACAGGGCGAGACGAGGCTGAATTTGCCGCCAAAGGCGAGGCAACTCATCCATCTCACCGGTACGTTGGGGATGGTCACTACTATTGGGATCGGCCCAGCGATCACGTACATAGATGTCGCTGAAACGCGCTAAAGACACTGCACTATCAGGCGTAAGGTTTGCCAATTCCTGCGTATACTCAAAGGGCGTCTGGGAGGTGTGTAGCTCTATACCAGCCCAGTTCGCCATGATACAGAGACGGCCATAGAGTTGCGTAGCGATGCCATAGCGACGGAAGAGGCGAGTCCACCAGATGCCAAAGATGAGGCTGGCAAAAAGTATGAGCAAGACTAATCCGCCCAGGCCAAAACCGAGTTGCTGGCGCAGTTGCGCTTGTGATTGTGCCGCCGTGATCGTCGGGCTACTTCCACTATCAGGACCATTGAGATCATTCAGGCGTCCATTGCGCACATTGGGAGGAACCACACCGCCACCGAGGCTGCCACTCAAACTGCCTGAGTTGCTCGCACTAAATTGGTTAGGCAAGGGGCGAGAGAAGGTGGCAAAGGAGGCCGATGGCTCGAAGTTCACCCAGCCATAGCCAGCAAAGTAGACCTGCGTCCAGCTATGAGCATCGGTGCCATAGACCACGTGGCGATGATTCTTGGAATCATAGCTGCCATTGGTATAGCCTACCGCCTCGCGAGCTGGGATGCCGAGTGAGCGTGCCATGACGGTCATAGCACTGGAAAAGTAGTTGCAAAAGCCCTTATTGCCGCTGCGGAAGAGAAACCATGAAACGCCTTCATCTCCGCTGGGACGGTGAATATCGACACTATAGGTATAGTTGGTGCGCAGATAGGTTTCAAGCGCAACCACCTTGTCATACATCGTATGGGCGTTCGCGGTTATTTTCAGGGCTAGTTGATGAACCTGTGGGTCCAGTTCAGCGGGCATTTGCGTATTTGCTTTGACAACACTTTGCGTGTAGACGGTAGGCGGCAAAGGGCCATCATAGGATGACGGGTAGACTGGGGCATCCGCAGGTAGGGATACGCTGCGTAACGTGTTTTCATCGGCAGAAGAAACATAGGAGGTCACGATATAATGGGTGCCTGGATTCAAGTTCCAATTTTGGCTCAACCACGCAATGGTTGCTCCGCTCGTTGTGCTTTCGGTGACGTTAGCGTTGCCATTGACGGCGGCAATTTGTGACGCACCGAGAATATACGATTTTTGCTCACCAGGAGGTGACGTTATCGTAACCGTTTGTTTGACCAGGTGAGACATAGCAGGAACATCGCTCAGCAAGGCATTATTGGCTTTTACAGGAATGTTGCCGACGGGGGTATTGGTCCAGCCATTGACACCCAGATAGGTATCATAGTTCAAGGACATGAGATACTGGGAGCCATCGTCATCGGTCTGGACTGTTAGCACAAGATCGTGATTCAGATTGGGATTACCAGCCAGTACGAGGTTATCTCTGAAGCTGCCGTGATTGCTCGGATTGCTTCCCCCACTGATGGAGATGACGCGATTCCAGGTGTTTTGTAATTGTACCCACGGATTGGAGCTCGCATTCCAGACCTGCGCGGCATTGGGATCAATGTAGCCCCAGGGTAGGAACCAGGAAAAGATCAGGATGCCAATCGAGATCATCGAGCCAGCCTGCATAACATCCCAACCGATATCATCGGCATAGCGCAATCCTTGTCGCTTCCAACGCTGCACCGATTCATAGAGATTAAAGCGGAGCAGCAACAGCAGCGAGGCGGTGAGGAAAACGGTCAGGAAGATGACAAAGCCGTCATTGACATTGCTCAAGTTGATGAGCAGCACGACGGAATTGGCAAGAATCACGAGCCATGGGTTGCGTGTGTGGTAGACGAGCCAAGCACTGCTATAGGCGAGAACGAAACCAAGTGTCACGATAAAAAAGAGGAAGATGGAATCATCGTCACTCGACCCTGTTGAATACAGGACATTGAGCCAGCGATGAATAGCTTGTACAAAGGCAGCGATATCACCATGATAAAAGGCACCTGCCGTCTGCCAGAATGCTAAAAGTAAGCCGAAGATCAGCACACTGACATGGATCAGTAAGGGCGGAAAACGACGCTGTTTCGCCGCCAGCACACCCACGATTAAACCGATGGCGGTGGTGAGGGTGAGGATGTTGAGATGATCGACCCAGCCGACAGCTTGTACGCACCAGATCGTGCTATATACAACCACTGCCAGCAAGATGAGTGAGAACCATCCTTCTGCAATGCCAATATGTAGCTCAAAAGTGGGACGGTGCATATTCTTGTTATCAGGATTATTCTTATCGTTAGGCTTCTCGGCAACGAGTTTCGCTAACTGATCAAATGTTGCGTCACGCATCACGATCTCCGTTGAGCATATCGTACATTAGAACCACTTTCCAGAGTCTGAACCAGAGGCTCATCACACGAAACACGCAATACAGGTATGGCAGACCCTTCCAATAAGGCAAGTGAATCCTCATCAGGGGGTTTGTTATCAAATGAGTTGGCGTTGAGACCGACAACCGCGACCTGCACACCGCGTCGTTGCAGCATGCGCAGGCCATCATGCCAGTCACGAGAGTTTGATGGTGTAATGACAATCGCTACGGTATTTCGTCCAAAATGAAAGGCATCAAGGGCAAGAGCCTCTTTAAGGTCTGTCCCTGGCCCGGCGGTGACGACGGCGAGTGTCTCTAGCACGCGCTCGATCTGACGATCACCACGATCAAGTGACAAGAGTTCGCGTCGTTCACCATTTATAATCATACCAACAGAAAGGTCCTGACGCAACAGGTAGTTTGCGACGGTAGCGGCAATGGTTACGCCATACTCTTCCGTTGATTGCTCGCCTTTGCCTGCCTGCACCTTTTCGTTCAGGTCGAGAAAAATCCAGGCATCGACCGAGGGGTCAAGGTCAAATTCTTTGACCATGAGCTTATTGAAATGTGCGCTGGACCGCCAATGAATGCGACTGAGAGCATCACCAGCTGCATACTCACGAATGGTGGTGGCATTCGTCGTGGTCTGTAAGGCACGACGTGAACTACGCCCCCTTCCGGGCAAGCCGCCGTTAAACAAGGTAAAATTTGTGATAGGCAAGATGCGTGGCAAGACCATTATTTCGCTGGCAGGGGTCAAGGTAATGCGGCGACGAAAGAGGCCAAAGGGATCACCACTGGTGGCGGTGACGGGACCAAGTTGAAAGCGTCCACGCTGCTTGCAGGTACTCCGTGCGCGCCACATCGCCCTCTTGCGACCACCCATGCTGGCAACATAGCCAGCGCGGTGTCCTGGCAAGGTAGAGCCATCGGCAACCTGCACCCAGAGCTTCGGCATGACGCTGACATTATCGAGCATCAGACGCTCATCAAACATCTCGCCGACCTGAACGCGCCCACTAGCGGTAGAACGCCGAAAAATGAGTTGACGCAGACTATAACGCGCCCAGAGCCAGGAAAGGATGAAGAGAGTTAGCAGCACATAGGTAAGCCAGTAAAGGACCTTCCAGCCACTACTGATTGAGAAAAAACTCAAGGCGAGAATGAGCAGGATAGCTTGCCAGGGTCGCATAAGCTTAGCGCACCTTTCCACCACCAACCCATGCATTTGACACAGGTACTGTTTGCAAAATCTCTTCAAGGATGGCGGTTGACGTAATGGCACGGACACGTGCAGAAGGAGTTACGATGATCCGATGCGCCAAGGTCGGCTTTGCCAGAAACTTGATATCATCAGGAATGACATAGCCGCGTCCACGCATGGCTGCCCATGCCTGTGCAGCACGAAACAGGGCAAGCGAGCCACGCGGACTGACACCGAGATAAATGTTGGGATGGGTACGAGTGGCATTGGCAATGGCGACGATGTACTCGCGAATAGAGGGCTCGACGTGGATGGAACGCACCTGCTGTTGAATAAGCACCAGTTCATCGGAGGTCATAATTTGTGCAAGGTCATCAAGTGGATGGTGGTGCTGGTGTGTATCCAAAATGTTTATTTCATCGCTCGCCTTTGGATAACCCAGACTGATATTCATCATGAAACGGTCAAGCTGTGCTTCCGGCAAAGGAAAGGTGCCTTCATACTCAATCGGGTTTTGTGTTGCCATGACCATGAATGGCTCTGGTAAGCGATAGGTTGTGCCATCGACCGTAAGCTGTGCTTCTTCCATCGCTTCAAGCAGGGCGGACTGTGTTTTTGGCGTGGCACGATTGATTTCGTCTGCGAGCACAATCTGTGCCATGATCGGCCCTGGTCGAAATTCAAAATTGCTGGTTTTTTGATTATAGATGGAGACACCGGTGACATCACTCGGCAGCAGGTCAGGAGTGAATTGAATCCGTTTGAAGGTACAACCGATAGAACGGGCGATGGCTTTTGTCAGAACGGTTTTTCCTACACCAGGGACATCTTCGATAAGCACGTGCCCATGGCAGATAACGGCGATCAAGCTGAATGCGACCGGTTCAGCTTTACCAACAATGACGCGCTCCACGTTCGCGACGACGCGCTGGACCGCGGTCGCAAGGTCTTGTATTGACTGCATGCGTTTTCTCCCCAAGAGGTTTGTGAGAGGTATACATCGTTATATATTGATACAAATGTGTATGACAGTGTATCATCTTACCACAGAATATGAAAGAGTTACAGAAGGCAAAAATGTAAAAGAGGCGAAGAGATACAAGACATGAGAGTAGAATGGCAAGGGGGAATATGTTGGGCTTATGGACAGGTATGGATGCCTACAAAAGACATCCATACACGAGCAGTATGTTGATTGTTTTTTCCAGATTTAACGGATGTCGTTGCGGCGGCGATAGCGCAATTTGAGTATGAATAAATTCCAGCGCGTTCTGAGCGTATCAAAAGGATTGCGACGGAGTTGACTCACGTTATTGTAACGCCCCGGTGGTGTACGTCGCGGGCGGAAGATAAAATGCGATAACGCAACCAGAATTAGCGCGACAATTGCGACGAGCGCAACAATCCCGCTGAAAAGATCAGTGTGGGACTCATAGGCGTAACCACCTGCTAGAAGTGCCGCGACTACAACAACAATCAATAACCATTCCGTAACCGTAAAGTGCAAAGAGAAAGGGGTACGAGGACGCACACTCACTTTAGGTCGGGGTCCGGGCCTGCGACCTATTTTTTGTCCTAAACCTGCCTTTGGCTCTGTATGCTCCAGGTTACGCAGGATTTCCTCGATCTCACGTTCGTATCTGTTTGGCATGCCATTCTGCTTCCTTGAACTCGCCAGGACGCTCTTGATTGTAATGATACCAATTTTTGATTTAAGACACAAGTACTTTATGGCTCAATTTTAAAGAAAGCAGGGAGAAATTATTTTCTTCCCTCTATGCCTTCTTCATGCAAAAGCTGCTTTACCTGTTCTACCAGCCTAAGAGGATGAAAAGGCTTTGTCATATGCATAGCGGCACCCAGGTCAACGCTAATCTGCTCATAAATATGCTCGGCGTGCGCGGTCATAATCATGACAGGAATGTGACCTGTTTGTGGGCTGCTTCTTAGCATAGAGCAGATTCGGTAGCCGTCTTCTCCCGGCATCATCACATCAAGAATGATGAGATCTGGCAATGCTGCCATCTCATTCAACTGAAGTTGCAGTTGTTGACCACTAGAGAGTGCAATTACCTCGAAGCCATTACATGTTAGAGCAAAGGTTACAATTTCTCGTATCTCTTTGTCATCGTCTACTATCAGCACGCGCCTGATCATCTTCCCCTCCCGCCTTCAACGGATATATCAGCCCTAACATTGGCTTCTCTCTTTATTGTATCACACGCGCTATAATGCAGCATTTGAGCACCATTTAGAGAGAGCGAACCTGGCCCATGCCCATAGGGGTCTTGTAGCCGACACCACAATAAAACGCGAGTTGGGAGAGCAGCCATAATTGTTGGCGCACGGTTAATGGAGCCTCCTCTGTAGTCTGCTCGTCAGGGCTACGCAGGTCATACTTGCACGTGCCGATAAAACCCACCTGTGGATGGGTAGAAAAACGTATCTGGTGCGGGTTCAGATGATAGTCGCTGATGATAATGCCTTCGTCGGCGATATACTGCTCGATCTGCTCCATCTGCACCAGGGGTGCCAACTCAGGCGGTGCTAGTTCCAGCCAGCGTCTCACCAGGCCGGGAAACAGGTATTGCGGCAAGGGCAGGCGTGCGTAATGGCCGCCATAGACCTGACTGCGCTTGTTGGAACGGTTAAAGGTGGTTAACGAGGCAAATTCTAGCGTTAACTGCTCCACTTTTCCCAGGCGGAGTTGTCGCGCCCGCTCTACCAGGGTAGTAAAGGAGGTGAAACCTGCCCAGGGGGAGGTGTCATCATTGATAGCTACCACCTCTTCGAGTGTGAAGAGCTGTTTGCCGATCTGCATAAAGAAGGGCTTTGTTGTGCTGGTCTCCGTCGTTTTGAAGCGCATCAGGGCTTCGTGGAAAAGCGGGAAAAGTTCGCCTAGCAGGAGGGTGATACGTACCGTGTAGGTCTTTTCCGGGTCCAGCGGCAGATGGATGTTCGCGCGCTCCGCCTCTACCATACGAGGTGCAGGGAGGGAAAATTGCAGGCTTGAGCAGGTAAAAAGGCGGCGTTTGTTGCCATCGTGCAGCCAGGTTGCGACATCCGGCGCGGTATTTTTTAGCCAGAAGAGGAACGCACCATGTACCATTTCGCCGGTGAAGGGCATGAGCGTACCCGCTTGCAGTGGACGGAGTTTGAGCAGGAGCGCGTAAAGCGTGGTGGGGCTGGCGGGTTGGTGGGGTGTATATGGTCTATTCATTAATAGATATATCCTTTCATCTT
>JBBPYR010000241.1:0-4486 GCA_038199755.1 Ktedonobacterales bacterium | reverse complement strand
GTAGGGCTAGCCCTACAGCCCGAACAACACCTTGTTATGATCTATCGAGCATCTTGACCTCAATAGAGCCGCGATTCTTGAGCACTGTTTCGAGTTTCTTATGCAATTCTTCACTGTAGAACATGGTATTATCGCCGGGGGAGAGGCGTACCTTCCACTCGCCATCCTCAACCATGATCTCGTAGTGATCGCGTCCGGGACGTTCCTGAATGTAACGGTACAGGTCTTGTACTTTCATCTTATCGTCAGATTCGGCCTTATCGTCCAGCCCACTCAGTTGTAGCGTGATCCAGACCTGATATTCTTTACGGTTCATTTCCTCTTCAACTTCTTTGAGGTGTGAAACGCTGTTGCAGAGGATGCCCGGCTCGTCGCGGCGTATCTGCACCTCGCCACGCACGACCACAACCACTCCCTCAACCCACAAATCAGCGGTTTCCTCATAGACTCTGGGGAAAACGGTGACGCCGATGGTGCCAAACATATCTTCTAGCTGCACGACGCACATGGTGTCGCCCTTTTTGGTGGTGATGCGGCGCGCCTCCTTGATGGTGCCGCCGAGGGCAACCTTTTGTTTGTCGTGCTCCTCGCCGATATCGGCGGTGGTATGCGTTATCTGATCCTTGAAGAGTTCGCTGAGATAGGACAGTGGATGTTTCGAGATGTAGACGCCGATGAGTTCTTTTTCCCACTCCAACAATTGTTTGCGCGAAATCTCTTTGGCTTCCATGGAGAGGGCGAAGGCGAGCGAACTGGTGCTGTCGTCCTCGATGTCACCGAACAGGCTCAAGAGGCCGCGCTCCCCCGCCGTGCGTTGTGTCTTGCCAAATTGCATGGCGCGTTCCACCGAGGCCAGCAAGACATGGCGCTTGCCATCGGCCAACGTGTCCATGCCGCCAGCCTTGATCAGCGTCTCGATGGCACCCTTGCCGACAAACTTGGGGTCAACGCGTGTGCAAAAGTCGGCCAGCGACTTGAAGGGGCCACCTTCTTGACGGGCGCGCAGAATTTCACCAATTGGGCCTTCGCCGATACCCTTGATTGCCAGCAAGCCAAAGCGTACACCACCGTTTTCTACTGCGAAGCCGCGTTCACTCTTGTTGACATCCGGCCCGTGTATCTCGACGCCCATGCGTTTACATTCGGCAATAGCATTGGCGATCTTTTTGGCGTCTGCGGCCTCAGTGGTCATCGTTGCGGCCATAAACTCTGCGGTATAGTTGGCTTTGAGGTAGGCGGTATAGAATGCCACCACGGCATAACTGGCGGCGTGCGCTTTGTTAAAGCCATAGCCACCGAAGGGCAGCACCAGCGTGAAGAGTTCTTCGGCGTCTGCCTGCTTCATGCCGCTGTTGACGCAGCCTTTGATAAAGTCACCCTTGTACGCCTCGACCTCGTGCATGATTTTTTTGCTGAGGGCTTTACGGAACTTGTTTACCTTGCCCCAGGAGAAACCCGCCATATTGACGGCGATGAAGAGCACCTGATCTTGATACACGATGATGCCATAGGACTCTTCAAGCCATTCTTTGAGGCGCGGGTCAAGATAGCCGATCTTTTTCCTGCCGTGTTTGGCGGCGATGAAATCGGGAATGCTATCCATCGGGCCTGGGCGATAGAGGGCGATCATGGCCATGACATCCTCAACGCGAGTGGGCTTGAGTTGCTTGATATATTCGCGCATCTTCGGCCCCTCAAGTTGGAAGACGCCCGTTGTCTCGCCGCTTGCCAGCAGTTCAAATGCTTTACGCCGTTTGGTATCTTGCTCCTCGTCGCCTATGGGGTCAAGCGGCACCTTTTCCAGAATGACCTCTTCACCCATTGAGGCTTTGATGAACTTGACGGTGTTATCCAGAATGGTCAGGTTGGAGAGGCCGAGAAAGTCAAATTTGATCAGGCCCAGTTCTTCAAGGTGCATCTGCTCATATTGTGTGATGCGTCCCTTGCGTGGATCTTTGGGGTCGCGCATTTGCAGTGGTACAAAGTGCTCAAGCGACTCGTTGGCGACGATGACGCCTGCGGCGTGAACGCCAGTGGTGCGTACCGAACCTTCTAGTTTCAAGGCCTGGTCAAGAATCTCTTGCGCGGGCTTACTTTCATGGTAGAGCGTGTTGAGTTCGCGTACGGAGTCAAGCGACCCTTGCAGGGTGACTTTAGGGCCGGTGGGAATGAGGCGCGTGATGCGATCCCCGATATCTTGTTGACCCATCACACGGGCTACGTCCTTGACCGCCGCTTTTGCTGCCATGGTGTTGAATGTGACCATCTGCGCGACGCAATCATCGCCATATTTGCGTGCCACATATTCGATGACTTCTTCACGTCGATCATCGGGGAAGTCCATGTCAATATCAGGCATGTCAGCGCGTTCAGTGTTAAAGAACCGCTCAAAGGGTAATTGATAGCGCAGGGGATCGACGTTGGTGATGCCCAGTGAGTAGGCCAGCAGGCTGCCAGCGGCGGACCCTCTGGCGGAACAGCGAATGCCGTTTGAACGGGCGTAGTTGACGAAATCCCATTCGATCAAGAAGTAGCTAACGAAGCCCTTTTCCGCGATCATGTTGAACTCGTAGTCAAGTTGCTGTTTCGAGCGTTCGCTCACTTCGCCAAAACGCTCTATCAGCCCTTTCGTGCAGAGGTCGTACAGGTAATCGTCCTGCGATTGAAACTCTGCTGGTACGGTGTAGAGGGGCAACTTGGCTTTGTAGGCCAAGGGGTCCACGCTGCACTGTTCTGCGATACGCACGCTATTCTTCAAGGCTTCTGGCATCTCTGGGAAGAGACGGGCCATATCTTCCGGGCTTTTGAGATAGTATTCGTGGCTATCGAAGCGCATCCGCTTGGGGCTATCCAGTTGCTTGCCTGTCTGAACACAGAGCAGCACGTCATGTGAGGCGTGGTCGTGTGCATCCACATAGTGCAGATCGTTGGTCGCCACCATCTCCAGTTGCAGATCTTTGTGCATCTGGTAGAGCATTTGGTTGAGTTGTGCCTGTGGCGAGGGCTGCCCATCATCAAATATGCCGTGGTGCTCCTGAATTTCCAGGTAGAAGTTTTCTGGCCCAAAAACGTCCTGGTACCAGCGGGCCATTTTGTAGGCTTCTTCCTGCTTTTCTTTGAGTAAGAGCTTGGGAATTTCGCCTGAAAGACAGGTTGAGGTGACAATCAAGCCTCCTGCATATTGCTGTAATACGCGCTTATCAATACGTGGGCGCAGGTGCCAACCCTCGGTATGGGCAATCGTTGTCAGCTTCATGAGGTTGCGATAGCCGATATTGTTTTTTGCCAGCAGTAGCAGATGATGGTAGTCATCACTGTAGCGTTTCGAGTGGTCGTGCATATCTTCGGTTAAATACGCTTCAACGCCAATGATGGGATTGATGCCACCAGCTTTGCACGCTTTGTAAAACTCGATTGCGCCATACATGGCCCCATGATCGGTAATGGCTAGATGGCTCATCCCCGCAGCCTTTGCCTGCTGCACCAGCTTTTTTGTGCGGCTGAAGCCATCAAGTAGTGAATATTCGGTATGAACATGCAGATGCGCGAAATCAGCACCCATGAATCTGTCTCCTTCGCATACTATCCGCTCTTTCTTTAATCATATGGAACCTGCGTTCTATTGTCAATAAGGGTAGAAGTTTTATTGTATGCCCTCTCCACACCACACGAGCCTAGTTTGTTTTGGGCGGATTCTGTGTATGAAATATGTCTCTATTATATACAACGTATGTAGTCTACCATGTGGGGAATGGGTATCCCTAGCAATGGACCTAAAGGGGCTATTACTATCACCATTATGCTGTTTCCGCTATGGTACATTTCAATTAGAATAAATAATTATGGAAGAAGATGAACTCTAGCTCAAGAGGTGAGCAATGCAACAAGATATCCTACATGATACGCCACTATTTCAAAGCATATACAACGCGGGTTTTGAACAAGGCCTACAAGAGGGAAAGAAAAAAGGGCGTTTAGAAGTTGCGCGTGAAGTGCTACTCATGTTTGTTCACGCTCGCTTTCCCAAATTAGATAAGCTAGCAAAACAAGAAACCGAGCAGATGCAAAATCCTGAAATAGTGATTGACTTAATTTTCAAAATCGCGCTAGCTCAGGACCGTTCGCAAGCGATAGATTATTTGATTGATTGGGAAGAGACATATAAGGACCTCCTACAGTAACTGTATCAGGGCGTTTCGCTAACGGGTTATGGGCTTGTAGCCAGCGATGGCTGACATCTGTATTCCCTTTGCTCATACCCTGTTCTTGCCAAAACAACTGAAACAATTGAAACAATTGAAACAGGTGTAACAAACGGAAGCGGCTAAAGGTGCATTTCGCCAATGGGTACGAGGGCGCGATGATGCATTTTGACAATTTAATCTGGTAATCGCGTGAGCAGCAGCGAAGCGCGCTGTAGGCTCCGTAGGGGCCAGATTGATCGCGCCCTCCGCTCAATTTATTGAGCGAGATTCTGAATCACAGG
>JBBPYR010000240.1:0-47714 GCA_038199755.1 Ktedonobacterales bacterium | reverse complement strand
GCACTCTGCGCGTCTTGCGGGTCGGGCACCTCGGCACCAAAGATGCCGTAGTATTCTGTCCGCAGCGTCTGGCCCTTCACGATATAGGTTGGCTGCGTGTTACGGGCCGCACTGTGCCAGGAGATAGCTTCGCTGATGGGCGCGACCAGCATATGCCCAAGTGTACCCTGCATAGTATGGGCAGGCCAGATCATCAAGTCCTTTTTTGCCTGCTGTTGCAGGTGACGCACATAGGACAGCGACCACTCTGATTGAAAGATTGGCTGCCACAGGCCACCCACAACATCATCTGCCGTAATCACGGTATATGCTTGCGGATGCTCGCCCGTCTGGGCATGCCTCCACCATGAGCTAAAGAAAATTTGCAACGGCACATGGGTGTCCAATGATGCGTAGATGGACGAAATGCGGTGTGCGTTGGCATAAAACCAGGTGAGCAGGCGGGCTACATCATGCTGTGAGCCGGGAACGTAGAGTGTTCCGTTCGGGTCCACAAAGTCATGCTGAAAGTCTACGAGGACCAGCGCAATCTTCTCTCGATCATTCTCGGCAGGAGCCAAGCCCGCGCTGCGTCCTGCTGCTATGAAGGCGTCACTGCGAGCGGCATAGGCTCCCCTGAAGGCATCTTGTGTATTATAAAGGGTCGGTGCCCCAACAGCATCAGTCATGATAGGCTCTCCTTATACTCACAAAATACGTATTCATCTCATGTATGATAACACTTTCTACGTGTTATCATACATGAGAAGCCTCGTGCAGTGCTGCTGTAGTGGTTTGCTGGCATCTAAAAGAAAAAACGTAGAGGATATCAAGATGGTAGATTACGCACGTGCGATTCCGATGTATGTTCCCGCCGATAATGTCTTCCTTGACCAGAACATTGCGTTATGGGTGGTGATTCATAAGACGGCGGGCTTTAAGAGTGCGCAAGATGTGGCACGGTTCTTCGCAACGGTTCCCGATAAACGCTCGACGCATTACATCATTGGGCAGGATGGCGTCGTAGTGCAGTGTGTCGATGAGCGGCACGGTGCGGGCGGCAATTGTTGCTTGGAGCAAGGGCATGACAGCTTTTGGCCCACGAATATCAACTTGAACTGGGTCACGATCTCGATTGAGCATGTTGATCCAGCACTGGACAATAGCACGCCCGTGACGGACGCACAAAAACAGGCTAGTTTTCTCTTAGTGGCGGACATTTGCCAGCGACACGGCATTCCGGTGAAAAACATCGTGGGTCACAGGTCGATAGCACCCCTTTCACGTGCACACTGTCCCGGTAACTATCCCATGGACGAACTCAAGGCATATGTCAGCGCACAGATGGACGGCATACCCGTGGGTTGGCAAGATGATGGCACGACGCTTACCGCACCCAATGGCATCAGCGTTGGGCAAGCCTTCCGTGCCAAAGTACTGCAGGGATGGGACGCAACCAATCTGCCCCTTGAGCCAGAACGAGCGGTTGGATTGGTTGAATTGGCACATCCCGACATCGGTGGTGGCTCGGTACAAACCTTCGTCAATTGTCGCTTGAGTCAGACAGCCAGCAGAGGCGTGTATCTGCTGCCCATTGGAGCAGAGTTACTGCACGCCGAAAGCATGTTATCAGAGAACGCACCAGAGGATGATGTAAACCCTAGATCGTAATACTACTATAGAGTGTCATGTTTGAAATCACCCTCTACATGGCCTTGATGAAGGCGAAATCTCATCAAAAACTTGCATAGTGCGTTAACTAGTTACGCATATACTTATGCTTCACTACTTAATTCACTATTCTTACAGTAAAGGCTTATAACAGTGTAGCACTTTTCATTCTCACATGCATGCTTCTGAATAAAATAATCTCGACAAATTAAAAAAATTATGCTACACTTTATTCATATCAATAAGGTTGAGGAAGTTGTACTTCAGTCATGTTTTACTTGTAGAAACATGTATCTATGAGAAAGGACAGAAGATGGACGAACAAAATTCTCGTAAGTATCATGGCGAGGAAGACTATTATTCTCGGCATGACAAACTTAAGCCTTCTACTTCTCGACTATCTCAACGCCTTATACTTATATTTATAAGTATAACGACGGTATTGCTGGTAATAGTAATTGTCTTTGGTGTTATAATCGTGCATTTGTTAACAAGTCCCTCACAAAATTCCTCTCAATCTGTGACATTAAGTACGCCAATTCCACCGACTGCATCATTGAATGGAGGAGCAACACCAACAGTGGTTGTTCCAACTCCATCACCAGTAGCAACTCCTGTGCCAACCGCAACTTCTCTACCTACAGTTGGCACAGTTCTATGCCAACCTAAAGCAAGTGATTGGCCACAAACCAGTGATTGGCAAACAGTAGGTACAGAATATGTCAATAAGGACGGAAATTCTACACCTGTCATTGCTTCTTGTAATATTTCAGTAAGCAATTATTATGTGGAAGCAAAAATAAGAACGAGTCAAAGCAATTTTGGTGCGCTAATGGGTGTTTTGGCACGGTTAAGCCTGGAAAAAAAGACTGGCTATAAAGGGGGAATATCTTACGCTACATTTTGCGGCGAAAACTGTGGACAGGCTGAATTGGATGACCTTTTGAATTCGCAGCAAGCAATGGCACACTTCGGATCTTTATATACTAATACTGCATATACTGTAAAGCTGCAAGTAAAAGGTACAGATGTGACTTTGTACGTTAATAGCAATCTTGTTCAAGAACAACATTACACATCAGCTAACGATGCTGGTCAGGTTGGTATAGAGTGTGATCAGGCATGCGAAGTTCTCCAGTTCACAGTAGTAGCTCAGTAGATCTTTTAGCTAACCTGATGTGCATCATATCGCCCCTTGACTTGGTATGTGAAACAACATACGCTATAGGCACAACGGTGTACGCAAGGAGTTTCAAGGGAGCTACCTGTATGGTGACATTCGATCAGAGTCGTGTCGGTCAGCAAACGACGCATGAGGTATTCAATCAGCCACCGCCGCTCGTCAACTATAACCTCTACCTACAAGATAACGCGCTTCAAGAGGGGATAGGCCAGTATAGTGCGGGCTGGGCCGAAGAGCAACTGCAAGCAGTTGGCGCGTTAGCTGGTAGCGAGGAGGCCATACAATGGGGCTTCGACGCCAACACCTATTCACCCGTGTTGCATACCCATGATCGCTATGGCCACCGTATCGATGAAGTGACCTTCCATCCAGCGTGGCACGCGTTGATGGACGCGGCCATCACGCATGGCATGCATGCCTCTCCATGGAGCCATCCACAACCGGGGGCGCAGGTAGCTCGTGCAGCTGCCTTTTATCTGTTCGCACAGGTCGAAAGCGGTCACGGCTGCCCCATCTCTATGACGTATGCCGCTATTCCAGCGTTGCGTACACAGCCAGAGATAGCGCAAGAATGGGAGCCGCGCCTGACCTCGCTGGCCTATGATCCCGGCCTACGCCCGACGCAGCAGAAACGCGGTGCATTGTGTGGCATGGGCATGACCGAGAAACAGGGTGGCTCCGATGTGCGCACCAACACCACGCGCGCACTACCCCTGAGCAAGAGCGGCCCTGGACAAGAATATGCGCTAACCGGCCATAAGTGGTTTTGTTCCGCGCCCATGTGCGATGTTTTTCTGGTATTGGCACAGGCTCCTGGCGGCCTCTCCTGTTTCCTGCTGCCACGTGTGTTGCCCGATGGCACGCGCAACCGTTTTTTTATCCAACGACTGAAAGACAAACTCGGCAATCGCTCCAATGCCTCTAGCGAGATCGAGCTAGACAACGCCTGGGCCATTTTGCTGGGCGAAGAGGGGCGCGGCGTACGCACGATTATAGAGATGATACGTCAAAGTTTACAGGACTTGATATCCAGAATGCCTTCATGTGTTCACCCAACTCTTCACTCACCCCCAACTCTTGATATATCTCCAAGTCTTCCATTGATATGTTGTGAGGGATAGACGGGAATGCACTATGCACCCTGTTCTCTCTCTTTATCTTCAAAACACCAGCAGCATACGCAGATATCCCTTGCCAATTTCTTTTAGGGAGCATCCGTAGTATCTCATCTGCTGGCGTGTTAGGGTAATGCTCTCGTAAAATATGCTCTTCCTCTTTTGAATATAAAACATACGGTGAGTTTCCACGCCATATAAACGCTACGTCTTCTTCTGCACTGTAAGGGTGGGGACCAGAAATGGGTACGCGCCAAGTCACCGAGAACCTAAACCAACGCTGTGTTATTTTCTGGATAGACACACTATAAGTCATTAAGGATATGAGTTTCCGCTTTTTTTCTAGGGTAAGCGTATCAAACACATCTCGTATATGTTCTAGGATACTTGCGTACTCCTTTATATCCTGCTCATTTATCTCATCTTCCTCGCTACATCTACTCTCCAACTCAGCTAGTACTTGCCTTGCTTTCTTGAGTGACCTTGCTGTTTCACCTCTTGTATAGTCGTCTAACACATCGGGGGGGAGCTTTAGGGTTGCCTCATCTGCTGCTATTTGCTTTTTACATACCGCCATCTGACTATCAACACTTACGAGAGCCTGTGTCCTTTTTTCTTGAAGCTGTAGTAGTATTCTTTCTATCTGCATCGCATAATGAAAATCCTCGACTAAAGCAAACAGTCTTTGTACAAAAATCTCATCTAATGGTGCTGCTGGAAAAGAGAACATCCTATCCTTTCTGTTGTTACAGTCCTCTTTTGTCCATGCTGTGTAATCATCTCCCCGATCTCTCGCAAATACATGGATAGCACCGCCTATGGTTGTAAGTCGTCTCATAAGTAAGGCTGTGTGTGGTGCTTTTCCGTATTGGTGATAGCGTACTGGTGGCCTCCTGTATCTTGCTTCATTCGGCTCCCCATCTAAGGTTGTATCTGCTAGTAAGTTGTATGCAAAGTCAAATAGGTACTTTTCTACAATAGGTGGGTGATTATTGTACCTTACTATCACATTATGCACAGCCCAATGCCCGATGTACATAGGATTAGTGAGTAGCTGTATAAGTGCTGCCCTTCCTAGATGATAGCCCCCAAGCACCTCACTAGCGTTGGTTTTTGTGATGTACTTAGCTTTTATGTCGTCTGGATACTCAGGGAAGATGTAGGGAAGTTGACGCATCTCTCTATGAAAGTCTGCAATGTTCCCTAGTTCGTAGAGTCTCTTGAATAAAGCGTTTACTATCTCTGCATTGGGTTCATACACTACAGGTTTACGTACCGCTCGTACTCTAGGGTCTAGGGGTTTTCTCTCAAAAAGATACCCAAAAGGTACAGCACGCCCGTCATATTCACCCCTCATAGCTACACGTATTTTTCCATCTGTTAATTGCTGTTTTACGTAGTCTTTTAAGAAGTTAGCTGCCTCTACTGCTTTCTGGATGAATAGCTGCAAGTCAAACCTGTTTCGATTGAAGTCATACGTATAGTGAGGTGTCGCAATCAAGCAGTTATTTCGTTTACAGATATCAGCAAAAGTGAGAGGTTGTATAAGTGTTTCATCGCGGAATAGCCTATCTTCCTTCCAGACAATAACCGCCTTGACTTCCCCTGACTCTATTCTCTCTACTAGTGCCTGTAAGTGTTCGCGTTGATCTATACGTAACCTACCACTAGCATTCCTACTCTTGCCATCCTTACCCGCATTTTCGGTAAAGATAATAATGTATGCTTCATCAGAAACTCCAAGCCTCTTAGCCACGTTGACAACATCTTCCTCTTGCATCTCTGCTGACTCATGGTACTTATCAGCTTGTCCCTTTGTACTTTGCCTTATATACCCTGCAACATATTTACCTTCTGGAACTTTAGGGGAGCCGTAGTTAAACTGTTGGTTGTTATCTTCTGGTTCTTGTTGTTTCTGAAATCTTCGTGCCATTGTTGTATCTCCTTCTCTTTCTATAAAGTGTATTCCCCTATCCAAATACGAGCATAAGGGAACACTACAGTTTACTCGCTTAATGGACCTGATACACACCCGATAAGCATACCGAACAACAGAGCAGGGTTTTCTACTAGTTCAGAGTCCAGGTGATACGCGCCATCTGTTCCCATGTAGGTATACCAGTTAAGTAGCTCACTTGCGGGAATACCTTCCACACCTCCCCCAACCAACGCTCTGTAGAACTCAAGCCCATCCTCAAAGCCCTTCCTAAATTCTTCATTGTCGAGAATGAGCCTAGACGTACCCCAATGAATGACCATAGCTCTACTCCTTTATTGGCACTGAATGTATTGTTGACGGAATAAAGGATAACCTTTACTCCACATGCGTATGCTACAATCTTATGGAAACAACGATCATAGGGAAGTATACACGAACATTTAGATAATTTGCAAGTGCTATAATGATAACAACATAACTTTAGTAACATAGAGTGTGTATAAGGCGGTTAATTGACATGAGAGGATAACAAAGATACAATATACCTAAACTGTATGGAGTAAAACCGATGCAACAGGATGATGAAATGCTCACAGCCGATGAAGTAGCCAGCATAATGAAGGTGCATATACGAACGGTGAGAAACTGGGTAAATAGTGGTGAGCTTTCTTCTATTCCGATAGGTACAAGGGGTTATAGGATTAGCCGTAGGGACTTGAATATCTTCATAGAGAAACAGAAGAAGAAAAGACATCAGACAACTAACCCGATTGAGGATGAAAGGGGATTGCCCAAAGATAAAGAAGAGTAGTCTACTTTAACCTACTACTTCACAGGCTGCAAACATGCGATATAGGGGGTAGAAGTGGCCTTACAGATGAAAGAGGTATAATCACTGGTCTGAAAAGCAAAGGCCCTCTGACGTGAAATATTGAGCGTGGGGTTTTGAGAATTTCAGGGGGTATAGCTGGTGCTGATTTAGGATTTATTTTATAGCATTGAGAAGGGTTCAGGCTCTTACGTATTGTTACCTCTCTCTTCTTCAATCGGCATATACAGTTTCATTTAATGCATATACTGTGAAGAAGAGGACTTATGTTTAGTACCAGGAGGAAGATTGTGCGGAAGAATATCGCCGTTCTCGTTATCATTGTAGCTCTTTTATTATGTACCATCGCCAATATACCATCAAACACCTATAAGTCAAATGCTGCTACAAGTGGTGCTAGTATACAACCTACTGCCACATCTATACCTGCTACTCCGACACCTATACCCATACCCCCTACTCCAACCCCTACCCGTATTCCACCAACCCCGACACCCAAGCCCATCCCTAGTACAGTACCTACAAGTATTATTCATGTCTAATAGTTCAGGCTTTTATGAGGGGGATAGTCAAAACGTAGAAGTAACAAACACGCTTTATATGACTAACCCTTGGGTAATCGAGTGGAAATGCATTGATACTAACGGCGCAATGATGTTTACTGTCAACGATACCCAAGACAATGTTATAGAGATGTACGGCTCCTACCAATGCGTAACAGATGTACAAACTATTACTATTCATCATTCAGGAGCTTTACGTATAGGAGCTATTCCCTTAGACGGTGTTACATCCTTTTACTTTGGTGGAGCAGAAGTGTAAATTAAAAGAGGAAAAGGGTAAGCCTGTAGTATTAGACCTACCCCTAATTACTTTACTCTACTACTTCTGTTTTATGAGAGGCACTAGTATATCAGGTTTTAGCACATCAGTCTCGTTGAATAAGTAGTTGAGGAAATCACATCTATCTTGTAGTGTCCAGACATCGGTATCATCCCCCTCTAGCTTTACAAAACGGGATATAAAGGCTTTCCAGTCGTCATGCTCTGCTTCCTCTACGCTAATTACCTCTTTCTCGAAATGTAAGTACGCGCCTATCATGTCCAGAGGTTCTAGTTCTTTGGTAGGTGGCAACTTTACTAGGAATATCTTTTCTCTCTGTTGATGTGTATTGCTGTCTGTATTCTTTCTTCCAGATGAGGTACTTGTCATGTGATCTACCATCCTTTTTGATGTAGTGCCTTTTGTAATAATTCACCATCCAGGTACTAAGAAACCTATCAAAGTGATCTGTAGCAAAGAGGTAAAAGAACACTTCTCGCTTCACACGTTCGTCTGTTCTCACTCTACCGACCTTGTTCTTTTTGTATGTTGGTAAGTCGTCTGTGATAGGTTTTCTGGTAGGTTTTTTGATAGGTTTTTTCTCTTCGTTAATTGGCTCTAGTGGCTGTTCTGTAACTTTCGTGATATTTTTATTTTTGACACTGTTTTGAGGCTCTATGGTTGAAGCTAATAGAGTAGAAATCACCCCACTAGCTCCCATTTCTACCTGCTCAAATTGCCTTACCTCTCGAACAAATGAGCCAGTTAAAAAGCTCCTGCTAATTCTTTTGTCTCTTGTTGCATTTCCTCTTCTTCAACAGTAATCGATGGGTGATATGCCTCGTACTCCATGCTAAGGAAGAAGGTTAAGGCTATGATATTGACAGTCATTGCCACGATAACAGTAACATAGGCAACGCTGATAATGCCAGGGTCAACGGTGAAATCAAGGCGGGTAGTAGAGCTTAGGTAAAGTTGGATTATTGAAGCTATGGTAGCTAGGCCGAATGACGTGTACCATAAGCCTGTGACAATAGTTTTAGAGCGAACGCGGTTGAATTTATAGAACAGCTTGAGAGCAGCCCACAATGCCGCGCACCCGTCGAACGAGAATACAGTTGCTACCCTCATGAATAAATTTGTAGGCATTAACCAGTTTACTAGTTCCATCGTCTGCAAGGCAAAGGCCAATATCATCAACACGTAGACGACGACTGCTATGAGAATAATCCAGAATGAACCGTCTTTGATTTTTGCTTTGACTTTAACTGTGTTAGCTGCCATGTTAAAACTCCTTTTGTACTACTTGTTAGGAGATGCCCATTTATTTTGCTAAACTGTATGGGTCATATCCTACGTTAGTTTAGGTGTGATGCGGGGAATAAGGTGTGAACTTAAACCCCGTTTTTACTAAATTTATTTTATCTTATGAAACCACACTAGAGGCTAATCTACAACCCATAAAAATTACCGTTACTGGGTGATTTTTCCTTCAACTAACCTTATCTGCTGAGTGGGTTACTTTTCCCTTGGGTATGGTATTGATTTTGTCCTGTATGTTCCGCGGTTAGAGTCTGGATACTTTGTTCTAGGCCGTTCAATCTTACGAGCACCTTCTAGGAATATAGGCTTAACATGCACACTACAACCCTCATGAACCCACTTTCCTGTACAGATAATAAGATAGGGAAATGCTAAGGACTGATTGCATACCATACACATAATCTCTTTACCTTCTGGCAAATCCATTATCTTAACCCCTCACGCTCATTGATCTTAATTGAATACCAACCATACCTTGATTTGTGCTATTTAACGTAAAGCCGAGCATGTTACCTATCTCATCCTTGAGCACTGGCCTTACTCCACCTCTCCCATCCGAAACTACAGGCGTACGGTATGTCATATCTACAGCAGTCTTGACGTTTACTCTTCCTATAAGAGCTAGAGGAAGTACGTTGTTTTCTTCATCGGGGGAGCCAAGACAGACGCCAGGGGTAGAGCTAATAACAGAAGCCATAGGACAATTATCATGCCTACAAAGGGTGTACATATCGTTAGGTCCTGGACATACTACTGAACCACTAGGATAGCCACCGTCAAGCTGTATTACCTCTGCAATATCAAACCCGTCAAACGAACCACTACCCGTCAGAGAAGGGGATGCAGGGGTAGTGTAGTATGTTGAACCGCTAATGACGAATTTACCATCACTCTTTACCTCAGCTAGCTTTGTTCCTGAGTTGTTTTTTATCCCTAGTGAGACGCCTACAGTAATAGTAGAAGGTGCAGAAGCATTGCCAGGGCTTATTGACAGTCCCGCGTTGAAGATACCAGGATTATTATTAACAGTAATTCCCTTGTTAAAAATTGTAGAAGCAGTATCATTGAAGATAGCAATATCCCCTGATGCGTCAGCCTTAGTGATTTTCAGGTTGCCGTGTGCGCTATTCGTATAGAGGTGAATGTCGTTATCTGCTGCTAGAAGTTTTGCGAAGAGTCGGCTTACATTTCCCGTATCCTGTAGATAGATGCCTTGATTATTAAGCATAGTAAGAGTACCCGCCCCAGTAATATTTCCGTTGCTATCTACGAGAAACTTACTGACACTGCTAGTATCCATCATCTGTACGTATGGGGCGTTGCCATTGCCGATGATAGTAATTATTGGGGTACTACCTGATGCTGAGGGTTGATAGGCAAGAGTGAAAGCCTGATCGGTCATTACACCCGTTAATGCTTGTAGGAACTGGTTAAAATCTTGCGCGTGTATGATACTAGTCGAGACTGTACCGTTTGTCTTTGGTGCGCTAAATGTCATTTTGTTAATCCTTATCGGGGAGCATCACGTCTAGGACACCCCCCTTATCTTTAGTCACTAGAATGGGTGCTGATTAGTAAGTCTTTCTAAACGTTCCTCTTCTTGTTCCTCTTTGACTTTACGCACTTCCCTAAAAATCCCACCAGAGAGCCTAGAAGCACAATCAACATGGAGTAGGAGAACCATATCACCAGCAAGCCAACGAATGTGTTTTTCTTCACTGATACGATACCCACATATGGAACAGGGTTTGTTTGTGCAGTTGTCTGAAATCATCTTATTAGTGTCCTTTACTTTATTAATCCGTGTAAGTGGAGTGGAGAGTAGCATCGCGCAGTTTACAAACATTGTTATAAATGCCAGCACTCATATTTCTTGCACATTTCAAATGCATACGTAGCGTTCCAGTAGGGAGTACCCAAGCTATATGTGCGCCCTCGATGCCCTTGTTACAGCAGGAGCATGGTTCTAGTGGCGTGTTGTACGAAACCATTATGTTTATATCCTTTTGTACTACAGAATAGTTGTTACCCGATTGAGAATGAACAGGGCTATCGCTTTAAAAGGGGTGTCCTTCTGTTGTTTCCCACCTGTTGTCTAGCGGTCCGATCTTAGTCTCACTGTTTTGCAGGTTAGCAGGTTTAGCAGGTTTACTTACGGTCGCTGCATCCCTATTTTTACCGATTGAGGAAGGGGAACTATAAGAATAACTATTTTTTACTCTATTGGAAGGTAAACTAACCTGCATAACCTGCGAGGAAGCTATAGAATGGCCTGTAGACTGGCTTGACGGGTCGCATGTTTCATCGGGGCTAACCTGCACTCCTACTACCTTCCACTTGACAGCCCCCGACCTCTTGTCTGTTCCCCCGCGTTCTAAGTGTATATCAGTCTCATTGAAACGCTTATTTTCGTACTTTGCTATAGCATTTCCTACGTTCCTGCTTCCACTCCATTTGTGTGTGTTGGAAATCTCACTAGGTAATGCATCATAGAGTAATCCGCATCGTTCTTTTTCTTCTTCTAGTACCTGAGACACAACGGCCTTAGCTAGGAATTCACGCCCCTCAGAAAACTCGTGTAAGGCTAATAAGAACGCGGCCCACTCATAATCACCTTCACTCGCCTGTTCCTGTAGCCCATCTAAGTTATCCAGAAAGCCTTTAACCCCTGCATTACTGAGAATAGAGCCTACTGTTTTTGCCCATTTCTCAAAGTTACCTAGTGTGTGTACCTGCACTTGTTTCCCCCCGTTTGCGTACCAAGATCGTGCTAGTGTCAAGAGTGCTGCTATCATTTCTCCACGATGTTCAGGAAGCCAGTCTGAAAGGTCAATCTTAAAACCATCACGTGTCCAGGGCTTAGCAATCTTTGCATCAAGACGAATAGTATAGCAACGCCTTTTCATATCCCCCACTATCTGTATATTGTTACCCGAAGCCATCCAAGTAGCCCTTTGCTTAATGGTCACGTTCTTAGATAGACCTAGTATGCGATCAGTGACAAAACCACAAGTAAGCGCACTCTCTAATGCTGTAGAGCTTATCGCATATTTAATGTTGTCAATGACTACAATTGTACTCCCCCCCAGTAACGTAGAGAATATCTTCTTTCTCCACTCATCTTCCTCAAAGGGGGCTGTCATCATCGCCGCCATTCTACCTGTTGCTACCATAGAGACAATTTCGGAAAGAAGACTTTTACCCGTACCTGGCGACGTGGCATCCAGTAGAGCTAGAGGTACTTGCCCCCGTATTGCATGTCTTATCAGTGGTGTTAAAAGCAATCCTATAGTATTCGCATAACTAGCCTCATCTTGAAACGGGAATTCACCTATACACTCATTGATTAGCTCTAAAGCCCATCGTACATCTTCCTCATTCGGGAACACTGGTATAGTAGGTATATTTAGATCAGAGCTAGGAAGGTAGTAAAGTCTAGTTGAGCTGTCGTACCCTGGTATATCTAAGAGCGAACCATCTGCACGAATAATAGGGAACTCAACAATAGCTTCTAGTTCGGGGAAATTCCAAGCACCCATAGCTAGAATATCCGCTACAATCTCTACAGGTGGTGAAACATGATGCGGTGTGCCTGTTGGTGTAATCTTGATGAAGTTGGCAACGCGTGTAAGTCTCCCTTTAAGATGTGTCTCATTAATAAACTCTATGGTTGGCACTTTCTCTTTATCCTCTCCCTTCAAGACAATCCTACACAGCATACCAATATTTACAAAAATCTGGTCTGATACATTGTCGGCGGTAACCTTATTGTTAGCATCCTCAAGAATTTTCAATGTGCTATCTACCATATCGCGCAAAGGTCTATTCGTTACTCTGACTCCTGGTAAATTCGATGCATTCAATAGTTCGTTAACAGCCTGTTCCTTGTGGTCAATACTGCTTTTTTCATCTGTCATTATGTTTTACTTACCTATTCTTACTTATGTACTAAAAACCCTAGACAGCTTCATTCAGTCCAGGGTTCTATTTTGTGCCTATATTCTTTTGTGTTGCTTCTCTACTTACCCAAAGCGGCTATCAAATCATCAAAGTGCTTATCAATCGCCTTCTCTAATTTTTCAAGCCTTAAAATCAAAAGTTCTAGCTGTCGTGTCTCAATATCAATCTCTTTGTTCATTAAAACCTTTCATTAGACCACTTTACGGCCTTCCATCTTTTGCGCTCCTGTTCTTCACACTGTATCCTTTCCGCTTGCCAACTCTCCCAGGTACATACTCTGCTTTAATTGCCGCTATATCACTCAACCGCACCAGTACTAGGCCATTCATTTTCCTTGTACTTACGCGCTTGCAACGTACCCAATACTGTAGCGTACCGTAGGGAACATTAGTAGACCTTGCAGCCGCCTTCATTGGCAATTCTCTCATGCCCTCACTCCTTCTCTTTTACGTTCGGTGGAATTAATTTACCTTACTCCATAAGCATATCATATTTAATTCGATATAGTAGTGCTAATATAAGCAATTATGAAGTCTGTACAATATTGCGTACTACCCTAGCTTTACCCCTTTGTTCGCAACTTTACTAGCTTCTGCATATCGAAGGGGCATAGCAGGAGAGGACCAGCCGCCAGCAGTCTCTAAGCTCTTGATATCTGTTCCACCCTTGATAGCAGATGTTGCCCAATAATGCCGACAATCATGAGCAGACAAACCATTAAGCCCTATTCGCTCACCCAACTCTCTTACTCTCTCGGTTATCGCCCTATTGCTCATAGCACCCTCTAACTTTCCACCCCGCCTACTACCCATCAACAGCTTATCAGAGGGGTTACAAGCATTTAGGTACTTCCTAGCTGCTAGTAGTGTATCTCTAGTTAGCTCGTGTGTCTGTGTCTTCTGTACCTTCTCTCTATAAAAGGTGAGTATGCCTGTATCCAAGTTAATAGACTCTACGTTAAGCCCTTCCACTTCACCGCAACGTAGACCGTGATCTAACAAGAGACACATAAGTAAGCTATCTCGGTATCCTTGTGGTGTCTCAGGTTGTGCTTTTAGTTGCTCTGCCTGTTCTTTATTGATTGATACAGCCTCTTCTTTTTTAGCCCCTACCCGCGAAACCTCTCTTGTCTCGTCCAGGTGCTTACCCTCGCTGTATTGATACCCTTTTACGAGCTTGATCTTTGCTAACTCATCCATAGCTAGGTATCCCGATTGAGTAGACAAAGAACAGTACACCTTGATTGTAGATAGCCTTGCATTGATTGTCGCTATAGAGTACCCCGATTGAACAAGATAGCCAACAAAACCAGCTACAATACCATGCGTTACATCTTTCCAGGTAGAAGGAGAGTTAAGTAGTTGATCTGGTAGTATATGAACGTTTACCATATTCAGGTAGGTACAGAATGATTGTATATCGTCGGCCCTTCTACGTAGTGTATTGTTAGCTTTTCTGTCTGTGTAGTTGGAGAAGGTTGTAGCATGCGCGTGTTTATCTGCAATGTGGCTAATCTCTTGTAGTGTGTATGTTGTCTGTAGTGATTGTTCCATAATAGGCCCTTTCATGATGAATAAGTACCGATATCTATAAAGTATCAGTATCTATAGTATACCACAAAGCTCAAGAATAAGGTGTATTTTACTCTGATTGTTTTATGCGTAAGCTGTGTTCATCCTCAATCGGGTAGCATTTATTCCGTAAGTAAGAGTAGAGAGAGTACTATATTTATCCCTACTTATTGACTACTTTATTGATACTTTTATATGGGTTTGCACATGCTTTACAGAGTTTATTATGTCAGTACATCATGTTGTCCGTACAAGTTATAGAGTGGGTTTATGGCGTGTTTAGTTAGTGCCGACCTCATAGAAACATCATTCTACAAGCTCCCCCACAGATAAATAAATAGACCTTATGAAGAGTAAGCCGTTGTGGTAGAGACTTATAACTTGCTGCCAACTCACACATCTCAAGGTATAGAGAACAACGGTTGATGGATACAAGCATCTATACTAAGGCCGCTCTACTCCTATATGCCCTTACCCCTATCTATATGTCTCGTGAGTTGCCTTTGCTTCATTGCTAGAGATCGAAGAGGGTTGATTTGGGTAGTGCTCGGACAGTAAGCTCCTATTTTCGGTACTTTTTCTAGGGCGGGTAAAAGCTAATCTGTATAAAATTCCCCCTCTGCTCACATATCTTTTTGCTGTATGCTTGCTTATGGGGGGTATCTCTAATGACCTTTGCGTAAGCGTTCTTTACCTTCAATCGGAATAATAAAAATCCCCCTGTAAGCGTATGGTACGTACAAGGGAAAAGAAGTATACTCTGTTTATTGAAGAAGTAAGCGTAGTTGTGCAAGGAAGGAGAGAAATCCAATGCGGTAAACTTGAGTGCATGGTTGAGATGGTGAATTGTACAAGGCTTGATTGTATTCTGGGCACTGCTGCGTTGATGCGTCAAGCGGTGGCACAGGCCACCCACCATGCCGCGCATCGGCAAGCCTTCGGGCAGCTCTTGATCGATCAGCCATTGATGCGCAACGTGCTGGCCGATCTCGCGATTGAAGCGGAGGCGGCACTTAGTCTCGCACTACGGCTTGCTAGTGCTAGCGATCATGCCGCGCACAATGAGCATGAAGCCCTCATTCGGCGCATTGGCACGGCGGTTGGCAAGTACTGGGTGTGCAAACGCGGCCCCGTTCACGTTGGTGAAGCCCTGGAGTCACTGGGCGGCAATGGCTATGTGGAAGAGAGCATTATGCCGCGCCTCTATCGCGAAGTCCCGCTCAACTCGATCTGGGAAGGCTCTGGCAACGTCAACAGCCTAGACGTGTTGCGCGCCATGGGCAAGGAGCCACGTGTCGTGCAGGCGTTCCTGGCAGAGATCGCGTTATCAAACGGCAAAAATGCCCATTTCGATGTTGCTGCCAATCAACTCAAACGTGAGCTAGCCAACCTGGATAGCATTGAGCTACGCGCACGCCGCGTGGTGGAGCAGATGGCCTTACTCTTGCAAGGGGCATTACTGCTCCGCACGGGCAATTCTGCGGTCGCAGAGGCCTTTTGCACAACGCGCCTCGGAGGAGATTGGGGGCGAGCGTTTGGCACACTCCCGAAAAGTGTTGACATGAAGGGCATAGTTGAGCGTGCATTACCCACGCTCGGATAAGAAAGAATAGAGGTTATTTGCGCTGTGGTATCATTGCCACCCTTGTAGGCAGCAAGAGATGTGTTCTCATCGATTGTGTGAGCGTTGTGCGGATGCGCCGATAGATCAGCAGGCGTTCCGCTTCCGAGAGGTCTGCTGATGGCACATCTTCTACTGACCAGAGTTGACGCCGACCGGCGTTAGGAATGAACGGTCATTGATTGGCGGCACCGCTGCACAGGACAATACCTTTGTCCCAAACAAGGCTAACGTGTGGTTCGGTGATTTGTGGAGTTGGAAGCAACGGGACAGAACTTTCGGCAAGCACCTGACGTATCAGATCGATGTCCTGTGCGTGGACAGTAATCGGCGTACACCAAATATCCCAAGCCGCCCGTGCTTGTGCGGCAAGCAAACTAGCCGCCATCAAAGCGCGTGGTGAATGATGGGCACACAGAAAAAAGATGCGTTTCTGAGCTTCATGCATCGACTCGTCCTTCCTGGTTTTCGCATTGTTTGGGCGATCACAGTAGGGGTGAGATTTATCGCACCCTCGTACCCTCGCACCTTACACAATTTTCACGAGAGAGGGTTTGATGCTTTGTAGGTTGGGGCAGCCCGCCAGCATCATCGCTAACCGAAATTCATCATGGAGCATTTGCAGGACGTGACGGACACCGGGCTGGCCGTTGACGATTAAGCCCCACAGCACGGGACGGCCAATCAGGACAGCGTTCGCACCCAGAGCCAATGCCTTCAAGACATCGGTACCACGCCGAATGCCACCATCCAGATAGACCTCGCAGCGACCTGCCACCGCCGCGACGACTTCCGGCAAGACTTCGATGGTTGGTGGTACACCATCAAGTTGTCGGCCACCGTGATTGGAGACGACGATACCAGCAACACGATGTTCTACGGCCAATAGCGCATCCTCCGCCGTGAGAATTCCTTTCAGAATGATGGGTAGCGACGTTAGGGAGCGTATCCAGTCCAGCGTTTCCCACGTCAGGGTGTCGCCGATATCGACCACCTCAGGAATAGTGCCACTTTCAACCGTGCCGCCCTCTGCGGAGGCACTACTCATAGGCATGTCATGACCGGAGAAGGCATCGGGGATGTGCTTCGCTTGATAAGCGCGGAAGCCATTGCGTAGGTCACGCTCCCTTCTCCCCAGACGTGGCAGATCAACGGTCAGGACAATGGCCTGATAGCCAGCTGCGTCTGCCCGCAAGATATAATCCTTCGCCTGAGCATAGGTATCGATGTAGAGTTGGAACCAGAGCGGACCAGTGGCGGCCTGTGCAATATCTTCGATAGAGCAACTCGCGCTGCTACTCACGGTCATCAGTGTGCCTGCATCTCCTGCGGCACGTGCAGTTGCACACTCGCCATCAGGATGCGCCATGCCGTGCGCGGCAGTGGGTGCCACCAGGATCGGCATGCTCACGGGAATACCTAACACCGCCGTACGGATGTCGCACTGGCTGACATCGACCAGCACCCGTGGACGGAGACGAATCCGTTCAAAAGCGGCACGATTTTCGCGTAACGTGACTTCGTCATCACTGCCACCCTGGTAAAAATCCTCGATAGATTGATGTAATCGCCCTCGTGCTTGCATCTCATAATCATTGACGTTAATCGGCTCCATCACTTGTATGCAATTCCTTTCCAGTGTATCAGTTAAATAGTTATTGCCCCTCAGCAGCGAGCAATTGCCGGATAGTCATATACTGTGCCGCAAATTGCTTTGGGTCCAGCCTATTATAGGGGCGTTTTCCTACCGGTGGCAGCACCTCATTATATGCAGCATCCAACTCTAGCAGTGTAATAAAGTGTAATAATATGTTGTTGTAGCAGTAACCTGGCATCGTTGATATCACGTGTACTTCCCCTTTGTATCTTACTCAAAGCAATACTGTAGAAATCAAAATAAAAAGCGTCAATTGTCCCGTAGCGACCAATAAATTTGGCATTCACTTCCCACTGGTGAGGAATGGGGATGAAATCCGCAGGCGAGGCGAATTCTACGTTGACCTGCATTGCTGTTCCATCTGCTGTAAAGCATATAGCCCCCATTTTCCATCATGGCAGGCAGGCGGGGGTAAGTGATATGTGTGCCAGAGAGGAGCAAAGGGCTGCTCAGGAAAAGAGGGAATATGACCAGACGCTAAGGTTAAGCGAATCGACCACAAGCGTTGTAGATACAGCGTTGCCAACACAAGGGTTGTGATTTGTGCGGCAACTGCGGTTTCGCTGCCATCAATTGCTTCTAACACAATAGGGGCGAGCTCTGGATGTAGTAAAAAGAGGGAAATGCTCGCATCACGAATACGTGGATAAGAACACTGTGCAAGCTGTGTAATCAAGGCAATCAGAGCCGCAGGAGATTGTTGGTCTTCCATACTTCTGGTAGGAACTTCATCACCAACGAGATAGGTTATGCCCCATGCACGTAGTGTATTGATGAGGTATTGCGCTTCTTCCCAGCGCGTGTGTTGCTGATCCTTGAAAGAGATATCCATGCAGCATGCCGTTTCTTGTTAGTAGCATTCACGATTCCCCTGTTGCTTCTATCTTATTATACTTTGGGCATGCACCGCTAGCGATACTATAAATGTTTAAAGCAAAAAGCGTACATCCAGTAAGCCAATTGGCTTACTGGGTGTACGCTTTTGCTTTAAACATGCTATTGGCTATACGAATAATGGCTCCATGTGGAGACGTGCGACAACAGCCTGCATCTCTTCATCGGTTGGTCCATGACCCTCGCCGGGGTGACGACTAGCGGCATCAAGCACCTTTGGCAAGAGGTTGATGTCGCCAACGGTATTTAGGAAGATGCCCGAACGTTTAAGCACCCAATGCACAGCCATATCGATGTCTTGCTGCTCTTCGAGTGGCGCATACCACGTGTTATGTGTACGTGGCTGACCCAGCCAGGGCTTGTACGCAATAGACTTGATGGTCTGCACGGCAATATTGTGCTGCTGACAGGTAGCGAGCAGGGCCTCGAAGTTTTCGGCATAGTATGGCTTCTGCATCGTTGTGTAGTTATATGGCAAAAGCACGGAGTCGAACTCGAAACGTTCGAGGCTACGGCGATGGGTCGCGGCTATCTGCAAACCATGGCCTGTGATGCCGATGGCGCGGATGAGGCCCTGTTTTTTTGCCTCAATTGCCGCCTCGATGACACCACCAGGGCTGAGAGCGGTATCCCACTCGATAGGATCAGCTAGATTGTGGAATTGCCACAGGTCTACATAATCCACCTGCATACGTTCGAGTGAGCGTTGTAACTCGTCTTTCGCGTCCTGCGCAGTGCGCTGACCAGTCTTTGTCGCCAAGAAAAACTGTGAGCGGTATTGCTTGAGCCAAGGAGCGATGCGCAGTTCGGCATCGCCATAGCTTGCCGCCACATCAATGTGGTTCACACCATACTTCAGCAGCACCTCTAGCGTGCGGTCGGCATCAGCCTGCGAGGCGGAGCCGAGCGAGGCAGCCCCAAAAATAGTGCGGGTGCTCATATGGCCGGTACGCCCAAATGGTCGTTGTGCTATTGTCATCGTTTCCTCTCCAATCTGATAATATACGTACATGATACATTATTCTTTTCACGTTTACCAAGGCAAAAGATGATACGTAACAAAAGAGGAAAGACGATGGAACACTGGATGTGTACAACCTGCGGCACGCAATTTCCACAAAGCCAGGTGGCTCCAGAGACGTGCTCAATCTGTAGCGATCCGCGACAATACATCGGCCCACAGGGGCAACAGTGGACTACGCTAACAGAGATGCAAAACAAGGATTTTCATAATCACTTCGAGGAGCATGAGCCACATATCATTGGCATCGGGACTGAGCCAAAGTTCGCCATTGGACAACGCGCCCTACTCGTGCAAACGGAACACGGCAATCTACTCTGGGATTGTATCAGCTATCTCGATCCAGCCACGATGCAAAAGATACAGCAACTGGGCGGCATCTCGGCTATTGCGATCTCACACCCACACTTCTACACCACCATGTAGGCATCACAAGTCCGCGTACTTTATCGGAGCCAACGAGCAGGGCTGGTACATTAATCCGGCGTTGTTGGCAGTATCTGTCTAGGCAATACAAAAAAGCCCCTGATTACTCAGGAGGCTTTTTTGTTTTTCTCGGCGTCGAAGCTTTCAGTATAGTATGCAACGATAGCTAGTGCAAATACCACAAAGAAGCAGACGGTTCGTCTAGTATGACCGTTAAGGAGAAGAACACGGGCAAGCGTATTACTATGAAGCGAGTGGGCTTAGAGACGAGCCGTGTTTGCGCTGAAGAACTACATTATGTTCACAAGTCACGCGAGGACGAAATTATTGCATTTGGTGCATATGTTGAGGACTATGATTTCCCGTTTGCCTGGGTCTCCTATTCGCCAATCGGAACTGAGGCCGAGCAGACCATTGCCACGCATACAGGCCGGGAGCCTAACAGAACACTAGAAATGACGAGGGCATGGAATGCGACCTGGTCGCCAAAAAATACGATGAGTGTCCTATTCTCTTACGCACACAGCCAGTTGCAAAACATGTCGAAGCAGGAAATGCTGCCCGATGTAACGCAGGGTTTGGGTGGCGTTATCACTGCTATTAATCCTAATCTTGGTTTCTCTGGCATGGCATTTAGCGGTGTAGATTTCGGGGTGGTAGGGCTGAAGCCTACAAACCATAAATTCTTGCTCGAAAATGGTGTACCGATCTACATGCTCCGGCGCGACATAGCAAAGCACCTCGGTGTAGCTATTACTGCACTTGTCCAGCATCCTCGATATGGTGAGAGTTCAATGCCGTTGCTCCATACAAACGTTATGATGGTGCTATTTGACAAGAGTCCTATGTCTAACGAACAAACGCCTGAACAGCAGGATAAAGCCCGCATTGCCCAACTAAATGACGAGTTCCGCCGCAGCGGACCTACTCCCGACTGGATAGCCACGGCAGGTGCTATCGCGTTGTCCAACTTCCCCGGCCTCGTTCAAGCGGTCAGGGATTACGACGATTTCACCCCAGGTAATGACCCATACGGCGAGCATGATTTCGGCAATCTCACATGGGACAACGAGAAGACGTATTGGAAGATCGACTACTACGACCAAGCATTACAATACGGCGAAGATGCCTTAAGCCCGCTCTGCCGCCGCATCATGACAATCTTACTTGCATCGGAATACTGACGCACTAGACGAGGTCGATATGGAAAAGTCTCCCCCAAACGCGCAGGAACTAGCCCAGACACACGACGCGATCTACGAGCAGAACCATGTCGTGCTGCTTGACCTCATGGGCCGGATTGTCGTCGGACTCGCCCGCAACTACCGCACGGATAAGCCGCGTTCAGAAGAACATATCGGCGGACAAGAAGAGATGATCGCCATGCTGACGGATATCGCAGACTCTCTTCAGGCTTAAGGTTCGCTGGCATCCGTCCGGCTGTCTTGTAGAAACTTCTCCAAATCCTCGCGCTTCACCAGCAGTATCCGCGCGGGCCGGTAGGCAGGCAGGCGCTTAGAACGTACCCAGGAGCGGATGGTTGCTTTGGGTACCTTTTTATTTAATAGCTCATAGATGTCATCTATAGTCAACCAATCGTCAGCCACGCGCTCACCTCAAAATAGTATTCATATCATTGTAGATTACGCTGTCAAGCTTCACGGTTGTACACATTGACAAAACGATATAAATGATGTAGATTATATTAACATCATTGTTTACGTAGTTTACGGTGAAGGGAGAGTACACCGTGGCTATTGCTGACTTTCTGTTCCCTTGCGGCCTGCTGATCGGGGCCGTCCTCTTGGGGTTCTGCATGTCCCTGTATTTTGTCCGCTACTGGTACTTCGCTCCGCTCATGCGCCGGATTGAGAGAATAGAGTACAGGCTGCAACCGCAAGCAACGCGGGCTATACCTGAACACCGTCAGCGGCCCAGCCGCTATATGACGGTTGACCGCGAGCCGACGGGAGACTACTAGGTACCAACGCAGGGTTTTGCCGCCCTTGTTCGTAGGTAGAGTAGAGAGCATGTAATTGTGTCGAATGTTTGACCTTTGACAAATGAAAGAGGTGCTACAGTGTCCAAACCGATTATTGTTGACGGCTACTGCCGCGTTTCCACCGACCCCCAGGAAAGCAACTACAGTTTAGATGAGCAAGAGTCTTGTATCCGTGACTACTGCCAGCACCACGGCCTCGCTGTCGGCATCATTCACCGCGAGACCGCCAGCGGCTACTATTACCGCGAGCGGGACAAACTGAGTTTTATGCGTGACCGCTACCGCGAGGGCAAGATACAAGGTGTGGTCGTAGCCGTATTAGACCGCTTGAGTCGCCAGCAAACGCATATCGCGGTGCTGATGGATGAAATGGAACACTACGGCGTCCGCTTGCACGGCGTCAAAGAACCGATTGCTACCGACCCGCTGGGTAAGTTCGTCATCGCCGCCTTAGCACTTGTTGCGGAAATGGAGCGGGAAAAGATTATCGACCGCACGATGACCGGACGTATCAACGCGGTGAAGGCAGGTGATATGAAGTCAGTCAGCGGGCCGAAAGTCCGCTATGGGTGGCAGTGGGCCGATGAGACACGCACAAGCATTGCCCTCAATGACGCCGAAGCTGAAATTGTCCGCGAGATGGCTGTGCAGTATGCAGCCGGTATCGGGTCGGTCAGAATTGCACAGGGACTAAACGAACGCGGGCTACTGGGGCCAAGCGGCGGCCCGTGGACTGACAACGCTATTATGCGTATCTTGAACGATAAGCGTATCACCGGCACGGGCGCGCAGGCGTTTCGCCACAAGGCCAAGCAGTACAAAACGCACTACGACACGCTCGACCTGCCCGACGGTACGTACCCACCGATCATCTCCATGGAGTTGTTTGAGAAGATCGACCGACGCATGGAGATCAATAAGGCCCAAGCGTCACGTTCCAGCAAACAGCCGGAAGAGTTTTTGCTTAGAGCCGGGTATGTCCGCTGCTCCATGTGCGGCTGGTCGATGGGTGCCCGTACCGACGTCCGCTACAGCAAATACATCTACCGCTGCCGCGCCCACGGGTCGATTGTCAGTAAACCGTTAGACGCGGACATATGGGGCAAAGTCGAACAGCTGGCCGAGCATGTGGCCCTGATCGAGCAAGCGATACAACTTGCCAGTAACGATACCAAGCTGCAACGCGACCTCAGCGCCTTAGATAACAGTATTGATGTCTGGCAGAAAACCGCCGACAACTATCTTGAAGATTTACAGGATAGTAGCCTGAGAGATAAGAGCCGAGCGGCCATCCGTAAGCAGATGAATGATGCTCATAGTATGGTTGAGAAACTGGAAAGCGACCGGGCGCAGTTGGCCGCTGGCCTCCTCGACCACGAACGCGAGCAGGCAGTGTATGCTGAGATATTGGAATGGTGCAGAGAAGTGAAAGAAGCCCGCGGCGAGCTGAGTTACCAGCGCAAACGCGACTTTATAGAATTACTTGGCTTGGAAGTGACGATCTACTATGAAAAGGAAAAAGGCAACCAGGGGCGGCCCTATTACGATATGCATGTCCGCCTGCCCGCGCTTCAGGAGCTGCTTGCCACCCCTGATACCAACAGCAAACTTGTAACGCCAACATCACTATGATCGAATGGGCAAAGCACTTCAATGTACCCGTCTATCTGCACGAGGATAACAAACCGTGGGTCATGCGGCCCGACAAGCGCATCACCTTCTGGTCGGGCGAGAGCTTCCAACTTATGGATGATGTCACCCTGATCCGTTTAGGCGGCCATTTTCCTGGTAGCACCGTCTGCCATTGGGCAAGCGGTGCTGATGGTAAGGGCATACTCTTCACAGGCGATACGATGCAGGTGGTAGCAGACCGCCGCTGGGTCAGCTTCATGTATAGCTATCCGAATCTGATACCGTTGCCAGCAAGCACCATCAAACATATGCGCGACACCATCGCCCCCTATCCGTTCGAGCGGCTCTACGGCATGAACTTCACCAGCATTGTTTCAGAGGATGCCCACGGTGCCGTACAACGTTCCGCCGATAGATATGTGCGTGCATTAGAAGGAGTGTTACCTCATTAAAATTATGTGTTGCTATCAAACAAGAATCTGGGATAACTCTTGTTTGATAGCAGAAATGCTACTTTTCCAGCGTCTTGCGAATAGCACACACAACGCGCTCGGCGGTGGGTAACACGGCATCTTCTATGTCGGGAACGGGAAAGGGCATGTCGGGTGTGGTAACGCGCTGTACAGGGGCAAGCAGCGAATAGAGGCAGCGTTCATTTATTACAGCGATGATCTCTGCACCGAGCCCCCCTGTGCGCGCCGCTTCATGCACGATTACGGCCCGTCCGGTCTTGCTTACCGATTCGGCAATGCATTCCTCGTCTAAGGGAGCGATGGTACGCAACTCGACGACTTCGACCGAGGCCTCCGACTTGATTTGATGGGCCGCATCTATAGCCACCTGCACCATCGCACCATAGGCAAACACGGTCACATCGGTTCCCTCGCGCACCGTCGCGGCCTTGCCGATGGGAATGGTGTAGCGTTCCTCTGGCACCTCCTGACGGAATGAGCGATAAAGCTTCATGTGTTCAAGGAAAAGTACCGGGTCGGGGTCTTCAATAGCAGCATGGATCAGGCCCTTGGCATCATAGGGATTAGAAGGAATCACCACTTTAATGCCCTGAATGTGCGCATAAAGGGCTTCAACGCTATCAGAGTGCTGTTCTGGTGTGCGCACGCCACCACCATAGGGAGCGCGAATGACCAGAGGAACAGAGAACACGCCACCTGAGCGATAACGGATACGAGTCGCTTGTGACGCGATCTGATTAAAGGCAACAAAGCTAAAACCGGCAAATTGCATCTCCGTGACGGGGCGCAGGCCATAAATCGCCATCCCCACCGCCGTACCGATGATACCTGACTCGGCCAGCGGCGTATCAAAGACACGGTCTTCCCCGAAGCGCGCTTGTAAGCCATCGGTAACGCGGAAGACGCCACCGTTTTTGCCCACATCCTCGCCGAAGATCAAGACACGCTGATCTCGTTCCAATTCCTGGGCTAGCGCATTATTAATGGCCTCAATCATTGTCCAACGTGGCATGATTTAAGCTTCCTTTCCTTGAAACTTCAGCAGGTCAGCGCGTTGAGCCAGCAACTGTGGTGTGGGTTGCTCATAGACCAGCTCGAAGAGCTGCTCGACTGTTTGCGGCGGCATAGCCTCAACCGTTTCAACCGCTTGCTGGATCTCGGCTGAGACTTCTTCACGCAGCAGTTCATCATCCTTCTCACTGAGAATATTCTGGTCGAGCAAGAAGGCACGGAAGCGCACGATGGGGTCGCGCTGCACCCACTCGTTCAACTCCGCGTCGGTGCGATACTTTTTGGGGTCGTCCGCGGTGGAGTGCGAGGCCAAGCGATAGGTGAGGGCTTCAACCAAGCTGGGGCCTTCACCGGCACGCGCACGCTCGACACAATCGGTAACAACCTTGTAGACAGCGAAAATATCGTTGCCATCCACGACATAGCCCGGCATGCCAAAGGCGGGACCACGATGGGCAATGTATTCAGCAGCCGTTTGTTTGCTGCGCGGCACCGAAATAGCCCAACCATTATTCTGCACGACCAGCACGATGGGAACCTTAAAGACACCCGCGAAGTTCAGAGCTTCGTTAAAGTCGCCCTCCGAACTGGCACCATCACCACAAACGCCAATAGCGACATGTGGCTGATGCTCATATTTGATAGCCATCGCCACGCCAACGGCATGCAACATCTGCGTTGCCAGCACAATCTGGATGGGCAAGCAGCGTGCCTCTCTGGGAAAGTGACTGGCGATGTGCCCTCTATAAAGTTCCATAACGGCGGGCATAGGAATGCCCTTCATCAGATAGGAAACGATTTCGCGATAGGAGCCAATCAGCCAATCCTTCTCTTGTAGGGGAGCGGCCAGACCAACGGCGGTAGCCTCCTGGCCATGCAATGGGCCAAAAGTACCCATGCGCCCTTGCCGTTGTAAGGCCACCATGCGCTCAGAGAAGACGCGCCCCAGTACCATCCAGCGATACAAACCCAGCAGGCGTTCGGCAGAAAGATTGGGAACCTCACCAACCACCTTGCCCTCTGGCGTGAGTACCTGACAGACGGTCGTCGTCAATGGATATGGCATTTGCCACCTTCTTTCTTGTGTTGACTCATAGCAATTTTCTTTTACTCCATAAAATTGGTCCCCAAAAGGAATACATTCTGTACACAGTATGTTATAATACAAGGAACGTTGTAAAGTGCATCATTGCCAGAAAGATACTTACCTCTCGCAAGTCGCGCAATACACGAAAATCATTGAGTTCGGGCATTAGCCCAAAGACAAGAAAGAAAGAAAACATTGGCAGATCAAACACTGTATTGTCGCGATTGCAATCAGGAATTCGTCTTCACGGAAGGCGAGCAAGAGTTCTACGCAAGTCGTGGTTTAACGAACGCCCCAAGTCGCTGTCCCTCTTGCCGCGCCGCGCGTAAGGCAAGCAACCAGGGTGGCGGTTATGGCGGACATAGTGGCGGCAGCGGCGGCGGTTATCGTGACCGCGAGCCACGCCAGATGTACACTGCGACATGCGCTAACTGCGGCAACGAGGCACAGGTTCCATTCCAGCCTCGCGAAGACCGCCCTGTATACTGTAGCAACTGCTACCAGTCACAGGGTTCTTCCCGCGGCGGCTCAAACCGTAGTAGCGGTGGCAGCGGCGGTGGAGACCGCGGCGGACGTCGCTCTCGCTGGTAAGCATTCTCGACAACTAAAAACAGGAGGCAAGCGACATGATGCGCCGCTTGCCTTCTGTTTTTCCTGAGAGGGCCTGCATAGGCCCATCAGAAAACCCCAACAATTATCAATTATCTGCAAGGAGTGACGCGAGTGATAGTTTTTTTCTAATCATGATTACCAACAACATACAGAACCGTTTTCCCATGAACAGCTTCTCGCTGCGCATGTTTCACTGTTATGGTGTGGGAAATAGGTGTGTTATGTATGGTACATGGTGGAGAAGACGCCTGGCTGTCGCTTGCCGCTATTCATTTGTCATCCCTCTATGGATATAGTAACTACACAGCAGTTTTCGCGACATCCTTCTTAGCCCTCAACTCCACCTACTCAACAGATGTGCTTGTCTGGTCGCAGCATAGTAGTACCCATCACATCATACCTTGCATTGATACCTCCTATTTCCCTACCACGAATGCCAAGCAGCTACGTTACACGGCTGAAGAGCGGAGCATTTCGTGGAGCAGACATTGTTTTAAAGAAGGAGCCAGATTTTGGCAGAATATACGAATATCCCACAACAGCATAATGATAGTGATGGGCAAAGCAAGCCAGTGAGCGGTCTACTGGTAAGCGCACCAGAACGCGCCATCCTCGTTGGCGTAGAAGTTCCCAATAATGAGTGGCCGTTGGAAGAGTCGCTGGACGAATTGGCGCAATTAGCCTCTACAGCAGGTGTTAACACCGTTGATCGCGTCGTGCAACGGTTGTCACAGTTTAACCCTGGCACGCTGATTGGCTCTGGTAAGGTTCAGGAGTTGGCAGAGTTGGCGAAGTTCCATAACTGCGACGCGGTGATTTTTGATGTCGAACTGACACCACGCCAACATCGTAACTTGGAAGGCGAACTAGAAATTCAGGTGCTTGACCGTACCGCGCTCATTCTGATCATCTTTGGGCAGAGGGCACATACGAAAGAGGGCCGTTTGCAGGTTGAGCTTGCCCAGGTGGAATATGACCTGCCACGCATAGCACGGCAATGGTCGCACCTTTCCCGCCAGCGTGGTGGAACACAGCAGCGTGGTGAAGGTGAGAAACAGATCGAGGTTGACCGCCGCATGCTGCGCCGCCAAAAGGAGCAGATCAAGGAAGAACTAGAGCATGTGCGTACACATCGCCACCTGCACCGTGAGCATCGGAAGGATACGGGTGCGCCAGTTGTAGCCTTAGTTGGCTATACGAATGCTGGCAAATCTACCCTGCTCAATCGGCTTGCCAGTTCACAAACACTGGCCGAGGATAAGCTCTTCGCTACCCTCGATCCCACCACGCGCCGCGTACGTCTGCACGGAGGCCAGGAAATTCTCTTGACCGACACAGTAGGCTTTGTGCAACGTCTGCCAACAACCCTAGTAGCCGCCTTCAGAGCAACCTTAGAAGAGGTCGTGGAAGCTGACTTGCTGGTTCACGTCGTCGATGCATCGCATCAGTCTGTGTATCGACAAATTGAAGCCGTAGACCATGTGCTAGAGGAGATCGGGGCCGCAGGTCGTCCGGTCATTCTCGCCCTCAACAAGGCGGATAAACTGGCACCTGAGACCTTGCTGCACCTCAAAGGGATCACGGATACGCTACCATCCGTGCAAGTGTCAGCGATGAGCGGCGACAATATCGATGCACTCATGCGTCTGATCAGTGACAACCTACTACTCCAATTCGTCGCGCTCAATGTCCTAATCCCCTATGATCGTGGGGATCTGGTGGCACAATTCCACCAGTATGGCAGCATCGAGAGCGAGGAGTACGAGGAAGCCGGGACACACCTCTGTGGACACATCCCAGCGAATCATAGCGGACCATTTGTCCCATTCCAATACGTGATGGCAAAGCGACTCCGTGCATAGTCAGGGCTTGAAGCGGCACCGAGGAGTGGAAAATGCAGCATGCTGGCAGCGTAGTCCGTCAGCATGCTGCATTTTTTCTCATCATTACGCCTCACTATCCTCAATTGCCCCTAAACCTCTCAGCGAGACTTTCTGGGATTCGCTTACCCCTGTCACACCTGTGATATTCATGCGTTCATAGGGTCTATCGTTGCGGAGCGTGGAGAGGCAGCGACCAGTAGAGATATTCCAGAACTTAATCGTGCCATCGTCGCTCCCACTCGCTAACTCCTGGCCATCGGGACGAAAGGCAAGAGCACGAATACGGCTACTGTGACCATGAAGGACTTGCACCGCTTCTTGCGTCATACTTCTCCAGATGCGGATGGTTTGATCGTCGCTACTGCTGGCGAACAGTTGGCCATCGGGACTGAAGGCCACCGCCCGAATGCTTTGTTCATGTGCTTGCAAGACATGCAGACACTGCCCGCTTTTGATCTCCCATACCCGGATGGTCTGGTCCACGCTCCCACTGATGAGTAGTTGGCCATCGGGACTGAAGGCCACCGTTCTAATACGCTGGGTATGCCCTTGCAGCACGTGAAGACATTCCCCGCTTTCCACCTGCCACAAACGAATGGTGCGATCCACGCTACTACTGGCAAGCAGACTGCCATCGGGACTGAAGGCCAGCGCACGGACTTCACGCGCATGGCCTTCAAGGACCCGTAAGCACTGGCCTGACTTTACATCCCAGAGACGGATACTCACATCGTCACTGCCACTGGCAAGTTGCGTGCCATCGGGATGAAAGGCGAGGGCACGTACCCAATTGCTATGCCCTTGCAGGCGAAAGAGGGCCTCTCCCGTCTTGATCTCCCACAGACGAATCGTCTGATCTTCGCTGCCACTGGCCAGAATATTCCCATCAGGGCTAAAGGTCACGACCCGAACACGATTGGTATGCCCCTGCAATGTCCGCAGCAGACGTTGCGACTGCGTATCCCACAGATCAATATCCTGGTCACTACTGGCAAGCAAGTTTCCATTCGGGTGAAAGGCCACCGACCAAATCCAGGTGGTATAGCCATGCAGTGTGTAGAGGTCCTGGCCCGAACGGATATCCCATACGTGAATGGTCTGATCGTCACTCCCACTGGCCAGGATGGTACTATCCGGGCGAAAGGCCACTGACCAGACACGATTCGTATGTCTTGCAATCGTACTCATGCAGTGTCCCGTCGCCACATCCCATAAACGAACGGTGGCATCCTCACTACCACTAGCCAGCACAGTTCCATCCGTCGTGAAGGCGACCGAGTGGACCCAATGGGTATGCCCAGTCAGGACGTTCAAACATTGACCCGTCGCCACATCCCATAAGCGGAGCGTCTGGTCCTCACCCGCACTCGCCAGCATCTTGCCATCGGACCTGAAAGCCACTGTCCGCAAGAGTGAGCTATGCCCTTTGAGAATGTGGATACACTGCTCTGTCTGCATGTTCCACAGTCGAATGGTTTGATCCACGCTCGCACTGGCAAGCAGCGTACCATCAGGGCTGAAGGCGACCGCGAGAATGCGATCACTATGTCCTTCTAATGTCCCCACGGCTTCTCCGGTTTTGCCATTCCAGAGATGTAACAGGTGATCGTTTCCACCGCTGGCCAGCAAGGTACCATCAGCGTTGAAGGCCACCGACCAGGCTCGCGTCTTCTTCTCCTCCAGAACATGCAGACACTGACCACTCTTACTGTCCCAGAGACGGATGGTCCTGTCTTGACTTCCACTCACGATTTGCGTCCCATCAGGACTGAACGCTATCGACCAAACAGCATCAGTATGCCCTTGCAAGAGCGAGAGCGGCCTACCATTGCTCGCTTGCCACAGTCTGATCTCGCCATTGGCAGTTCCTGCCGCGAGCCGATTGCCATCGGCACTAAAGGCAAGAGAGAGCACACCCGCGAAGGTATCGGTAAAAATGGAGGTGGCAAGATTAGCGGAAGCAAAATTGACATCGGCCAGAGAGACATTGGGCAGATACGCTTGGCGAATGGCGAGGTGAGAGAAGTTCCATTGGCCCAAGTGACTCTGCGCGAGCACAAGCAGGTTGAGCACATTGCCTGCCGCATAGCTATTTGCGGAGGCCTGTGTGCTTCGCAGCACATCCAAGATATGGCGACACTTCTGCTCTAGCTCTTCTTTGCTCATCTGGAGCAAGAGACGATGCAAGAGAGGGGTAAGCAGAAGGCGGAGCTGACTGTTACGCACATCATTGTCGCTCTGGGCCTTCATCAGTGCATGACTTCCCAGCAGGACAAGCTGCTCCGTCTGCACTTCCTCATAGGCCTGATTGACTATTTCATCAGTGATATACTCTACCAGCACTGCTTGCAGCACAAAACGAGCATTGCCACTCGTATCAATCATAGAGCGTCGTCGTAACGAGGCGAGTGCTTCCAGCAATATGCCTTTTTGCGCGGGCTGGAGCATTTCTGCTTGCAATTCCTCAAAGAGGACTGGTTCACGTTCTATGGCTAACCAGGAGAGTAAATCGCGCTCCACTGGCGAGAGGCGACGAAATTGGGCATCGAAAAGAGCGCGAATATCGCCAAACACGCTCTCTCCCTCTTGCAAAAAGCGGGCAATATTGCCGCCAAAAACCTCGCGAATCGGTTCAGCCGCCAGTTTTAAGGCTAGCGGATTGCCAGAATAGCGGGCAACGAGTGTCGCCCAGGTCGCACTCTCACCAACAACACCACTATCCTGAAGCAACTCTCGCCCTTCATCAGTGCTGACCCCAGTAATCTGAAGAGAGCGCACAGGCGAATTTGCCCCCTCTAAACGTGCAATCTCACGTGGTTTCTCGCGGCTCGTGATGAGCAGGCAACTGTGGTGTTCAAGTTCTGCGATACGTTGCAGCAAGCGGCCATACCCTTCATAGCCCACGCGGTATTGACCTGCGCTCCCGCCCACTTGCAACACAGACTCGAAGTTATCCAGGATCATCAGGCAGCGAGCGTGACGAAAGGATTCGATGAGCAAAGCGAGTTGACCTTGCTGCTCTTGAGGAAGAGCAAGGTGCTGCTGGTCCGCTAAGAAGGATAAGGCTTCACTCAGAACCTCTTCAAGTGAGGGCGCATTGTGCAGGGAACGCCAAAAAACAGCGCTAAATGTGCCTTTTACCTCCTTGGCAAGATGGGTCACGAGGGTCGTTTTTCCCACTCCGCCCATGCCGAGGACCGCAATGACGCGACAGGCATCGACGGTGAGCCATTGGCTGACAAGTGCCGTTTCTCGTTTCCGTCCATAAAATTGCCTCACCTGGGGAGCTTCCCCCCAGTCTTCGCGGAAAACAACTTTTTTTTCATCGCTCTGATTGCTCTGTATGAGTGCTGGAGACGTAGTCGTCAGTTCCTGACTGACGGGCTTTTGCATGAGCGTGGCTGCTGGAAGCGCTCCGATGGGAGATTGCCCCTGCGGGACAAGGTGGTGCTCCTTGAAAGAAGGTGAAGCGGTGGTAGCGGAAGGTTCAGATTTTCCGGTGGGGAAGATTTGGATGAACGAGAAGATCAAGCCAAGTGCCCCGAAAAGGATAGAGATGATCGTTGCCACTGGCCCCTGGCTATTCGTGATCCAGAAGAGAGCTGCCACAATAATGAGGAGCAACACCCCAATGAACGTCGCCCAACGTGCCCACACAGGAAATGTCTTCATACACCTACAACTCCAAAGCATACTATACACTGCTTACTTTTTAGTAAGTGTATTATACACCTCTCGTGTGAAGGAATACCCAGATGGAGGATCGGCATAGTCGTGAAGAGCCTCAAAAAACAAGCGGGGCAACACGTGATGTAAGTGAGAAGCAGTGTGGGCCATGTGAACGTGTTGTTCGCATGGCCCACTCTGCTTTATGCTCGTCTATGGATTACAAAATGCAGATTAGTGCAGAATATTCGTTGTATGTATAAACATTACAATGCCGTTCAGCATAAATTGAATGGCGAGAGCCGCGAGCAGAATACCCAGAATACGCGAAACGACCATAATACCGGTACGACCAAAGAGGCGTATGATGCTCAGGCTACTGCGCATGACCAGCCATGCTGCGAGCAATGACGTGGCAATCGCGCCTGCAACCGCTAACAGGTCTAATATATGAGGTGTGGCAATATCTACATAGAGAATGGTGGTGGCAATCGTACCAGGACCAGCAATCATCGGAATTGCCAGTGGGAAGATACTCACATCCTCCTTGGTCATGGCCTCCTGCTCCTCGGCCTTCGTCTCGCGTGTACCCGATGGGCGACCAAAGAGCATATCAACCGCTACAAGAAATAGCAGTGCGCCACCAGCGATATCGAATGCATACAGGCTAATGCCTAGACGATCTAACAAGAAGCGTCCCACCAATGCGAAAAACGCAATAATACCAGCACTAATCAACGTAGCTCGTGCTACGATCAGTTTACGTTGAGCATCATTTAAATGCCCCGTTAGCCCGATCACCACAGGAGCCAGACCCACTGGATCAATAATAGTAAAAAATGTCACAAATGCGCTGATAGCAAACATGCCATACCCCCTTTACTTTTCATAACATAGCGTAAGATAGATACATAGAAATACAGAAGAAAATTGGCACACAGAAAACCTGTCTTGTGGCTTTTCAACACAAGACAGGTTTCTTGCTCTAGCTCTAGTCGGGATGGCCCCAGTTATTAGTCGCGATAATCGCGGCGGCGGCGGCTGTAACTTTCGCGACGACGCCAAGTGGGGAACGTCAGGAAGTGCCAGACGGCCACAACCAGAATAGCCCCAAGAAATGCCTTAATAACGGGAATAGGTTGGTTCAGGATCGTAAAATCGCCAGGGATACTGATCTGAATAACATTATTGAGTAGCCAGATACCCACGAGTGCGGCAACAATCGCACCGATAATTCCGAAAGGCAAACGCCAACCGACGATGGACTCCGCGATGAAACCCACAATCGCAGCAATCCCCAGGTAAATGAGCGTTCCTGTAGTGATAACAATTTGGTCTGCCAGAATAATCCCAACACTACTCGTCAGAGCCTGTGCAGTTAGAAGCATACTTTCCCTCCTGTATAATCCATCTCTTCCATAAAGATGAACGCTGCCATTTTCTCAGTTTCGCAGAGATGTCTCCTGATGAGCATCCTTCATTTCTTGTGAGCATTCCCCTTGGTGAGCGAAGGATGCTCACGAGGGAGATCCCTACTTATAGCAACGTAGCAGGCGGCATAAAGTAAAAGGCAAAGAGAATACACTAGGGCAGGAGCCATCCGCGGATGGCTCCTGCCCTAGTGTATTCTCTTTCTAACCTACAGCCTATACAGCACGACGGCGACGTGACCAGGAACGATAGGTAAACAAGTGCCAGATCCCCACCAGAACAATAGCTCCAATCAAGGCACGGAAGAGCGGCACACCATATAAGATGGGATCGCCAGGGATGACGAGGTGTACAACGCTTGTCATCAGCCAGATGCCGACAAGGGCAGCCGCAATCGCACCTACAACGCCAAAGGGGAGGCGCCAACCAACAATAAACTCTGCCACAATCCCAACAAGGGCAGCGATGGCCCAATAGACAAGCTGACTCAACGTTAACACAAAATGATAGCCAAAAATGTTACCAGTCATTACAACGGTATCTGCTAGTATATGCATCATGCTGTAAGTCCTCCTTTAGATAGAGCAATTTCTCACCAGATGTACTAATCCTAGTACGGATTACCCGTGCGATAAAGATGCAAAACAGAGAAAACGTGAGGAAGTCTCAGCCATTTTTCACTATATGCTCAGTTATCTAAGCTTCCGGTAGGAATATCTCCACTTTGTCCACACAATACCTCTTTGCTACGTGTTAGTAAGGGGTGCGAAGCGGCGTAATGTAGAAATTCGCATTTCCACTTGCTAAAGCACTGCATCTATGAGTTATAATGATTCATTAGTACTTCAAAATATTGTAGGAGGCACATTTTATGAAAGGTGCAACACGGTTCGCAATCATTGGTGGGGTCGTCTTTGTTCTCCTTGTTATTGGCATCATCGTGGCGGCAATCTTTGGTGTCTTACTCGAAGTTCTCTACATATTCTTAATGCTGTTAGCTGCATTTATGATCACGGCCACCCTATTCCAGGTCTACTCTATTATCATGCTTATTCGTACCATTTCTCTCGTCCGCGATGAGGTGAAACCCTTGTTGGCGTCAGTGCAGGACACAGTTGGTATCGTGAAGGATACCGCACAAACCGCGGGTCATACGGTCTCAACCATTGGTGCGACAACACAACTAGCTGGTGATCTTGCCATTGCTCCCAGTGTGCGTGCTGTCGCGGCTGCAATGGCAGGTCAGCAAATGGTGCGTGTCTTCTTCGGAAAAGGACGCGCCAAGAGCCGTGCCGAACAACGCCGCAAGGAACAGATGGACGCGATGGCAGCGGCTGGAGGAGGCGAATAATGGCACATCTCGTCTTCGCCGTCGATCCCACCTTAGCAGCCTGGGGAAACTTCGCAGCTATCGTGATCTGTTTTTACGCAGTAATCTTTATAGTGTTGGCAGTTGCCTTTAATCTGGCAATGGCATTCGCCTTCGGCTGGGTGCGCGAGAAGATGGAAATTATCAAACGCCTGCGTCCCACAGTTGATAGCGTCAACAGCACAACAGAGTTAGCGGTAAAAGGAGTTGAGCCAGCGGCGAACACCAACCAGATTGTACGTTCGATAGCGCAAGGCTCTGTAGCCGTTCATACACTTGATAAGAAAGTCGATGAAGGTGCAGATCGCGTTGCACAGTATGCCATTGAATTTCGCGCACGTACCGAACAGGTCAAGGCTATTGCAAAAACGCTGTTCTTACCGGGCAGAGCGAAGCAGTTGCCCGAACGCTCAAGCAAAGACATTGAACTTGATACAGAAGGTTTGGAATTTACCAGTCCCGGCTATCGCAAGCTCATGAGTGAGAAAGCTCCTGATTATCGAGATGGATCAACTCTCGGCTCCGCTACACCCGTTAGCGGGCCAGCAGTTACCGCATCACAGCTGAAAAAATGAGTGCAATTCTGGCATATCTACACGAATTCGGGCGTTTCCAACGAAACGCCCGTCTCTATCTTCTCAGCAATATTTTGAGCGGCGTCACTACAGGCATTATCCTCATCCTTTATAATCTGTACCTTGTCTCGCTGGGCTATAAAACAGATTTTATTGGCCTGATTTATCTGGTTGGTGCTATCGGTGCCGGAATTGCTATTTTCCCCGCCGGAGTGTGTATTGACCGCTTTGGTGGCAAGCTTATTTTGATCGGGTCCAGTGCTGCTATTGCCGTGTTTGGCGCAATACAACTGGTATTTCGCCAACCAATCCCTTTACTCACATCAACCTTTCTCGTCGGTTTAGCAGGGGCATTTCCGCTGGTTGTGAATGCACCATTTCTTACCAGGAATAGTACGCCCACAGAACGACCACAACTGTTTAGCCTTAATATTGTCGTGAACCTGAGTACTATCGTACTCGGTGAGGTCCTAGGGGGTGCCTTGCCGCTGTGGTTGCGCCAGACATCGTGGCTGATGGCTCCCCTACCAGCAACACTCAACGGATTTTTAGCCAGTCAAGCCTTGCCACGTTCATACCAACTCGCCATGTTGCTAGCAGGTATCATTGCCGCCCCGTGTTTTATACCGCTCTTTTTCATGGATGATGACCGACCGCTCCCCACCTCCATCTCCACTGCATCCGCAACACCCACACCACCCACACCACCCACACCACCCACACCACCAGAGATACCCACACCACCCACACCAAGCGATGATGATAGTTCAAAGCAGCGGGCCAGTGCAACATCTCTACACGTCATCATGATCGAGGTGCGGAAATATGTAATGCATCCCAGAATGATACTGGCCAACCCATTTTTTACGATTTTGTTGGTACAAGCCTTGATTGCGACTGGGGCAGGTCTCTTCATTCCTTATTTCAATATTTATTTTGTCCAGCATCTGGGAGCCTCCTCTGTTCTCTTCGGCCTGATCGATGGCGGGGCAAATACGCTGAACGCCCTCTTAACGCTGCTGGCACCGTTAGTCGCCGCCCGCATTGGCAAAATCAACACCATCACGATCACCCGTTTGCTCAGTATTCCCTTGCTTCTGACTATCGGCCTGACAAACACACTACCGCTAGCCGCAACCCTGTATTTGTTCAGACAAGGGACGATGGATATGGGGGCAGGCTTGTTTCAGGTGTTCTCAATGGAGGCTATTCCTGAGCAGCGGCGTGGGCTAGCGAACAGCTTTTATCAAGTGGCGGCAAATGTGCCGATGGTGCTCTCTACGCCACTCGGCGGCTTGATTATTGTCCATAGCGGCTATCCACCACTCTTCCTGGGGGCGGCAGTCTTCTATTCGCTGGCAATTGTTGGCCTATGGAGCCGATTTAGAACAAATAACACTACACAACAATGAGCTTGCCACTTCGTGGCAAGCTCATTGTTGTGTAGTGTGTCTTTATTTCTTAATGAAGCGAATAAAAATGATAGTCAGTTCATAGAGAAACGACATAGACGCGCCAAGGATGATTGGACTATAGATGTCTGCCCCTGGTGTCAGGAAGGTAGAGGCAATCCACATCCCAATGTGCGAACTGGCACGTCGCTTTTTGAGCGTATCCGATGTCACCAGACCAACCTGTGCCAGGAAGGTCAACACCAGTGGCAGTTCGAACACCAGCCCGAAGGCCAGGATAAAGAAGGCCACGAAGGTAAAGTAGCTGCCCGCCGAGATGAGTTCTGCGAAGCTGCTCGATGCAAATTCAACCAGCCATTCAACCGGAAAGCGCAACACAATATAGCCAATAGAAACGCCGATACAGAAAAGTACAACGCCGATCAGGATAAACGGGACGGCATGCTTTCTTTCTTTGTCATACAATCCAGGCTCAATAAAAGCCCATGTTTGATACAGGAGGATCGGTAGGGAAAGGATAACGCCACAGGCGAATGAGATCAGCAGGTAGACGGTAAAGCCTTCCGTCAAACCAGTGACAACCAGTCTACCACCCGTGAGTTTCACCATGTCCGACGCACGCGGCAAAGGAGCCTCAAGGAAGTGAATGATGTAATCTCTGAAGACGAAGGCGATTAGAGAGCCAACTACAATCGCAATCAGTGCCTTTAGAATGCGCCAACGAAGCTCTTCCAGATGATCCACCAACGACATCGCCGATGGATCATCCGCATCATCTTCACCGAGATTGAAATTTCCGAACCCTAACAAGTCTTCCTGGTCGATATCACCAGAAGCCATGATTACTCCCTCAACAATTATTCAGCTCTTGCCTCAGTGATGGTTTCCTCAACATGTACAGGCTCGGCTGCACGTCTGCTGGCATTTTCGCGCTCAATCGCGTCGTAGTTAACAACAACAGGAGCTTTGGGCTCATCTTCCTTATGTGGTGCGTTGAGCTCGTTCATGCCTTTGCGGAACTCTTTGATGCTCTTCCCGATTGCCGAGCCCATTTCAGGCAATTTCTTTGGCCCAAAGATGAGAAGCGCAATAACGAGAATGACGATAAGGTCGAGTCCGTGAAATCCTGGGATCATGAGAAGTATCCTTCCTTTATAGAAACGTCGATTGAATTATTCTTGCGGATATCTATATCCGCTACTCACTTTTTGTATTGCTACTACACTATACTACGTAGGTTAATGCAAATTGGATGTCTTTTAGCAGATCAGTTTTTCCCGTTGGTGTTCACGAAGTCCTCACGGAAAGACTGGCTGGGTGACTTCTTCATTTGCGAGAGCAGACTCTAACAACTGCAATCCTTCCATACCCATACTGAGTAGACCCAGGCCAGCCGAACCGAGCGCAACCAGACGCACAGCACGACGACGCCCGAAACGATTGGTATACAGGCGAGCCAAATTATACTGCTGCTGTTGCGTCTCTCGTGACTGTTGCCGTAGTGAGCTATACAGCTGTTGCTCTAGTGCTAGCGGAACAGGTGCCGCATCTCCATAGTGGCGCGACAACAGTGTTTCAAGAGAATTGTTCAAGCCCTGATGCATAACGTTTGCATACTTTCCATTCTCTGCAAAAACTTACACGCTAAAAAGTTGTGAGGCAAGCATAAAACGCTGCGGTGTATTGCTGGTCGTTGCATACCCTGCTGAATTCATTTCGTTATGTTCTGTCATAGGGATCGAATGCGGTGTGTGGTCGGTGTAGATAGGATGGGCATCAGTTGAATGCTCATGCAGCTCTTCACCACTTTCACGCGTATATTCTTGCTGAAATTGCTTTCTGGCACGCGCCAGACGTTGACGAACGGCTGGCTCTTTGATATCAAGCAAGGTAGCAATCTCATGTGCTGAAAGCCCCGCAACGATAGAAAGTAACAGGCAGACACGAAAATCTTCCGGCAAACACGCCATAACACGTTGTACGAGATCGCGCTCGGCCACTGTTTCTGCGAGATCGCCAGTCTCAACCGCTCCATAACCCACAGGTTGCACAGGTGCAGCCTGCTCATCCACGGCTTTCATCATGTCATAGTCCTCAGACTCGACACGATGCTCCTGAACGCGGGAAAACGGAATAAAGCGAAAGAGAGTGCGGCGTCTGCGCTGCATACGCACAGTGTTCAAGGCGATGCGCAGGAGCCAGGCTTTGGCCTGAAAGTTGTGACCGCTAGCAGAGCGAGCAGCATCAATGCCTTTCAGCGCAAGGTGAAAGGTTTCTTGAGTCAAATCCTGGCTTTCTTCCCAATCATTGGTCAACCCATAGATGGTGTGAAAGACCAGTTTGTAGTATTCATGAATGAGCGTCTCTACCGCTTGTGCCGCGGGTCTCGTATCCACAACAACTCGTTTCGCATTTTGCTGTGTAGCAATTAAGAACATGTTCCTTGCTACAGTAATGGAGATGCACGAACATAGGAGATTGTGACAACAGTTTTGAGGAGAAAAAAATAAGGAGTGAAGCATCCTGTGATTGATAGATAAAATTTTGCAAAAGCGCAATTATAGAGATTATTTTGTTCATCTCCATAATTGCGCCCTGACCAATTAGTGCTGGTGCTCTTCGATATAATCCTCTGCCTCTTGCACCGTCGTAATTTTTTCTGCATCTTCATCAGAAATTTGCAGGCCAAACTCTTCTTCAAGAGACATAATGAGTTCCACCAGATCGAGTGAGTCAGCGTTGAGGTCTTCGACGAATGAAGCACTGGGAACGACTTCAACCTCATCGACCCCGAGCTGGTCAACAATAATTTTCTTCAACTTGGTATAAATATCTGCATTTGCTGGCATTAATTCACCTCGCTTTCAGCTTTAGAGATGGGCAATTGTTGTGCCCGATTAAATATCGTACCCAAGACGCCATTGATAAAGCGACTGGATGTATCGCTTCCAAAGGTCTTGGCAAGCTCGACTGCCTCGTTAATAGCAGCTTTTGCTGGTACCGTATTATTAAATAGAATTTCGTAGATTGCAAGTCTCAGAATATTCTTATCAATACGGGCCATTTGTTGTAAAGGCCATTCACGTGCCGCACTTTGAATGTGCGCGTCAATGTCTGCAAGATGGCTACAAACGCCTTGAACCAGTTCATCAGCATACTCAACCACCTTTGGTTGCAGATGGCGTTCTTCAGTGTGACGCTGCAATACCTCTGTGGGGGCGTGATGAGCGGTGTCATATTCATAGAGTGTTTGCAGTGCGATCATGCGCGCTTGTCTGCGTATCCCTGGCATAGTATCCTCGAATAGTTCCCGGCTTTGCATATCCTGCATACCATCATAGCGGTATACATGCTATCGAGCCTACTGCTATCTGTCTCTTTCGTACTTGTCTGTAAAACGATTGGCCTGACAAATCGTATACATGAATAATTCCCGTGCTTCTGTCCTGTCTATGCGACATCTTGGATATAGACATTCACTTCACGCACTGTCATGCCAACCATTTCTTCTATCGCCGACGCTACCTCTTGCTGCACCGCAGAACCAACTTCGACAATGTTGCTACCAGGAGTAACCACAAGATAAAGATCAGCCGAGAGCGTGTTATCTTTGACCGTGAGATGAATGCCCTGTCTAGGAATTTCTCGGCCAAGCAACCGCGACCACTGATCGCCGCCATGAGCGATGCGTGTTACACCCGGTATTTGCAGTGCTGCGTTCGTCACAATAGTTGAAAGGACCTGTCGAGCAACGCGCACTACACCCAATGCTGCCGCAGGTTGAGTTATCATGCTCGACCCCTTCTTTTCCTTCCTCTGGTATCTACGTACAAATATGAGAAAGCTACAGTTAGCTTCTTTTGACTTCTTGCTGATAGCCTTCGTTGTATTATACGCCAGATAGCAATCCCATTTCACGCACTAGAGTGACGGCTTTTTCCAATTCTACCACGTTTCCGATGTTGACAGTAGTCACGCCCTTAGCAATCCGTTTCACCATGCCGGTTAAGGCCTGACCCGGGCCAATCTCAATAAAAACGGTCACGCCCGCATTTTGCAAATACTCGATGGTACGAATCCACTGCACAGATGCCGCGATCTGTTGCGAAAGCTCTGCCTGGATAGCTGAAATATCGCTGAGAGGCGTTGCCTGAATATTACTGATGACCGGAATCGTTGCATTACGGATATGGGCAGCGGCAATAGCTTGCGTCAGCCCTGTTGCAGCTGGCTCCATTACCGGGGAATGAAAGGCGGCACTCACGGCCAGTGGGATGACGCGCTTCGCACCACGCGCCTTCGCCAATACCGTGGCGTTATCAAGGGCGTGCTGTTCACCAGAGAGTACGATTTGCCCTGGCGCGTTGTAGTTGGCGATGGCAACCTTTCCCAAGCCAGGATGACGTTCTAGGGCATCAGCGTCCTGTGCCAGTAATTCAGCACCCGTCTGCTGGGTCGCATCCTCACACACGGCTTGCAGCGTTTTCTCGTCTGCCCCGATCACCGCCACCATACCACCTGGGCAACGGGTCCCTTCCTGGTGCATCAGGCGTCCACGCTCACGCACGAGGCGGGCAGCATCTTGCAGATCGAACGCACCAGAAGCAACAAGGGCCGCGTACTCGCCAACACTATGGCCCGCGGTATAGGCGGGTGTAAGTGGGAAGGACCATGACGAGGGTTGGCTAGTCCGAGTTGACGAGAGAGAAGAAAGAGCTTCCTGAAAGGCAGCAAGCAAAGCGAGGCTTACACTGACAATGGCAGGTTGTGCATTGATAGTTTCGCGCAACGTCTCTTCAGGGCCTTGAAAGCAGAGTGTGCTTAGCGGAAAGCCCAGAGCTGTATCGACTGTCTCGAATACCTGTTTAGCGGCGGGAGAGGCAGCGAATAGGTCTGCACCCATACCTACTGCCTGACTTCCTTGACCAGGAAACAGAAAGGCGACTTGTGACGTCATTTCATTACTCTTCATAGAGAGAGAGGCGTGTCCATGATCTATGGGTACACGCCACTTGCTCTCTTATTTACTACTTTTTGGTTGAAACACCTGACGTCCACGATAGGTGCCACAGTGAGGACATGCATGATGTGAAAGTCTGGGTTTCTTGCAATTCTTGCATGCCACAACTGGTGGCAAATCCAGGTGATGATGTGCTCGGCGTTCGCCTTGGCGCGCATGCGATACGCGCTGTTTTGGTAATGCTCCCATTGATAGTTTCTCCTCTTCCACCAGTATAGTACATAGAATGAGCTAGGCCCAGGATACACGTACTTACTCGTGCGGTGTAGTATACGAATCGTTTTGTAATAGAGTTTTGAGTATACTCAAGCGTGCATCTACCTCCGGTTCACAATCGCAGGGGCCAAGATTCAAATCTTTCCCACATTGTGAACAAAGGCCTGCACAATTCTCTTTGCATAGCGTCACCATCGGTATGTCGAGCAGCAGTTGTTGCCGTACTGCCTCGGTCAGATCAATCAGATGATGGTCGTCAATTGGGAAGACATCATCCTCTTCAATTGCGGGTAGCGGCAAACCTGTCACCACATCCACCGTTGGATAGTAACGCTCTTCAAAGGTAACATGCATCGGCTGCTCAAATTCAGATAAGCAGCGCGTACATTCAAGTTCGATGGTGAGATCAACCCCGCCATCGACCAGGAGTCCCTGGTTGACACGACGCATACGCACATGGCCTGTAATAGGACTCACGACATGTACGTCTTTGTCTAGCTCAATATTTTCTTCATTTATCTGTTCGGTCAATGAAGTCCCTACGTCAGACTTCATTAACTGCGCCACATTAAAGATCATGGTTCAAACATCCTCACTTCATGAGAACGACATCATACATTATGTGCAGAATAAAGCAGGCTTCAGTCTGCATTGGATACAAAAAGAGAGTTAGGTAAAATAGATCGTGGCACAACTTATGATCTTCTCTTTATTGGCGCTTGCTCATTATAGACAAGGTAGCTATCCTGTGTCAAGACCTGCTATTTTATGGGAAGTTGGGACCACCCATAGTATCATTGGCAAGCGACGAGCGGCGTGGCGAGGGATACGCTGGCGTTTGATCTTGCTGTAAGTCACCCAAGCCGTTGGCATCCTCTAATTCGTTATCTTCACCATTCTCATCGGTGGCATAAATTTCTTCGTACTTCTGCGCCTCCAGGCTCTCTAGACCTTTCTCGATACTCAGGATGTTACGACTCACCTCTGCCTCAATACTGGCAAGATGCTCCTTGAGATTTTGCAAGGTTTCAGCTGCATAGACATCGGCCTCAGATTTCATCTGCTCCGTATGCTCTTCGGCGCGGCGCGTAATCTCACGCGCTTGCTCTTTCGCCTGACGGATAATTTCCTGTGAACGCTCTTCGGCCACCCGCAGTAATCCTTCACGGTTCATGGCACGATCTGACTCTTCGCGTGCTTTGTTGCGTAATGCGGTAGCCTCCGCCTGCGCCTTATCACGTAAGGCAGCGGCTTCTGCCTGGGCCTGCGCCAGAATACGATCTCGCTCCTGTGTGACACGACGTGCTTGTTCAAACTCTCCTGGAATAGAGTGATGCATCTGCTCCAACAAATTCAACATGGTGACAACATCATTTTCTTTAAAGATCATCTGGTTGAGCAGAGGCATCTTGCGGCTACTAGCAATGATATTTTCCAGACGATCTACTAGATAGAGGATATCCATTACGGGCTCGCTTTCCTTATTGCAGGCTCTCGCTCTCTTCTCTGCATGGCTAAGCACATTATATATTCTGATATTTGTGTTGGAGAGCACGAATGACCGTGATCGGTAGCATATCAGTCACATCTCCGCCCAGACGCGCCACCTCTTTGAGTAACGATGAACTAACAAAAAGCTGCTCCAGGTTTGTGAGCAGGCATACTGTTTCGATATCTGGTGCCAGTTTACGATTCATCAGTCCCTGTTGGAACTCTGCCTCAAAGTCGTTTGGCGAACGCAGACCCTTGACAATGGCATGTCCATGCATCATATGGACAAAATCTACCACAAGGCCAGTGAATTTCTCAACACGCACGTTCGCCAAGCCCTCTGCGGCTATCACTTCTTGCCAGAGTGCCACACGTTCATCCGTGGAAAAAAGCAAGTTTTTCGCAGGTAGCGCATAGACGGCAATAACTAAGGTATCAAATATTTGGGCGGCTCGCTTCGCTATATCCAGATGCCCATTCGTTAAAGGATCAAAGCTGCCTGGATAGACAGCAAGGCGATGCTGCCCTTCGTCTTTGTTCACGCTCAACCCCTTTTACTAGCGTCTCAAGATAGATATCCCATAAAGCACAAGGGAAACTGTCCTCATTAAATCATATCAACTTGCATTCGGCAATAGTTCTAGCGAGAAAAGGCGCGAACTCATATGGTTGTGTCTATCAAAGGGAGGAACAACACTACATCTCCTCTTGTGATGAATAAGCAATTAATGGGACTTACTCCTATATGATTGACGCGTTAAATGCGCATGTGCTAATCTTGTTATGTCTTACTTGTGAACAGATGTATTGTACGTACTGCTAAAAAGGCGCGTTATACCTGTTATCCAACCTCTATGCAGTGTATTCGCCCATGTCTGTTTGCAGCAAAGACGCCTGTTTGATGACAACAAATAGCAAATATGTAGGGCAAAAGAGGGAATGCAGGTGTACAGTCTTGATACTGAAACCATGCTACAACTTCTGCGGGAACGTAGACAGACGGGGATACTAGCAACTGACTTACCATTGGGTACAGCTGGCGTGCGAGGCCGTCTCCACGCCGTAGTTACAATCACAGCGGGGAAGATTGTCGATTGTCGAATTGAGGAGAGCAATGGGCAGCTCTGGGTAGTAGGGGAAGAAGCACTACAAGAACTCCACCGTCTGGGTACTCTTGATTGGTCACTCACCTTACAACAGACGACTCCCAAATTACCGGCGATACAGCAAACATCGCCTGTGCTCAATTATTCTCCATATTTGCAAGACTCATCTACCGCTGTTACTGGTCCCATCAAACGAGAAGAGCCACAAATTCCAGTACGAAGTATGCTGGTTGAAGCCTCTCAAATGACACAATGGCCGCGCACCCATAGAATGGTGTATGCCATGGTAGATGGGAAAAATACGACGAAAAGGATTGCTGAACTGCTCTCCATGCAAACGACAACTTTAGAGCAGATTTTACGCGATCTACAAAATATGCGCGTTATCACGATAAATCAGTGAATGAGAAAGAAGAGCAACCCTACCTGTAACACTACTTGTAAAGCAGGGAGCAGGTTGCCATAGCATTTGAAAGAAGTGTTCTTGATGGAAAGAAGAGAGCTTCCCACACCAGCGAATGATGGTCCAGCATCTTCAACAATAGCAATGATTGAGCGTGATACCGATAAGGTGAGCAGGCTGGCATGGTGGTATCGCTTGGCCGCGCCTAAAGAACCATCACTTTCCGCAAGCCTGAAACAGCGTGAGGCCTATCGTCGTGGCAAGTTGATTAGTATTGCACTCTTGATGCTGATCACGGTGATTACGATTGTGCTTCTGACCGTTGGCCTCTTCGTGAATCACGCGTTGGTGCCAAATCTCCTGGGTATGCTGGTCTTGTTAAGTGTGGCGATATTTTTGAATCGGCGTAGCAATGTGCTGATCGCGGGTATCCTAGTGGTAGTCGGGCTAGATATTTCCCTGACGCTGAATTTTCTCGCCTACCCTGCGTTAAGCGTCTTTCTGCTGCCATTTTTCGACTTGCTCGTGCTGCCCGAGCTGTTCGCAGTCTCGCTCTTGCCACCCATAGCAGTCTTTGTCGATGCGCTATTTCATGTGGCCTTTATCGTAGCCTCCCTGACATTTTTGCTGCCCCAGGATGCTGAATTAAAGGCAATTCTGCATACGACCTCCATTCAAGATGCGTTAGCGCGACCAATCGTGCTGCAAATCGCGGTGGCTGTCATCTCCTACCTGTGGGTAAGCAGTGCAACGCAGGCGATCATACGAGCGGACCGCGCCACTACGATTGCCGCACTCGAACGCAGCATGGCAGAACAAGCACAACTAGAGGCAGATGAAAAACACCACCTAGAGGCAAGTGTGCAGCAAATCATTCAAGTCCATACGCAGGTTGCCAACGGCAATTTTTCGGCGCGGGTCCCCGTGGATCAAGGCAATACGCTCTGGGAAATCGCGGTGTCGCTCAACAACTTATTGGCAAGAATTCAGCGTTTTCGCCAAGATTCACAAAGATTGCAGCAGCTCAACAGTGCCATTGAGTATTTCTTTCACCTACGGAACCGATCCCGTAACGGGATGATACCCTGGCAACCAACAGGAACCTCTATCGATACGCTGGTACAACAGCATAATACCTATGTACAATCCGCTGCGAGGTCTGAGCAAGCGCACGTTTCCGTGCAACAGAGTGATCAGACACCGCGCACTTCATTTTAGCGTTACTTAAGTGTTACTTAGAAGGAGCACCTAACTTGGTTCATAACACCCATTCCGGTCCACCGACACCACCACCACAAGCCATTCTACTCGATATGCTCTGTGGCATGATGAAAACGCAAGCCATTCGTGAGGCAACACGCCTTCATATTGCCGATCTTGTGCAAGATGGTCCAAAGTCAACGGCTGAGTTGGCAGAAGCGACAGGAACCCATCAGGGCTCTCTTTATCGCTTGCTCAGTACGTTGGCAAGCCTGGATATTTTTGTAGAGGTTGAACCTGATCATTTTGCCCAAACCCCACTCTCGAACCTGCTCCGTCCAAATATTCCGGGGTCGATGTATGACGTGGCACTTATTCATGGTGAGGAGTGGCAATGGCATCCGTGGGAAGCATTCTCCTATAGCGTGCAAACGGGCAAAACCGCTTTCGATCATGTGTACGGAGAAAGTTTGTGGAGTCATCTCTCGAAAAACCCTGCTTTTGGCGAGCACTTTAGTAAGGCCATGACGGGCTTTTCCATGCAAGTGAATGTGCCCGTGACCATGGCCTACGATTTTTCCGCCATCAATACCCTGGTTGATATTGGGGGTGGACATGGCAGCATGTTGACCACGATCCTCAAGGCGAACCCGCACATGCGTGGTATCCTGTTCGATGCGCCACACGTGATCGAGGAGGCACACAGCATTATCGCAGCCTCTGAAGTCGCAGACCGTTGTACCCTTGCCACCGGCAGCTTCCTTGAGAGCGTCCCAACGGGGGCCGACGCCTACATTATGAAACAGATCATTAAGGACTGGGACGACGAGCAATGCATCCAAATCCTCTCAAATTGTCGTCGGGCCATGAAATCTGGCGGCAAAGTGCTGGTAGTCGAACCAGTGTTGCTGCCCGGAAAACAGATGGTCACGAACAAATTGATTGATCTGCAACTGATGGTCGTTCTGAGTGGGCAAGAACGCTATGAAAATCAGTATCGCCACCTTTTCCAGGCCGCCGGGCTGCGTCTCGCCAAGATTTGGCCGACCCGCTCACCCTATAGCGTCCTCGAAGGCGTAGCAGAATAATTGCCGCAGGAGCAAGGACATCGCTC
>JBBPYR010000239.1:0-8417 GCA_038199755.1 Ktedonobacterales bacterium | reverse complement strand
TGATGATGCAAGTCAAAGCAAAGCAGACAAACTGCAATATGATAGTCAAGAGGAAGGGGACGAAGGTCAGGGTAAGTATCAGAATTTCCAGGTGAGTATCTCCACGCAGGTACGACTGGATCGGCCCACGCGCACCGCAGTACCGGGGGCATTATACACCAGCGAATTTGGCAATAACGATACTACCTTTCAAGGCACCATTCAAGGTTGGCTCACCTGCACGCCTATTACTTCTACCGTCGCAGATGATACAGCGGTAAATCCAACCTATTCTCTGCTACTCCTGTTAGCGGGATTGCGCATGCTTGAGCGATTGGGTGGCAATAAATCGGCAGGCAAAGGGTACTGTACGTGTAAGATTGACAGTGTGACTATCAACGGTGCCGCGACTGCATGGCAAACGTGGCTAGAGTTGCTCGATGAACTCGCATACTATGATATGGAGGGCAATGCGTGAAACAATTTTCCCTCAATCTTGAAGCACTATCGCCCCTAACGATACGCTCTGACCATGCGGCAGGTGGAGCGGGCAGTGCTGCTTATATCTCCGGCACAGCATTAGCTGGTAGTCTGGCGACTGTATACCGCCTCTATTATCCCGACAATGACACACAATTCGAGCAATTGTTTCTTAGTGGCGAGGTACAATATCCCGATCTCTATCCTGCTATGTTCAATACCGAGGCAATGCAAGAGGCCAACGATTTTCCAGTCTATCCGTTACCAAAGACCGCGCAATCCTGCAAACGCTTCCCTGGCTTTTCTGAGGCACAAGGCGAAAAGATTGAAGATGAGGAGGAGGACAACAACCACGGTGTGCGTGATAGCCTGCTGGATTGGGCTGCCTTCAAACTTGCCGAGGATGCATATAAAAAGAGTCAGATGATAGATATCGCTACATTGCTCATGCCGTTGCAGGCACACAAAAAATGCCCCGTTGATGGGTGCGGCAAACCAATGGATCACATTGCAGGCTTTTACCGACGCGATCCCTACAATGGTCAAATGGCGAAAGCTAATGATGAAACGCGTTTGCAGACACACACGGGCATCAATCGCGATACTGGCACAGTGCAGGAGGGTATCCTCTATAACCGCCAAGTATTTGTGGAGCATACACGCTTCTGGGGTATGGTCAAACTGCCAGAGCACTTGGCGACATCCTTTGAAAACTTCATTAATGAGGTTGGACGAACAGGGCTGGTACGCATCGGGACCGGACGTACACGGGGTATGGGCAAAGTTTCACTCAGCGTTACGTTGTTACAGGACGAGCAGGACAGATTTGACCTGTTCAAGGAACGCTTGCTAAAGTTTGATGACAAACTAAAAACGCTGGTGCCCCAAACGTTTCGCCCCAATAAAAACGACCTTGGACGAAAGGACTTTTACTTTACTCTGACACTTCATTCACCCGTTATTCTTCGCGATGCTATGCTACGCTATTATGGTTCAATTGATACACACATACTGGAAGACTTGCTAAACATACCTCATAATAACTTCTCTCGTGTTTATCAGGCAGCAAGTACGCGCCGTGTGAGCGGTTGGAACGAATTATGGGGCTTGCCACGCGTAAATGAGTATGCGATAGATACCGGCTCGGTCTTCCTGTTTGCCTCTAGTCTTACAAAGGATCAAGAGGATAAGCTTTTGCGAGCCCTGTTCACGTTAGAGGAAGAAGGTATCGGTCGGCGCAAAGCTGAAGGCTTTGGACGCGTGTGCGTGTCCGACCCATTTCATTTGGAGGTGACGTTGCCATGAACGAGGAAATGAAAATTATCCGCGAGGTCAGCATACAAGCAGAAAATCTTTATGATGATGCGGTCAAATTGGGCGATCACGCAGCCTTCGCCTTGAAAGCCGCACATCGCGCTCAGATCAGCAGTCTAGAAAGTATTGCCGAGAGTACCTTTAAGACATCGGATATCTTTGACTTTATCAAAAAACAAATCGCGCGCTTTCCCTATTGGCGGCAGCCCTTTCCTGAACATAGAGATACCACGATTGGCTTTGGAGAACGCCTCAAGAGTGTTCTGGAAAACGAACTGTCGAAAAAACAGGCCATCATCTGCAACCACCTGAATATTGGCAATAACACCGACGCGGAAAAGCAGGAGCGCCGTCGCATTTATTTACTGCTGATACGCCAGTTTATTCGCCAGATGGCGGTTGAATATGAGTATCAGATCAGTCCTGGCACGAAGAAGAAGGGTGCATAAAAACGATGCTCTCTACAGCACAGTTGCAAAAAATATGGTTGCTCAGTGACACTGTTCTTTATCCCGAGGCGGTCTCCTTCGTGCAAAAGCTTGTGCGCGAGCAGGGGTGTAATCCGCTGCCAGCGAGCCAGGTTTCAGGGCTTTTGAGCATCGCGGACTCACATAAATACGATGAACTGTATCGCTATGTCACACACCAGCGTGACCGCGATTGGCCACCATTTCGTCGCGACCTCAAGACCTTTTACACAAATCTTGAAGAGGTGTTCTCGTATATGCAGAGGAAACGGCTCCGAGAAGAGTTTCACCTCATGAGCGAGGGCCAGGGTCGCAGTGTGAGCGAGATACGGCAAGAGGCAGATGAATTGATGGCTACCCTAGCGCACGAGTTCATCCAGCACTTGCTGGCAGAAAATGGTGTGCTGGCGACACAGATAGCCGATGAGAGAGCCAAACAAAAATCGAGCAGGAGGTAGCTATGGATAGCACCAGAAATAGAGATCGTTCGGTGGCAGAGAACCGCTATGCCCTACGTAATCGCTACGTCTTTCAAGGGAAGGTGGTCATGCAGACTGCCTTGCACATTGGCGGGGGCCGCGTCACCTTAAGTAGTAGTGATAGCCCGGTCATGCTGACACCGGACCAGAAACCGTTTATTCCGGGTTCCAGCTTCAAGGGGGCATTACGGAGTACCGTCGAGAAAATTGTTCCGGGCCTGCCCAACTTCTCCTCGTGTGCCTTAATCGAATTGAGTGAGAGTGAACTCAAGGACTTGGCACCGGAACGCAAGGACGGTTTGATTATTTGCCCAACCGTGCGGCAACGTGAGATCGCCCAACAACGACGACAAGACCCGAACAAGGTGTCAGATATCATGAACGAGCTGTGCGATACCTGTCGTCTGTTTGGATCACCTTTTGCCGCGGCACGAGTGAATGTCAATGATCTGTATATGCCCAAAGAGGAATGGAGCGGAGTGCTGCAGATTCGTGACGGAGTGGCTATTGATCGTGATAGTGAGACGGCGAAAGACCGCCTCAAGTATGATTTCGAGGTTGTGCCAGCCAGTGCCAGCTTTGATTTGGAAATCGTGCTGGAAAATGCTTCACCAAAGGATGTGCAACTGGTGTGCGTCGGACTGAGCGAGTTTATGCATGGCTTTGGCACCATTGGCGGTAAACGCTCGCGTGGCCTTGGCGTCGGCAAGCTGGAAGAACTACACGTCTCTGCCCTTGAATTGGTCGGCGAAGGCATATCACCCGAAGAGAGCCGACAACGGCTGCGCAAATTCCTGATTAATGGCGAGTTTTCAGCTCCCAAGGTATCCGGCTCTGAATTTCTTACCACCCATATTGAGCGCATTTTTGCGTAGTGGAGGAGTGAGTCTATGTTGAAAAAACTGATGAACGAGGCGTTTTGCACGTTGCGCATTACCACAACTGGGCCGCTCCTCATTAAGTCCGGCCACAATACCGTTTCGGGTCCAGACATGACACCCGTACTGACCTTCCGTAATGGCAGGCAGGAGGTATTTATACCGGGCAGTTCTCTCAAAGGCGTTTTTCGCAGCCACATCGAAAAGATCGTGTGCAGTTTGAAGCCGCGTGTGGTCTGCTATCCATTTGAGGGCAGCAACGAGAGACAGGCTGATCTCAGCCAGCGACAGCAAGATTATCGCGACTCTTGCGGCGGCATGTTTACGCAGTTCTCCAAAAAGAGTGACGATAACCGCAAGGTGCTTGAGGAGCAAACCGATCTTATCTATGCAGCTTCTTGCCCAACCTGTCGACTCTTTGGCTCAACCAGCTTCATTGGACGACTGGCTATCAGCGATGCACATCTGGCTTCCGACGAAATTAAGGAGCAGCGCGATGGCGTCGGAATTGATCGTCTCACAGGTGGTGCCAGCCACGGTGCCAAGTTCGAGTTGGAAGTGGTCAGCACAGGCGTCGTCTTTGAAACAGATATTCATCTGCGCAACTTCGAGATTTGGCAACTTGGCATGCTCTTCGTCGTTTTGCAGGACATGGAGGACGAACTGATTTTCCTCGGCTCTGGACGTTCGCGTGGCCTGGGCAAGGTTACAGCGACACTGAGCACGACAGGAACCGCTGGGCGTCCGGGCGGGTTTGTCACCAGCACCATCCGCAACAGTGCAGAACCCTCCAACGAGCTCTGGGGCCTGGGTCGCTGGTTAAACGATAACAGCTATGGTACGTGGCCCGACGACTTTCTGAAGCTGAATGATGCTGGTGAGCGAAACAACCGAGGTATCCGCACCATGCGTGCCTTCAATGATGAAGCCTTCGCTCTTTTGCGCGATGCTGCCATCAATGCCTTTATTGAGCGCATGCAGGCATGGCCACAGGACTTAGCGACGGTTGAAGCTGCTCAAGCTAGAAATCGCAAGCTACTCTCGAAATAAGGAGGAAAGGTATTGTGGTAGAGGATATTCTCTTTACTGGTTCAGGCCTTTCTCTTTTGGAGCTCATCAAAGAATGCGATTTTCCGCCGACCGCTTATTTACTACTAGAAAAGCTGCCGCAGCGCGTGTTGCGTGAGGACGAGCGAGACGAACGGCAAAACCTGATCTACTTTGCCCCCTTTGGCGATTTCAAGGCAATCGATGAAAAAATTGATATCGCATCGTACAGCTCTGGCCGCATTTTTGACGAGGAAGGCGAGCTACGCTGGGAGCAAGACCCGCAAACGGGAATGACGAACGCGGTCTACCTCGGCAAAGCACGCACGTTTACAAAACTCACCCAGGTTAAAGATGAGTTGTCCAAGCTGAAAGCAGTAAGCAACAACCCGAAGCATTTCTATCTCTTCGGTCAACTGCTCTCTGAGCAAGATAATGAACAGATGGGCATTGTAGCGGAACCAGAGCAGGCCTATTATGCTGAGGTACGCATTCCTCGCCTGTTAGTCTATCCCAGGCTGAAACTCGAAGCGAAACTGCCCCAACGCCTCAAGCTGAAGGTGTATGAATATGTCGATCAAGATACTGGCCGTGTAAAGCTGTTCCGCTTTCAGGGCTTGCAACCTGCGGAGTAGAAGAAATTATGAATCCTTACGATTTTGCACGCATTGACTGGAATAAGGCACCAGATCGGCATAAACCGATCTGGCATCATCAGCTTGTCAAGCAAGGAACACAACAACTCTTTTCCGGTTTCATAGATGTTGATGTGTTTGCCGAAACGCCTCTGTTTGTCTCTGACCCACGCAGCGTCCCATCTGATCCCAAAAAGCCCGCACAGTCTATACAAAATAGAAGCGGAGAATACATTCTTCCCGGTAGTTCCTTAAAAGGCTTGTTGCGCAGTGTTGTAGAAACATTGGGGAACGGTTGTTTCACACTTTTCGATGGCCAATATGATCGCGGCAAGGTAAACTACCGCTGGAACGTGCCAGAGCCATTTCAGCATTGCAGCACGACCGAGCGACTGTGTATTGCCTGTCGTACCTTTGGCATGCTTAAGGACCGTGGTAGCGGCGTATTCCTCGGCAAAGTCAATATTGGTGATGCCAGCTCATACGCAGATAAAATTTATCACTACAATCCGATCCATACCGCTGTTCTGGTCGAACCTAAGCCACGGCACGAAGCTTTTTATCTGGAGGCGGACAAGAAGCATATCGCGGGCCGTAAATTCTACTTTCACCACGACCGTGAGGCAGGTGTGCTGACCGCCCGTGGTCCTGTTTTGTTTGGTGGCAGACCCGCAAATCGCTTCATCCAGCCGCTCGATTACGATACCCAGTTCCACTTCCGCATTGATTTTACCGCGCTGGAAGCTGATGAATTTGCCGCCTTGATGCTGGCGATCATTCTGGAAGAGGATATGCGTCACAAAATAGGCTATGGGAAGCCGCTTGGCCTTGGCAGCATCTCCATGGTGCCGACTGGCCTCACATTGATAGACTACGCCGCTCGCTATACGCAATCCAGTTCCAACCGCGGCAAGAAGGTATATCAAGGCGATGAAATGTGGAACCTACTCTACAAACATGTTGATGACTTTAGCACAAAGCTAGTACAACCTGCAATGGACGACCTTCACCGCATTTGGCACTGGCCAGCAGAGGCTAACGTTGATTACTACTATCCCAGTAAACGCGACTGGTTCGATACACCCGACAGCAGGGGAAAGCGCATCAAAGATACCAGGAGTGTTCCGTAATGGAAAATATACTCATCGCCTCACTTGGCGAATCACCTGTTGTCATCACTGCCATGTATGAGGCGTTGACCAATTTGTTGAATGAGCAAAAAGAGCCGCTGATACATCCGCCCATTTCCAAAATCATTGTGCTGCACTCGCAAGAAGGCCTGATGCCAGCCGCAATTGATCTGCTTCAAGATGCCTTGAAAGACAGATGCGAAGTAATCCCAGAGTCGCTGCCTTTTGAAGATGCCGATAGTGAAGAGGAAGCCTACAACTTTTTGCATATCCTCTATACGCTGCTCAACACTATACAAGAAAGTGGTGACGCAGCCTATCTCTCACTAGCAGGTGGGCGTAAAAGTATGTCCGCGTTGATGGCCATTCTGGTTCCCCTTTTTCCTTGTGTGAAGGGGTTATATCACATCATCGACAAGGACGAAGACTCGCGGAAGCAACACTTCCTCTCTATTGAGAAATTATTTGAATCTTCTCCAGATGAGCGTTTCACATTTCTCTTTCCACCCCGTGATCGCATGCGACTCGTTAACATTCCCTATAGTGAACAGCAACAAGTCAGTAAGTCGTTTCGTTCGCAGCTTTATACCATCAGCGATGAGAAATTATGGGAGACGAATACAGCCGAAGCGGAAGCTTTAGAATTCGCTCAAGACATTGCTAAGGGTGCAGGACAAACGATTGAAGTACTACTCACTGAAGATGCCGCAAATCAATTTGAAGAATTGTGGCAGCATGATAGGACCCACGCAGACGCGCTGAAGCTATGTCTTGAACATATGCGCTTCACTGGAATCTTGCGTAATCGCTCTCACGATATTTACACCTATAAACTTCAGAAAGGCGAACAAGACATCTATTCCCAAAACCTTCCATCCTTGACACTGCATTTTTTTAAACGAGGAGGAGCAACTGAACGTCCAGTTTTTTATACAGTGCCTAAAGATGTAAAAAACTGTTCAGATAAAGAAGTGGAACGTGTCATCGTCACCGAGCTAGAGTTTAAAAGAAATGGCAAATACAGAGCATTAAAGGATATTACGGCCAAGCATCCTTTTCCGCTAGGTCCTTTTGTACCTCTACCCACCCTTCTCGCTAGCGAAATTGTAGCAGAGCACAACAATATCTTAATTGTTCCACTTGGCACTACGCCCATGATCGCTACGCAGTTGTATACGTTGCTTAGCGCACAACAGCAAACGGTGCATGAGGTTGTCCTGATCTACCCCCAAGGTTCGCTTGCCGTCAGGAATAGCGTTCAAATGGCAAAGGACGCTTTCGCAGAGGAAGGGGTGCAATGCCGAGCAGTATCTATACAGGGATACAAAGATATCGATTCGCGCGAGGCTTGTCAGGCGTACCTAAAGACTCTGGAAGAGACCATCGATGACATTCGTAAGGAGGATAGGTCCGCTACAGTCGAACTAGCACTCTCTGGCGGTCGCAAAGGAATGGCTGCACTGACGATGTTTGCCGCCCAAAATAAAGGCATTCGCTATGTCTATCACACGCTGATCACTGATAAGAAATTGCATAAACAAGTCGAGCGTGAGACAGATATCAATGCGCTACGAGGTACCATGCTCAGCAAGGAAGAGCGCAATAACCGCCTCTTTCTACGCACATATGAAGGGAAAGGTTCCTATACTCACTTTGTGCTGTTCAAGGTTCCAGTATTGCCCACTGGGGTATAGCTAGGCTATTGCCCACAAACTATGGTTCGTTTTCAAAGTAGGTGGCGAATTTGGCGCGCAGAAAGTGGTAGTTCAGGCGTTCGTCGTTGGCGACGTTCCAGGCGTTGTGACACAGGGTGAGTAGTACCGTTTTATGGGTGTTGACTGTTACGGGGGCCAGGGAGAGCTCGTTGGCGACTTGTTGCGGACTGAGCCCTTTGGCAAAGGCTTGTAGCACGCGCAGTTGGGCGCGTGTGGCTTGCTTCACAACCTGTGAACAGAGGGCGTGTTCGTGGGCCTCCATTTGCTGACGCCGCTCCTCCTGGGCCATGCGA
>JBBPYR010000238.1:0-12205 GCA_038199755.1 Ktedonobacterales bacterium | reverse complement strand
CAACGGCAACGGGCCTTGTGCTGTACTCTGAACGCTGTACCCTACTTCCCTACTTGCGCCTTCTCAGGCACGTTCGCATAGACCGACACGCACCACTGCTCCTTATACTTCTCAACATTGCCGCGCACAATGTCATTATATAGGCTTTGCAGTTTGCTGCCGAAGGGACCGATCTTGCCAGTACCAACTAGGCGGCGATCAATGCTGATAACAGGCGCGATCTGCGCGCCAGTGCCCACCAGAATGACCTCATCGGCAGTATAGAGTTCGGTACGATCAATCACGCGCTCAACGACTGGCACATGAAACTCGCGCGTCGCCAATTGCATCACCGTGTCGCGTGTAATGCCCAACAAGATATTCTCGCTAGCAGGTGGTGTAACCAACTCGTTATTTATCAGCAGGAAAATGTTCTCGGCACTGCCCTCGGAAACCGTTCCCTCGTGCGTGAGCATGATCGCCTCGTCATACCCATTCTGCATCGCCTCACTTTTGGCAAAGGCAGAGTTGACATAGGCTCCACATATTTTTCCACGGGCAGGAATAGCGTTGTCATCGATACGCCGCCACGACGAGACCCCACAGGTCAGGCCGGACGTGTCCACATAATCCCCTTGTGGCTCAGAAGTCAGGATAAAATCATCCTGCACATCATGCAGCCGTACACCGAGGATCAGGGCACCCTTATAGGCAACTGGCCGTAAGTAGACATTCTCGCGCTGATTATTGCGGCGAATTAACTCAAGGCTAATCTCCGTCAGTTGATCGACGGTATAAGGCAGTTCCATCTGTAATATCTTACAAGAGCGTAGGAGTCGCTCGTAATGCTCCTTAATACGGAACAAATACATCTGCTGCTGCTGCTCGTTCCAATAGCCACGAATCCCTTCAAAGCACCCCGTGCCATAAGCGAAGCCATGTGTGCGTACAGAGATGACACCCTGCTCCGACGGTATAAACTCGCCATTCATGAAAAGTTCTTGTGCATTGACGTTCTTCATCTTACTTATCGATAAGTGGCATCCACGCGACTTATCTCGCTCCCTTCTTACTAATAGATATGCCGTATAGTCATTATTGTATCACCATAGAAGAGCGGATGCATGGGCCAATCTGCCCGTACACCACCAATCAACACAACCAATTCACATAATCTTCTTACCCAGTGCTGAGAGAATGAGTTCAACCGCCAGCCGAGCCGTAGCATTCTCGCGGTCGAGAATAGCGTTTACCTCTACCACATCCATAGAAACAAGATGGCCTGAGTCCGCCACCATCTCCATCGCTAGGTGGGCCTCGCGATAGCTCAAGCCGCCACGTACAGGCGTTCCCACGCCGGGAGCCTCTCGTGGGTCGAGCGCATCCATATCCAGACTCAGATGAATAGGATTATCATGCTGACTTGCCAGCACAACTGCCTGATGCAGCACCGCTGAAATACCATTCTGGTCAATATCTGACATCGTAAAGACATGAATAGCGTTATCGCGCAGCAGGGCGCGCTCACCCTGATCAATGTCGCGTGCCCCCACAATCACAATCGTGTCTTTGTTCAGCTTGGGCGACCAGTTATCTAACTCGGTGAGCCGCTTATTCCCCAGACCTGCCAGAGCCGACAAAATCATGCCATGAATATTGCCCGATGGCGTCGTCTCATCAGTATTAAAATCCGGGTGTGCGTCAACCCAAATCACACCTACATTGCGATGAATACGCGCCACACCGCTAATAGAGCCGAGCGCAATACTGTGGTCGCCACCCAGAATGAGCGGAAAATAACCCTCCTGCAATGACCGCGCCACCTGCTCTGCCAACTCCGCAGACACCTGTAAGATAGTGTCCAGATATTTCAGACGCGGATGGCCCGTTGGCTCACTCTCCGGCTGCGCAACAAATAAATTCCCTCTATCTTGAATGGTATGGCCAATCCGCTGTAACTGCTCTTGCAGATTCGCATAACGAATCGCGCTCGGACCAATATCGACACCGCGTCGATCAGCTCCCAAATCCATCGGAACACCAATAATACGAATTTGCATAAAACATCCTTCTTGTTCCCCGTTGAACAGCTTTCTTTACCCTCCATTATAACATAGCACAACTCCGTAGGGGGCGTGCTGATGCACTTTTACTAATTAACCTGGTAAACAGGGAAGCCCATCCGTAGGGGCCAGATTGATCGCGCCCCAGAGCGATTTATCGCCAGAGATTCAGAATCTCGCTCAATGAATTGAGCGGAGGGCGCGATCAATCTGGCCCCTACGGAGCCTGCAGCGCGCTTCGCTGCTGCTCACGCGATTACCAGATTAAATTGTCAAAATGCTTCAGCGCGCCCCGTACCTGCTAACGACATGCTGCTCAACGGGCACGAGGGGCGCGCTGAAGCTGGCCCCTACGGAGTTGTGCTATGACCAAATTATTTCGTTCATGTGCATAAACTAGCCCCTACGGAGTGCTGCTATCGTGACATCCAGTAATCAATCTGCGTACTACATAATGGAGACGTCCGTGACGGTATATAATACATCGACAAAGTGAACAGGCAAATGCAACGTTGCACCACTGTACTACCAGAAAGCGAGACACCGTATGCAGTTTCATTCCCCCATGCTTCCTAAGCGTTCACAACGCTTGCCAGCATTATTTTTACTATTAAGCACCCTTCTGCTCGTGCTGGTCGCCTGTGGTGGCTCGACGAGCACTAGTTCAACTACCCTGGATGCGAAACAAGTGCTGACCTTTCCCAATGTCGGCACAACCGATATCGGCGTGCTTGACCCCGCCCAGGGACCTGATGGCAATTCCGCTATCGCCGTCGGCATGATCTATAGTGGCCTCGTAAGAGCCGATAAAAATCTCAATGTCATACCAGATCAGGCAACTTGGCAAATCTCTAGCGACAGCAAAGTGTACACATTTACTATCAAGTCGGGTGTCACCTTCTCTGACGGCACTCCCATTACCGCACAGGACTATGTATACACCTGGACACGCGCACTCCTGCCCGCCGTCAATTCGCCGATTGCCTCATTTTATGAGCAATCCATTGTAGGCGCTAACGCCTTAAGCTCTGGCAAAGCCAAAACGCTCACAGGAGTCAAAGCCCTCGACGCCCATACCTTGCAAGTGACATTAACGCAACCGACACCATACTTCCTCGAAGTACTGACAACCGCCCTGTTCTTTCCCCTCAATCAAAAGATCATTGAGCAATATGGCGATAAAAATTGGCCACAGCAAGCTGCTGGCAATGGCGTTGGTACTGGCCCCTTCATGGTCAAAGAATGGGACCATAATGTCAAGATGGTGCTTGTACCAAATTCACACTATTATGGGGGTAAAACGAAGTTGACTGAAGTTGACATGTACTTTGTCAACGAGGCCAGCACCGCATTCAAGGCGTATCGCGCTGGCCAATACAACTTTGTCTGGAATCTGACACCAACCGATCAGCAAGTGGCGCAAAGCCTCTCAGGTTTTTCTCGCCAAGCTCTCTTACAGACCGACCTGCTCTTCTTTGATAATAGTAAGCCGCCATTCAATAACGCCGCAGTGCGTCAGGCATTCGCCTATGCCATCGATAAGCAGACACTGGTACATGCCATCTTCAAAGATGCCGTAACTGCCGCTAACACGATCATTCCACCAGGGATGCCTGGCTATCAGCCCACGTATTCCGGCATTCCGTTTGATCGCTCCAAAGCCAAGGCCTTATTGCAATCGGTCTATCCCGATGTCTCTAAGGTGCCCGCCATCACCTTCTCTTATCCTAGCTCGCAGGTCACGCCCGATGAAGCCTCGGTCTTGCAGCAAATGTGGCAGACGGCTCTCGGTATTGATGTGAAATTGCGCTCAGTGGAGTTGAATGCCTATAACGATGAGACGGCGAAGCACGAGGTGCAGTTTGGCTTCACGCAATGGGGGGCGGACTTCCCCGATCCCTATGATTGGCTGACCCTCAACTTGACCACCAACGCCAGCAACAACAATGGCCGTTGGAGCAACCCTACCTTTGACCAGACGACGCAGCAGGCCGAGACTACCAGCGGCAGCGCACGTATTGCTCTCTACAACAAGGCTGAGCAGATCGCCATCAGCGATGTTGGCTGGCTTCCCCTTGACCATCAAGCGGTAGCTGCCGTCATTCCATCCTATATGCATGGTGTCTCGCTCAACGGCAACGGCCTGTACTTTGGTGATTGGTCGGGGGTCTACATCCTACAACATTAAACTGCGTATGATGAATAAGGATGATATACTATAGCCATATCTGTTGCAGATGGATGCCCTGAACCTCCTGGTGAACAGTTACAGAGGGCATCCCAGCTATGTGTGCCGCTGCGGTGCGGCTAAGGAAAAAAAGAACTATGGCAGAATATCAGTACATTCTTGTTGAGCGTGACGAAAACGTGGGTATTGTCACCCTCAACCGTCCCAAGCAGCTAAACGCGCTCAATACACACCTCGTACAGGAACTTGCCAGCGCGCTAGAAGAGTTTGATAGTGACGACACCATTCGCTGCATGGTCCTGACCGGCTCGGGTGATCGTGCCTTTGCCGCCGGAGCAGATATTGCCGAGATGTCCGACAAGTCGCCCATTGACATGTACATGGGCGGTTTTGAGCAATGGGCACGCATTCGTCGCATCCATAAACCCGTCATTGCTGCGGTAGGTGGCTTCGCCCTCGGCGGGGGTTGCGAATTAGCAATGCACTGCGATATGATCGTGGCTTCGGAAAACGCGCGCTTCGGCCAGCCAGAAATTCTGATCGGTGTCATCCCCGGTGCCGGTGGCACACAACGCCTTGCCCGCACCTTTGGTAAATATCGCGCCATGGAAATGGTGCTCACAGGTACACAGGTGACCGCGCAAGAGATGTTCGAGCACAACCTTGTTAACCGCGTCGTTCCCAAAGGCGAGCACCTCACCGAGGCCATCAAACTCGCGAAAGTGGTCGCAGCCCAGGCGCCCATCGCGGTTCGCCTCGGCAAAGATGCTGTGCAAGCCTCCCTGGAAACCTCGCTGGAACAAGGTCTCGACATCGAGCGTAAGAACTTCTTCTTGCTCTTCTCCACCGAAGATATGCGCGAAGGCATGCGGGCCTTCCTAGAAAAGCGTAAGGCGGATTTCAAAGGGAAGTAACTGAAAAGGAGCAATCATGGAAGACGCGGTTATCGTCTCAGCGGTCCGCACCCCGATTGGACGCTATGGTGGGGTGCTCAAAGATGCACGCCCCGACGACCTGGCCGCCCTCGTCATCGGTGAGGCCGTTCGTCGCGCAACTATCGATCCCAGTAGTGTAGAAGATGTCATTCTTGGCTGCGCGAACCAGGCTGGTGAGGATAACCGCAACGTGGCGCGTATGGCCCTGCTCCTCGCTGGCCTACCCGTAGAGGTGGCTGGTCAGACGGTCAATCGCCTATGTGGTTCTGGCCTCCAGGCCATCAACAGCGCCGCCCAGGCCATCCAGACGGGCACTGGTGATACCTTTATCGCTGGTGGCGTAGAAAGCATGACGCGTGCTCCCTTCGTCCTTGGTAAGTCGGATAGTCCGTTTGCCCGCAACATGAAGCTGGAAGATACCACCCTCGGCTGGCGTTTTATTAATTCCAAGCTCGCAACCATCTATCACCCTTATAGCATGGGCGAAACGGCGGAGAACGTTGCCGAACGCTATCAGGTCAGCCGCGAAGATCAGGATGCCTTTGCCTTGCGCAGCCATCAAAACGCGGTTGCCGCCCAGCAATCGGGTCGCTTTGCCGCCGAAATCATTCCAGTGAGCCTACCACAGAAAAAGGGCGAATCCCTCGTGGTCGCGCTTGACGAACATCCTCGCACCGATACCTCACTAGCAAAGCTAGCTACTCTCAAAACCGTGTTCCGCAAGGATGGCACCGTCACCGCTGGCAACTCAGCTGGCATCAACGACGGAGCAGCCGCCCTGGTTATGATGAGCCTGAGCCACGCACAGCGGCTTGGCCTGCGTCCGCGTGCTCGCATCGTGACCTCAGCGGTTGCAGGGGTCGATCCTGCCTATATGGGGCTTGGCCCCATCTATGCCTCGCGTAAAGTGCTACAGCGAGCAGGTCTGAGCATCAAAGATATGGACCTGATCGAATTAAACGAGGCGTTCGCGGCCCAGGCACTGCAATGTGCGCGTGAACTCGCTATCCCTATGGAACGCCTGAATGTCAATGGTGGTGCCATCGCCCTCGGCCATCCACTCGGTGCCAGTGGCGCACGTATCGTCACCACCCTCCTCAACGAACTAGAACGGCGCAATGGACGTTATGGCCTGGCAACCATGTGCATTGGTGTCGGCCAAGGCATTGCCACCATTATCGAACGAATGTGATGGTGTAGGGGTGACATTCATGACGCCCGTTGCGTTGGCAGACGAATCGCATGCCAACGCGGGCGTCATGAATGTCACCCCTACACCATCATTGAACCTCTTCACCCTGTAGCGCGGACTGATATGCTTCCCACAGCTTTGGCACGGTTTCATAACCCTGTATTTCGTCTGGCGTAATCCAGCGCAACGCCACAGCCTCCCAATCAGTCTGAATGGCCTCCGGTGTAAGCACCTCGAACAGAAAAGGGTGAACATAAAAGTGACGCTGAAGAGCAGCGTCCTGATGCTCGACGACGGTGCCGCGTCTCAGCATACGGACTTGCTCGCGCTGTAATCCTGTCTCCTCGCGCATCTCGGTGTACGCTTGCTCGTCAGGCGTTACATTGGGCTCGACAAAACCACTGATCCCTCCCCAGCGAGCATTGTAGCTTCCCACACGCTGACTACGTTGAACAATAAGCACACGTACGTTCTTTTCATCAGAACGCTGTAGAAAACAGGTCACTACATGCGTTGGCCGTAATGAGTTGGTATCCTGTGTCATGCTGTATCCAATCTTTTTTTCCAGGTGACAATATACCCATTTTTCGTTATACTTATGACGTGTATTCGTACATCTCTATAGAAGAATATAATCCGTATCGTCAACAGGAGGGACATCCCTACTGAAGGAGCAATGTCTAATATGCAAATACAAGAGCAAGTCGTAGCAACGCCAGACACAACGGCACAACCTGCCGCAACGCAGGTGCAGACGTGGCGCGCCACGATACAGCCCTGGTGGAAAGCAACCCTGGCTATTCTTCCAACCTATCTACTGACACGTTTTGTTCTCTTGCTGCTCTCCTACTTTGGAGGCGTGCTCTTCTTTGTTCCCAACTACTGGTCTGGTCAGTTGGCATTCCGCGATGTGCTGTACACGTGGTATCATTGGGATGCAGTTCGTTTTGCCACTATCGCCCTGCATGGCTATATCACTGAAGAGTACGCGGCCTTTTTTCCCCTTTTTCCCGCGCTGGAACGCACCCTCAGCCAGCTCTTCCATCGTGACATCCTAGAGTCGGGCATGATTGTCTCAAATCTCGCACTATTTGGTATGTTAATCGTCTTCTATCGTTTTGTCGAAATGGAATTTGACCGCGAGACGGCGAAACGGGCCGTCCTCTATATCGCAATTTTCCCCACCGCGTTTTTCTTCTTTGCTGCCTATAATGAATCGCTCTTTATGTTCTTTATGCTACTCTGCTTCTATTGTTTACGTACTCGTCACTGGTGGCTAGCGGGCCTTTTTGGTTTCTTGGCAACCTTGACGCGCTCGATAGGCCTCTTCCTCTTTATCATCTACTTGTGTGAATTTGCGCGTCAACACTACACCCTCTTCCGTCAAACATGGCATGACAAGCAGTGGCGTGTGCTTGCGCGGCCACTGACACGACTACTTCCCTCACTGTTGATCCCCCTCGGCCTGCTCGTTTTCGCCTATGGGTTGGCTATACGTTTCGGCGACCCCTTAGCATTCGACCATGCACAGGCGCATTGGCGGCAGAACTTGAGTTTTCCCTGGGTGGCCCCCTTGATTGCCCTCAAAAGTATTGTTCGCCTTTCCCCTTTTACCTTCGCTGTCCCCCATAATATCATCGAATTGACGGCACTTGGTTCCTTCTCATTGCTGCTGTTCCTTGCCCTATTCGGGCCAGAACGCCTGGAGCGTCATCAATGGACCTTCATCCTGTTTGGGGTGATGGCCCTTATCTACTCCTTACTCTTCCCCGGTTCGCCGGGGGCAAACAACTTGCCCTACGATCCCATGCCTTCTATGCAGCGTTTAGTATTAGAGGTCTTTGCTGGCTTTATTATGTTAGCGCGTTTCGGGCGGCGTCCGTGGTTCCATCAAGCCTATCTCCTCATCGCTCTTCCCATGATGGCTTTCCTCGTCTTTCAATTTTTAACAGGGCACTGGACGATATGAGAGGATAGACAGGTAATACATCAAGCCACTACCAAAAGCGGCACTGCAAGTAGATCAAGACTGCCTGTGGTGCCGCTCTTAACAGTGGCTTGACGTATTATCACCACTCCTATATAGTATGCTTGATAATAGTACATTTTCGTACATTTTTCATAAAGCATTGACATCCAGAAATATCTCATTTCCAGGATCAGTGTACCTATCCTTACCTTTTTACTTGTTCGAGCCTTTTACAGGCCTGTTCACCTTTACTATTTGAAAGGTAGGCCACGTGAACACACCTATCGTGATCGTCCTCGTACTCATTTTCCTCGTCATAGGAGCTAGTGTTGCTCTTATTGCCGGATATTTGTATGGTAGGGCACAAAATAAAGTTCGTTTTGAGCAAGCATTACGTGCTGAAAAAGAAGCAAGTGAGCAGCGGTTGCTAGAAGTGCAGACGCAGCAACGTGAGGCTTTGCAAGAGGCGCGCTATGAGACAGCACAATTTCGCGCCACCATTGAGCGCGAAAACGCCGAACGACGCAGTGAAATTCAACGCCAGGAGCGGCGTCTTCAGCAAAAAGAAGAGAATCTTGAGCGCAAAATTGAGGCATTGGAGCAGCGTGAAAAGAAGTTAAACACCAAAGAGCGTGGCCTCGACCAAACGCGTGAAGAGATTGAGGCCATCAAGCAAAAACAACTTGATGAACTCGAACGCATCGCACAGATGACCGAGATGCAGGCCCAAGAGATGTTACTGAGCCAAATTGAAACGCAGGTGCGTACAGAAGCGGCTCAACGCTCACGCTTAATTGAGGAGCGTGCGCGTGAAGAGGCCGATGCCCGTGCTCGTGAGATCATCACCCTTGCCATCCAACGCTGTGCCTCCGATCAGGTGGCCGAGGCCGTGGTATCGGTGGTGCAACTGCCCAATGACGAGATGAAGGGGCGCATTATAGGCCGCGAGGGGCGCAATATTCGTGCCCTTGAAGCCATCACTGGCGTTGATCTGATTATCGATGACACACCAGAGGCCGTCGTGCTTTCCGGCTTTGATCCGGTACGCCGTGAGGTTGCACGCATTGCCTTGACCAAACTTATCCTTGATGGACGCATTCATCCTACCCGCATCGAAGAAGTGGTTGCCAAAGCGCGCCAGGAAGTGGACTTAGTGGTGCGTGAAGCGGGCGAACGGGCCGCTCTGGAGGCCAACGTCCACGGCTTACAGCCTGAGTTGCTCAAAATCCTGGGACGTTTGCACTTCCGTACCAGCTACGGGCAGAATGTGCTTGCCCACTCGGTCGAGGTCTCTATTCTCGCCGCCACCATTGCGCATGAATTAGGTGCCGATGTCAATGTCTGTAAGACTGCTGCCCTCTTACATGACATGGGCAAAGCCATCGACCAGGAGGTTGAGGGACCGCATGCTATTGTCGCGGGCGAGGTAGCGCGACGTTTCGGCAAGTCGCCAAAGATTATTCACGCCATCGTCGCACATCATGCTACTGAGTCGGAACCGCAGACATTAGAAGCTGCGATTGTGCAGGCCGCGGACGCTATTTCTGCCGCTCGTCCGGGCGCACGGCGCGAAACTATCGACCTCTATATTAGACGCCTAGAAGCACTTGAAAGCATCGCCAACTCATTTACAGGCGTTGAGAAATCCTTCGCAATTCAGGCGGGCCGTGAAATACGTATTATCGTCAAGCCAGAAGAGATTGACGAATTTTCCGCGAGCCGTCTCGCCAGCGATATTGCACACAAAATTGAGGAGAACCTCGATTATCCTGGGCAAATCAAAGTCTGTGTTGTGCGCGAAACGCGTTCGATAGACTATGCCCGCTAGAAAGAGAACTATCATGGCAAATTATGTTGATCTGCACACGCATACTACCGCCTCAGATGGCATCTATGAGCCGCCTGAACTCTTGCAGAAGGCGAAAGAGAGTGGCCTACGGGTGCTAGCCTTGACCGATCATGACACCACCGATGGCATCGAAGAGGCCGCCCATGCGGCCTCGCAGCTAGACATCGAATTCATTCCGGGTATTGAGATCAACACCGATGTAGGTGGTGGCGAAGTGCATGTGCTTGGCTATTTTATCGAATATCAACGACCCGCATTCCAGGCTATTTTGAAGGTGCTGCGCGATGCCCGTGAACGTCGTGGTCAGCGTATGATTGAATTGCTCAACGAACAGGGCGTGCATGTTTCATGGGAGCGCGTGCGTCAGATCGCGCAAGGCTCCGTGGGGCGTCCTCATGTCGCCAAAGCCCTGCTAGAAGCTGGGTATGTATCTACTATTGGCGAAGCCTTTGATACCTATATCGGCACTGGCAAACCCGCGTATGTGCCACGCTACAAACTCTCGCCAACGGATGCCGTACGCCTGATTAACAGCGCCAATGGCTTGCCCGTTATTGCTCATCCTATTGAACTCCCAGGTCTGGATGTGTTACGCGAATGGCTACCCGACCTCGTTCAGTCGGGCATGGTGGGCTTGGAAACCTACTATGGCCCCTACACCACAGCACAAGAACAGGCTTTACTTGCCCTTGCTGATGAATACAGCCTTATTCCCACAGGTGGCACCGACTTCCACGGCCCTGGCATTCATCCCACTCCGCTCGGTGGCCGTTATGTGCCGTATGATACGGTAGAGCGTCTCAAGTTGGCTGCCCTACAACGCCGTGGCAAGACCCCTGCCTCATTCGAGTTGCCTCCTCCTGTCGAGGAAAAATAGCCTGAGCGAAAGCTAAAAGCAGCAGCGAAGCGCGCTGTAGGCCCGTAGGGGCCCGATTGATCGCGCCCCATATGCATCAGCCTAAAAATTGATGGGTGAAAGGATGGCCCCGTTTCCGTAGGGGCGGGAGAGGCGGTGATGGGTGGGGTGGACCCTCTGGGGCGCCCGTGGGGTGGGCAAAACGCCCGCAAAGGCAATGTTCGCTAGGCACGGGCGACCCAGAGGGTCCCATCCCCGCGTCATCGTCCACCCCCGCCCCTACGAAAAACCTGAGCCGTTCGCTTAGGTTGATGCGTATGGGGGGTCATAAATGTCACCCCTACGGGGCACCCAGCGCGCTTCGCTGCCTGCCCACGACGACTGATCCCTATTCCCAGTTTCAGTTCATGATGATTAGCGTGTCCGTAGGGACATTGCAACAGCTCTGATCCTACCAAGGAAGCTTATGGTCGCCTTGCGCACTCTCGTATATAATTAAGAGAGGGAGGATTGTGCATGCAAAGACGCTCTACGCTACAAAATAGTCGGTTACGGGACATTTTAGAAACCATAACGCTCGTTCTGCTCATGGTGCTTAGTATTCGCTTTGCCCTGCAAAACTTTCGTATTGATGGGCAGAGCATGGAGCCGACGCTCCATAACCAAGAATTTGTTGTGGTTGATAAAGCCGCTTATCTCTTTCATGAACCGGCTCGTGGCGATATTGTCGTCTTTCAGTATCCACTCGATCCTCGTACCTATTACGTCAAACGTATTGTCGCGGTTCCCGGCGACATCCTAAGCGTTATTGGTGAGCAGGTGATTGTTGATGGCGTGACATTGAATGAGCCATACATCAATAAAGACGATGTATTCAATCCTTACCCATCATTTACCCGGCACATTATCACGCCCAATAGCTATTTTGTGATGGGCGATAATCGTGGCGATAGTTCAGATTCGCGCCAATGGGGTCTGGTGCCACGTGATAATATTGTGGGTCGCGTGGCTTTTGTCTACTGGCCCTTTGGTCAAAATAACTTTGGCTTGCTGCCCGATGTGAGTGGCACCTTCGCCAAAGTAAAATAGTAAGAAGGGTTTGTGCGGTAGAGATTTGGTGAGGGCCGCAATCACTCCGGCCCACCCCCATGTTCATCGCCTGTTCTCAAGTCTT
>JBBPYR010000237.1:0-28224 GCA_038199755.1 Ktedonobacterales bacterium | reverse complement strand
TGGACAGAACAGCGGTGTTCTAGGACGGCTTAGTGAGAGTGTGAAAGTTCTGCGGCATCATGACGATGTCTCGGCGGTGCAATCCTGAGAGTCAAAACAGGGGCATCTGGTAGATGAAAACAGTTGAGCGAGGGCGGCTGACGCTTCTAGAGTGGAAAGGAAGGGTAGACGAGCTCTGGATGTGTTCAGTGCGACTAGAACGGTTCTGTTTGTAGATCGCTAGGTTGGCATTGCCCGTTCTGCCTTCTTGTGATGGGTAGAGCGGTCAATGATGAGCTTGAGCGGTTCAGGCTCGGTTGTTGTTCTGATGAGGTGAAGGTATGGAACGCTGCGATTGTTGTCAAGTCGATTTGTCACCCTTAGAAATCGTTCGGCTTCATGTGCGGTTTGTTGCTGGCTCTGAACGGCTGTGCATGACCTGTCGTGCTCTGGTGGCAGGTGAACGCTCCGAGAAGGTTTTCACTCCTGCTCTCATGACTGATTTCCTGCGTGTTGGTCGTTCGCTCGTCGGTCGTGTCGCTGCCTAGTCCAGAAAGAGAGGTATGTATGCTGCGCTGTTGTCTATGGTTCCTCGTGGGTGTTGGTCTGATGTACGGTGTTCTCGTGTTGTGGTCGTGGGTGGCTCCGTTCGTGTTCACTCACTTCTAGAGAGGTCTGTCAGGCGATGGAATTTGGAAGCCTTGTGGATGTTCTTCATAACCTCCCTGCTGGAAGTCGTGTGAACACCACCTCGGATGGTGAGCAACGCTTTGGGCGTCAGCTCACTGGCCTCTCAGTTGAGCAAGCCTGTCAGCTCGTCGTGGCGTTTGAGTATCACCAGTGTGATGCGGAATACTCCGCTGATACGCACACCATTTTCGTGTATAGCGGCGTTCGTTGGATGGCTTTTCCGATGTTTACGGTCGTTTCTCAAGCTCCCTGCTAAGGGAAAGAAAGGTTGGTGTCTCATGGCTTTTGTATTAACAGGTGTGGTTCAGGGCATGCGTCCCGTTGATGGCGTGATTGAAGATGGACGGCGCAAGGGCGAAAAGTGGCAATTCCTCTCGTTGGAAATTGCTGACTCGCTGTATGGGCGCGTCTACTCCTGCCAGATGCGCGACAATGACCCACAATACAAAGAGTATGTGGCCGAGGATGGTAAGAAGCTGCGGCAAGACTTGACGGACCATCGTATCAAGGTCAACGTGAAAAACATCACGGCTGGCGAACGCGAAATTGAGGATAAAGAGTCGGGACAAAAGCGCGTGATCTTGCAAGTGCGGATGCAGATTACGAAGGTGCGTGATCTCGGCGTGGCGGATGACGAAGAATAGCGCGTTTCGGGCGGTCATTTCTCGCTGAGAGATGGTCGCCTTTCCAGCCCCGGAAAGGATGTGCTCTATGGGTTTCTTTGCTGCATTGTTCGGCACTGCGGCAGCTGCCACACCGCAAGCTCCTGCGGCTGCGGCTCCTAACACTGGTCCTATTCAAACGAGTGCGGTGGTTCCTGTCTCCTCACGTGCGATCACGTCAACCATGACGCAAGAGGAATTGAAGCTGCGGCGTATCAACCTCGTGGAAAGCTCCAAATTGGGTCGGCCCTTCCATGAAACGCTGATGCTGATCTTGCTGCGCTTCTGGCTGGTGCTCGGTCCTATCGCCTTCGTCGCCCTCACTACCTCGGAGGTCGCGTATATCCTGACGCAGCTGGTACCAGCGGGGGATACCAGTGACTACATCATTTGGGCGGGTGCGCTCTTCATCGACCTCGCCATGATGTTTACCACGTTCGGGGTGGCGATTAAGCGGCGCGATCTGGCCGAAAAGAAAGAGGTCAATGGGTCGGTGTCTAAAGGGGAAGAGGTCGAGGTGTGGTTTGGGACCTTCCTATGGATCGTCTTTGCTGTGATTAACATCATCGGGCAGTCGGCGTTCTTGCTGCATATCATTTCGCTCAATCATGACCCCCATACCAATTTCACCATTTTATACGTCTTCGTCGCCTCGCGCGTGACCGGGTTCATTCTGGGTGACGCCACCACCGCTTTTTTCCTCGCCAAAGTCGATAACAGTCATTTGAAGCTGATCGCCCGCGGGGAGCGCGAAAAGGCCAAGCTCTATCGCGACATCGCGCAAGCGGAAGGCGAACGCCAATTGGTCGAGGCCAAGGCCGAAGCGGAAATCTCGCTTATCCAAATTCGTGTGCAGCAGGAGCAGGATGACGCCCATTTCCTCGCCGAACTCAAACGCCAAGTCTTCACGGATATTCTCGCACGCCGCACGCCTGCGCCTTCTGCTGATGGTGATACGCGTGCGCGTTACCGTCGTGCGGACCAATAATCGAGGTCCTTGGTGCATCTGGTGCGTGGTCGGTTCTCGGTTCTCTTCCTGCGCCACGCGCCACACGCCCGACGTTCGCACAGGTGAACGCCTCGCGCTCGTCGGGCCTTCCCTCGCTCGGCTCTCGTTGGTTGATCTCGTGGCAAGAAATGAGGTGTTGTCTATGAAAACGATCGTTGCTCCTGTGGTCGGCTGCTCTGGCGGTCGTGGTGGGGTGGCATGGGGTTGCCCTCCTGCTGTGTTTCCGAGGCTGCCGTCCCTCGTCCTCGCTGTGGTGCTGTCCGCTCCCCCTGCGGCGTCCCGAAGGGTGCGTACTACCTTTGCAGGGTGTGATACGCTTGCAATGGCGAGGCGGCACCCTCTGCGTTCCTGCATTAGCCCCCTGAGTGTGCCGCCTCGTCATGGAATGCTAATCACACCCGTAAAAGGTGGAGACGCAAGCCGCACGCTGTACGCTCCCTTGCCTTCGCTCCCGTTCGTGCGGCTTCCCAATCGAGGTGTTTCATGTTAAAAGTCTTTTCGTTCGGTGGAGGGGTGCAGTCCACGGCGGCTCTCGTCTTAGCGGCTCAAGGACGCATTGATTATCGCACCTTCCTGTTTTGTAACGTGGGAGCCGATAGTGAAAACCCTGACACGCTCACCTATGTGCGTGATATCGCAAAACCGTTTGCGGCTCGGCATGGGCTGACCTTTCACGAAGTAGAACGCACTCGGCGCGATGGCTCTCGCGAAACCATTTATGGCGAGATCACGCGCTCGGATAACCGTTCGATAGGTATCCCTGTGTACATGGGCTCGGGTGCTCCCGGCAATCGCTCCTGTACGATTGACTTCAAGATTGCGGTCGTCGATAAGTGGCTCAAGCAGCATACCGAGCGTGGAGCAATCCATGCCATGAAAGAAGCTCTCCTGCGGCGGTCTGCCCTTGGGAAGCTGGACAAAGAAGCGTTGAAACGTCTCATGGGAACGCTCAACGGCTTTTTTGCAGAGCAGGAACCGCTTGCGATAGTGGGACTAGGTATCAGCTTGGATGAAATCCAGCGTGTCAAGCCGAATATGGATGTGAACACGATGGCGTGGAAGGTGAATGCTCACCCCCTCATTTTTGACGTGCCTCGGCCTTTGACGCGGCACGATTGTCTGAGCATCATAGCGGATGCAGGTTTACCCGTTCCTCCCAAGTCCTCTTGTTGGTTTTGTCCCTATCACTCCACCAGGGCGTGGCAAGACCTGCGGCTCACTCGGCCTGATCTCTTTGAAAAGGCGGTCCAGCTGGAAACGCTCATCAATGAACGGCGTGCCATGCTCGGCAAAGATCGGGTGTGGCTCTCAAGCAAACTGAAACCCCTAAGCAGAGTGACCACTGATCTGGTGCAATTGTCGCTGCCTGAACAGGAGGAGATGTGTGAAAGTGGCTATTGCTTTGTGTAACACGCAGATGCAAAGCAGTGCCGCAAGTAAACCGCACTGCTCTAAATACAGGACTGCCGTAGCCCGTTTTTCGGGTGGTGGTGCTTTTCTTCTGGAGGTGTCGTATGAGTAAGCCTGTGCTGCTCGGCTGCAATCCTGATACCCTCGTCGTCAACATCTTGCCTACGGATGCGGCGTTTCACGTCGTGCGTCGTCGTCTGGATGAGTCGTTACAGGAAGAGTTAGACGCCTTGAAACAACGGGCACAAGACGAAGAGGAACCTATCCCCACTCGTTGGGTGTTTGAGGGTGGCAACCTGTTTATGAAGGAAAAAGGCGGCTCCCATTTCAAGTGGATACTCGATCATCCTTTAATAAGTGTGGCGATTAGTCGAGGGGTGAAGGTGGCGATGCTTGGACAAGTGCGCTTCTCGTCTGAGTACCTCTGGCGCGAATGCACACGCGCTGATTTTGGAGCGGCTATTCACAAGGTGCATGCCTTCTTAACGGAACTGTTCGGGCAACACTTTCTCCTGCAAGTCTCGGCTCTTGATCTGGCGGCGGATTTCGTGTGGCCAGATTTTGGGCATGCCAACGTGAAAGAAGACTTTATCACTCGTGCGACCTTCGATGATGAAATGCCGCTTTCGAGCCTGACGGATGATGGCATGATGGACGGTCCAGAGAGCATTAAACGACGGTGGCGGCGTATCACAGGTCTCCCCTTTGGCAAGCGAGATGCGGCGGTCTCGGCCATCATTTACGACAAAACACACGAGATCAAATATCAGTCCCCCACCAAAAAATGGTTCCATGACCTTTGGCTCTCCAAACTGGACGCTAACGGCTTGCCAGTATGGGATGGGAAAGCCCCGGTCATGCGGGTTGAAGTCCGTTTCAAGCGGAAGGCCATTGCTGAGGGTGGTATCGAGCAAGCCTATGAACTCTTAGACCGTCTTCCTGCGATGTGGTCGTATGCCGTGGGACATGCTGGCGGCGGTGATGACGGTCTGCCCGATGGCTGGCTGCGCTATGTGGTTCCCTCGGCTGATCTCAATCGCTCCCGTTGGCCAGTGCATCCTGACTGGCACGTGGTACAAAACGCCTTTCAGCAAGAGGAAGAACTGTTACCAGTGTCGCGTTATGAACGCACAGAGCGTGAACGGGAAGAACTATTACAGCAAGTCGATGAAGAGTTAGCGGCGCGTCCGTTTCGCTCCTCTGACCGTTCGCTCTTGCCTGTGGTCAAGACACCTGCTGCTGCATCCTCGGCTCCTGCGGAACCTGCGGCAAAGCTTGATCTCGGCCCCTTCATTCGGGAACGCAAGCGACAAGTCAACTTCGAGCGTGCGTTTGCGGCCTTTGCGGGATGGACCTCGACGGTCGAGGCTTGGCGCGAGGGCAAAGGAGAAACGGATATAGAGGCTGACATTTCCGATACTATTCACTTCATTTACCAGAACGTACAAGCCTACCTCGAAGCCAAAAAGAAGAAAACAAAGAAAGATTTTGCGGCGATTGTCCATGAAAAGCGCATCTTGTATCGCTTAGAAACGGCTGCGATAGCATAGGAGGTGAGCATGAAACTAGATGAGGCTATTAAGGGCTATATTCTCGATTGCAAGGTACGTGGTCGTAGCTATCGCACTATCGAATGGTATGAGCAAAAGTTAAGGTTCTTCGCTCGTTGGCTAGATGAAGAAGAGGAAGTAGCTCTATTGGATAAGGTTACTATTGCTCATCTGCGTTCATTCGTGTTGCATATCCAGACTGAGACGATAGGGCGTCGAGCGGTTAATAGAGAGGATGGCGGCAACCATATCAAGGTTTCCCCATTAACCGTAAAGGGGTATGTGCAGGTTATCAAGGGTTTTTTTAGCTGGTGTCACAGTGAAGAGTTGATCTCTGGTAATCCTGCTCACCGTCTCAAACTACCTGCCGTTCCTGATTATATGATACCGACATTTACGCCTGAGCATCTCAGGGCCATGCTTGATACGTGTAACTTGTCTACGGTGTTGGGTTATCGGGACTATACACTTATGCTCGTTCTCTTGGAAACGGGTATACGTGTCTCTGAGTTATGTGGGCTGCGTGTGCAGGATGTGCATGACGATTACCTTCGCGTAGTAGGTAAGGGAAACAAAGAAAGAGAGGTCGGTGTCTCTCCTGATGTTGCTAAATTGCTCTGGAAATACATTCATCATTACCGCAAACCTGCGGATGATAATGAGGTTCGTGTATTCGTCAACCGTTATGGTCAACCTGTTACGCCTAACGGTGTCGAGCAATTGCTGATAGATGTGAAGAATAGAGCGGGTATAGAGGGTGTGCGCGTTTCGGCTCATACGTTCCGTCACACGTTTGCTCGGATGTATCTTGAGCAAGGCGGCGAGATTTACAAACTTTCTCGTTTGATGGGACACAGTAGCGTAGAGATTACTGAGGAGTACCTAAAGGATTTCAAGGCGAGGGCTGCGCGTCGTGAACAAGAAAAGTTTTCTCCTGTCGGTTCGCTTAATCTGCTCAGCAAGCGGAAAAATGGGAAGAAAAAGAGCTAGGTAGGTAAGGATATTCGTGTCGGATTAGAAATAGTTCCGACATACGGTACTGGTGAAAAATGGCTCTAGAGTGCTGCTAGTTTGTTGGTAGTGCTTTAGGGCTTCTTTGGCTTGTGGGGCTGCTTTGGGGCTGTTAGATGGGTTTACGCACCTGGAGGGGCTCGAACCCACGACACTCGGTTCCGAAGACCGATGCTCTAATCCACTGAGCTACAGGTGCATCACCGCTATGATAGCACAAGTGTCAAGAGACGTGCATGAAGCATCCAACGAATGCTACCGTGCAGGCGTCAGCATGCGAACCACCTGCTGCTCCACCCACTCGCCAACCGTCGTCCATAGCACACGCACGCCGAAATAGCCGAGAGCGAGCCCACAGAGGGCGTTTATCCAGCGGAAGAAGGTAGGACGAATCCAGCGACGCCCCCAACGCATCACTGCTGCAATACCAACACTCCATAACGCAGCACCAACGAAGAAACCCACAAAGAACAAAGCAAACTCGACACCTACAATGCCCGAAGCCACCACACTACTACCCAGACCCGACCAGAAGGCCAAGCCCACTGGATTTGCCAGACCAAATACCACCCCCGTTGCAAAGTCTCCACGACTAGAAGATGATGACGGAGAAAAAGTAACTGGACGGAGAAACGCTTCATGTAGGGCAAGCCAAGCCATACGTAGTAGAAAGCATCCACCCACGATACCAAGCACAATTTGCACGGCAAGATGCTGTGAAAAGACAGTAATGCCCAACAGAGCGAGTACCGCCCACAGCGAATCGCCAATTAGGGAACCAGCTTCCACGAGCAGGGTCGAACGCGCTCCATGGGCAACCCCACGACGAATCGCCTCAGTGTTCACAGCACCAGGCGCAGCAGCATAGGCAATGCCCAAACCGATTGCAGTTATAAGAATGGCGAGATGTGGTATATGCATTGGCTTCTTCTCTCTATATCTTAGGAAGGTATCCTTCTATTACATCATAGAAGAGATGGCAACTTCTTGATTATATCAGAACGCTTCCACATTTTTACTATGTCCTATCGTAGATTTCTCCTGCTAGCAAAATGAGCCTACCGTCTTCAAAGCAGACGGTAGGCTCATAGGCTCGTTGTAACAACGATGATTATTTGTTCAGATTTTTGGCAAGGTCAATCGTAGCCACAAACCATTTGCCTCCAACGCCCTGACCGTTGATCTGTCCTGACGCACTATCCCCACTAAAGGTGTAGAGAGGATGATCATTGTACACGACCTGCTTGCCATTGGCATTGGCATATACTTCCAACTCTCCTGGCAGTTTGATCGCAGCCGCAGGAGAACCAGTGCCCGCGAAGAGTAGCGGCGGCCAAGAACTAGCACAGCCTGCGGTACAAGCGGCTTTGGTGCCTGTATCCGGCGTAAAGTAGTACAGCGTCATCCCTTGCGCATTTGTCAGAATTGTCACTGCTTTGCCACCGACCGTAGCTGAAGCCGTTTTGACAATTACAGCCCCTGCACTAGCTGGCGTGGGTGTAACAGACGTAGTAGTGGCGGTGTTCTTGGCAAGATCAGTCGTAGCAACAAACCATTTGCCACCGACACCCTGGCCGTTGGTCTGCCCAGGTGCGCTATCCCCACTAAAGGTGTAGAGAGGATGGTCATTGTAGATGACTTGCTTGCCATTGGCATTGGCATATACTTCCAACTCTCCTGGAAGCTTAATCGCAGCCGCAGGAGAACCGGTGCCCGTGAAGAGCAGTGGCGGCCAAGTTCCGATACAGCCAGATGATGTGCAAGCAGCTTTGGTGCCTGTATCCGGCGTAAAGTAGTACAGCGTCATCCCTTGCTCATTCGTCAGAATTGTCACCGCTTTTCCGCCGACCGTGGCCGAAGCCGTTTTGACCTGTGCAGTTACCGCAGGCGTAGAAGCGGGCTGGCTCGTTGACGAAGTCGAACTACTACTTGTGGAGTTACCACAACTACTTAGAAAAAGAAGCATTGCAAGACCTGCGAAAAGAGGGAATAACCGTTTTAATAGTACCATAACAAACATCCTCCTGACAGTATGTCCATTTGTCCATCTGCCACATTTCATGTGTTTATCAATAAGCTTGAGTAACGATGAATCTATTCAGCAATCAATACGTAAGCATGTTACAATTCCATACCACTTACACACCCCATACAATCTATAGAGCATCAGTTCACATGAAAAGAGGCAGGAAGAGCATCCCATGTGCGGGATGCTCTTCCTGCCTAATGAATGAGTGAGTTTAGAGACTAATACCAGATAGGCAAACGTCAGTCAATCGTGATTACTGGTGCTCCCTCAGCGAACTCACCAGTGTAAGAACGGTCATGAAGTCCAGGAAGCGTTGCTCCATCTTGCCAAGCAACCAAGTACGTTTCCGTATTGATCGGCACACCAATCGGATTAGCAAGAAAAGGGGCAGTGTGCATAAATGCTGTACTCGCGGTCGGGTCCAGGCCAAAATTGTCCACTTGCAACTCAATATAATTACCATCAGGATCGCGATAGTAGAATGAGGTGGTCATACCATGATCCATTGCTAGAGCTGGCAGAATATTTATCTGCTTCAGACGCAAATAGGTACGCATCAAATCATCAAGAGAGTCGTACTCGAACGCCATGTGATGCATACCAGCACTACCGGGGACACGGTCAGTAAACGATGGTTCATGCATGAGTGCCAGGCGATGGTTGGCAGTATCATAGGTATACCAACCAAAAGTACCACCCTCGGCATTTGGATGAATGCCAATCAAGGCAGTGTAAAAGTCCCGCATCTCTTCAAACCTGAAGGCCTTTAGATTGACGTGGTGTAAGCGTGCGGGGACAATAACTTGATCAGTGGTATTCTGTTGTCTCGGTTTGGTGGCGTTATGTTCTGCCATAACAATCCTTTCTCATGCTCACATCAACAATGATCGTGAGAGGTCAAGTGTGCCAAATATGACAAGGGTGAGTGACGCAAGGAAATACAATAGTGGTATACCATAAAAGTACCTGATATTACCATCGTTGTCAAGGGGAAACCACGCGTAAAGTCTAATTTGAGAGGAAAATAGTGCTTTAATGCGCTGATATATTCCGTTTTTTGAATTACTATTTTGCAACTTCTTATGCTGAATGCATAAAAGTCTTGACAAGTATATTTAAAATGGTATACCATAATTACAACAGATAGAGATTCAGGCACAGGTCAGGAGGCAGCGAAACGTGATACAAGACACTTCAGCAGTAGAGGTAGCAGGGGAAGAAGACAAGGAAACAATTGGCATCAAGGAATTATATACACGCTTACGGGCAATGATTCTCGATGGTGTCTATCCGCCAGGAACGATGCTGCCCCAGCGAGCACTAGCAGACTCACTAGGAGTCAGCCGTACGCCACTGCGCGAGGTGTTGCGTATGCTACAGGCAGAGGGCCTCATTGAAGCTAGCAGGTATCAGCGCAGTCAGGTTGCTGCTTTCGAGCCAGAAGCCCTTGATGCCTTGTATGCCAGCCGCATTCAGTTGGAGACGTTAGGTATTGCTTTGAGCATCCCCCAATTCCAACAGCAAGATATGGATGAGCTCAACAAGGTTTTGGCAGAAATGCAGCACATCCACGTTCTTGATGCTTGGGAAGAACCTCATCGTCGCTTTCACAGCCTCCTAGTCTCTTATGCAGGACAGCATCTGCAAGCAACCATCACCAGTTACGCCGAGCGCAGCGAGCGCTATGTCCGCCTCTATGGGCGTCTTGATCCGAGTGGGCGTTCCACCAGCCTGCTTGACCATCAACAGATTGTGCAAGCATATCAGGAACGTAACGAAGAAGCGGCCATGCAACTCATGGCACGTCATCTGACAAGGACAGCACTGACTGTCATGGCACAGATGGCACCAGAGTACGAACCGATTGCCGTCAGGAAGGCATTGCAGCTTGTGCGAGCGGATTCGCCGCTACCTGAAGCAATGACAAAACCGCACAAAGAGCACAGGCAGAAACGAGACAAGGCGATACCTCCCCGCAATGTCACAATGTAATGATTACCGCTCGTGGTAAGCACCACAAAGGAGTTCACAGATGAACGCTGACCTGTACGATGTCGTCTTAATTGGATACGGCCCAGTAGGACAAACCATGGCCTCGCTGCTCGGACAGCAAGGACACTCCGTGGCAGTATTTGAACGCTGGCCCAACCTGTATGGAAGAGCGCGTGCCGGTCATGTTGACCATGAAATCATGCGCGTTTTCCAATCGATTCACGTTGCTGAAGCATTCGAGAAAGTCACCTATGTTGCTTCTGCATATGATTGGATCAATGCCGAAGGGAAGGTGCTCATTCACTTTAGCGGCATCAATGAAGCACCATCGGGCTGGCCACCAGATCTGCTCATGTATCAACCTGATCTCGAAGATTTGCTCGATAAGGAAGCGCGCGCACAACCTTCCGTTGAAATTAACCTCGGCTGGGAAGCGACTGCGCTTACACAGCACGACGATTATGTTGAGCTTACAGTACGTCAGGGTGAAAAAGCCCCACAGGGTCAATGGCTTGCGACAGGCGAGACGCGCACAGTACGAGCGCGCTACCTCATAGGTGCTGATGGCGCGAACAGTTTTGTGCGTCAAGCACTGAATTTCGTCTGGGAAGACATGGGCTTTTCGGAAAACTGGCTGGTGGTCGATTTTCGTCCAAATGATGCCCAAGCCGTTGCTACTATGCCAGAGATGGCCCAACTCTGTGATCCTGCTCGCCCAACAACACTAGGGCATCAGGGAGACAAGTATGCCCGTTGGGAGTTCAAACTGCTCCCCGGCGAGCAACCAGCGAAAATGGCAACTCCTGAGAAGGTCTGGGAATTGATCTCTCCCTGGGTGACTCCTGATCAAGGACACCTTCTGCGTCATGTCGTCTATAATTTCCGCTCAATACTCGCGGAGCAGTGGCGCAAAGGCAATGTCCTGCTTGTGGGCGACGCGGCACACCTCATGCCACCATTCTTGGGACAGGGTTTGTGCTCCGGCATACGCGATGCCAAGAACCTCGCCTGGAAGCTCGATCATGTCCTGCGTGACAAGGCCGATGCCACGCTACTGGACAGCTATGCCACAGAGCGCAGGCCGCATGTTCGCAGCATCATTGAGCAGGCGGTGATGCTCGGTAGCATCCTCTGCATGACCGATCCCTTCGCAGCGGCTGCACGTGACCAGGCACTCCTCTCGGGAGTCGTACCTCCTCCACCCGCATTTCCCGGACTCACTGACGGTATTCTATATCGCGACAACCAAGGGACGCCTATCGCGCCCGCTGGACAATTATCGGTGCAAGGCCAGGTATCTTACCAAGGCAAGACAGGCCGCTTTGACGACATCGTTGGTCAGGGGTGGACCGTGATCAGTTCACAGGCCGATCCGCGTAGCGTGCTGAGCGCGGAGCAGATTGCCTTCCTCAACAAGCTAGACGCACACATCGTGCAGGTGGGGGCTCAAAACGTGGACAATCAAGATGTGGTCATTGACCTCGCTGGTGTCTATGCAAACTATTTTGCAAAAACTGGTCTGCAAGCCGTGCTGGTACGACCAGATTTCTACGTCTTTGGCGGTGCCGCCACGTTAGCTGATCTGCCCACGCTGGTTGAAGCGTTGCGGACGCAGGTGCATAGTTCTCAGCAATCAATGATTGCATAATGAACGAAAAGAGTACGACCATGAGGCAATTTTCAGCGCAGAATCTCATCGATCCAGTTGTCCCGCGACCAACTGCGCCCGCGACAGTCTCCGAAGCACTGCGAAAAGAACTTCATGGCAACAAGCAGGCGATGCCATTGCATCGCTTGCTTGGCAATGGGATGGAGTATGCCGATGCCGTAGCGATGCACGCTATGGTAGATAGTGGCATCCCGTGGGCCGATGCAGGCGAATGGCTGGGTGAATGCAACGTACATCGTGCCAAACTTGCCCAAGAAGCTGGACAACTTCTCAGCGCACGCTCGTTTTATCGCTATGCCTCGGCCTGTTTTCGTTTCGGCCAGATTCCCTTACCAGGAAATGCTGAACGTAAACGCATCATGTATCGCAAGCTGATAGAGAACTTTGGGGCCGCAGCTGCCTTGGACAATCCAGCCATCCAAAGGGTCGAAATTCCCTATCGCAACGCCCAACTTTGTGGCTGGCTCATGTTACCCTTGGGAATAGCAGCACCTCCACTGGTCATTGTACTAGGTGGTTTCGATGGATGGCGCGAGGAGTACCATAACGGAGCGCAGTATCTGGTTGAGCGCGGTATAGCAGCCCTACTTATCGACGGGCCAGGACAGGGCGAGACAGGTCTCTTTCAACACCTCTACCTCACGCCGAATGTTGCAGATGCTTTTTCTTGCATCGTAGATTACATGCTACTTGACCCTCGTGTGGGCAGCCAGATCGGCATCTGGGGCAACAGCTTTGGTGGCCTGCTAGCCGCTTTAACAGTATCATCAGAACACCGCATCCAGGCATGTTGTATTAACGGTAGCCCCGTCAGGCCAATCGATAAATTCGAACAGATTCCGCCTCTTGTTGAAAGAGCTGGCACACTGGTTGGTACAAGCGACCGCGACACGATTCTCGATGTGATACGACAACTCTCCATTACGCCAGAAAAGAACCAGATTCAGTGTGCCCTGCTGCAACTCCATGGTGCCCTTGACCCTCTCTGTCCAGCAGCAGAAGCCCACGCCATCTACGATCATGCTCCCAGTATAGACAAGCACATCATCATCTGGCCAGATGGCGACCATTGTGTCTACAATCACGCGCACGAGAAACACACGATTGTCGCCGACTGGTTCAATGATCGGCTCATCTAAAAAGGCTTCATCATATCCCTGATAATACCTTTGACTTCCTCTGGCCCACGAATATGCAACCAGATTGGACCTTGCGCTGGTTCAAAAATCAGCGCAAAAGTGAAGAATGGGCAACAAGCGCGCTCAAAAGCGATGAACTGGAGCAGCCTGCTTGCCCAAGCTTCATCCCCTGGAAACTTGAGTGCATAGCCATCTGCCAACTCTTCCGCCTGCTGCACCCCTTTGAAAAGCGCTGCAAGCTCTACGCCTCGTGTGACTTGTTCTGCACCCGATAAGCTGCAAGCCAGCGGCAATTCATCATTTGCAAGGTTCCTTTCATACTGCATCGTTCTGTGTGCCTTTCCTTTAAACGTGACTATATACTACTTGTATATGCCTGCATTACAGTGTAGAATTTCAAGTGTACTTTAAGTCAAGGCACCAAAACGTTTTTTGTAGTTCTAGCAAAGCTCCAAAGGAGAAGCTTATGGCAACAGCAGACGCGCTTACACTCATCCGTCGTTTTCATGGCGAAGTCTTTAGTGAGGGAAACCTCGCCCTCATTGACGAGATTTGTGACGCAAACTGGACATTCTATGACAGAAGCTATCCACAGAGGGATTGGCCGAAGGGACTAGAAGGCGCAAGACAGCTCGTCAATCTATACCGCACAGCCTTTCCCGACATACGTTTTACCACTGATAATGAAATCGCCGAAGGTGATAAAGCCGTGCAACTCTGGACGGCTCGCGGCACCCATAACGGCAGTCTGATGGGTATTCCGCCCACGGGCAAGCCAGTGATCATAACAGGCATCACCGTCATACGTGTTGTAAACGGCAAGATCACGGAGGATTGGGCAAACTTTGATACACTAGGTATGCTACAACAACTTGGTATCATTCCACCGCTAGGATAGACTAGTCCAGGCATGCCCTCAAACCAGCGTACTTGATCCGAGGGCATGCCTGAAGCAAAATTTCCTACCCCTGCATACCCAACAGGTTTCCGCTTTCATAGCGGCTTAGCCCCCACTGGAACAAACCCACGGCAAGCGCACCAAAGACAAGCGTGAAGCCAGTCAACGCGCCCATGAGCGGCCAGGCGAATTGCCGCAACAGTTGCAGCGGAATGAAGGACACGAAGCCAGCCGGGATAATCGTGAACAAAAGCAAGCGTATCGCGCCATTGAAGATATCCATAGGATAGGTGCTGAACGAGATCAGCGCCCCGAACATTTGTGTCATTAGCCCTTCCGTATTGCCCAGAAAGAAGGATAACGAGCAAAAGATGATCAGAAAGGCCGTGAAGATCAGGCATACGTGCAATGTCAGCACACAGAACAACAGTATGTGCCAGAAATCGGGATGCAAGAACACGATATAGGCACCGAAACCGAACAGCACATCCCCCCACGAGGTCGGGTCGGTCGCCGCGATACACACGTGTAACAAGACGTAGCGCGGCATCCCCAGATACGCATCTAGGGAGCCATTGATAATAATCGTCGCGAGCGAACGGGCATTACCAAAGATGCCAGTACACAGCCCGAAGCCTGCCGCCGACACCGCCCAGAGAATGACAATATTGCTCGTTTGCCACCCATGAACGAGCGGAAACTGGCGAAAGTAGCTCCACCAGAAGAAGAGCCAGAGGCAATCGCTCAAAAACATGCTCAACACCTGCACCAAGAAGGCCACGCGATACTCCATGGTCGCCTGCAAATTCGCAATTGCATACACGCCAATAAAGCGCAAGGTGGCAATGCCTTTTCTGACAAATGACATCATGCTTCTCCTCTTACCCACCATTGATGTTCACGCGCTGAATGGCTATACGATATACTGACCATAAAAGTAGGCTTCCTACTGCCAACGTCAAACCCTGCTGGACGAGCAACCAGACAAAGGGTTGCCACTCGAAATGCACCAGCGTGCGGGCAGGGCCGTATAAAATCGTGCTGAACGGTAAGACTTGGGCAATGCTACGCAACGGTTGCGGGAAGATTTCCAGCGGGGCCAGTACGCCGCCAAGCACAAGTGTCATACGGCTATAAATGAAGGCGAACGATTGCGTCTCCTCCGTCCAAAAGGCCAGCAAACCGATGCAGAAGTACGACACAAACTCAATGCTTAGTGCCAGCAAGACGACCAGCGGCCACACCAGCACCCCCTGCCACGTCAGGTGTGGCAGTCCAACCACCAGCAGAGCCAGGATCGCCCCTACGATAGCATTCATCACAAAGCGCACCAAGCGTTCGCCCAGGTAGTGCGAGAAGTTGTACAGGATGTAGCTACAGGGGCGACCGAGCAGGTAGGCCAGTTGCCCCGAACGCACTTCCTGGTCGATGCGCCGCGTCAATTGCGGCATACTCAGCGCGATTGCCTCGGCTGCGACGAGATACCACACCATATCAGAGATGCTAAACCCACTCAAAACCTGCGCCCCACGAACGGCAAAGGTAGTTTTCCAGAGTTGGCTCAGAATAAAGATGATCGCAATCAACATCAGGGCCCGAAACACGATCTCGTTGACATAGGCAAGGTTGCTAGCAACGCTCGTGCGTAAAATGGCGACATACTTCCACCAGGAGCGTCGCCAACTACGCCGTCGTTGTACTAAAGCGGTCGCCTGTCCACTGCTAGCCATCGCTATACTCCCTTCTCCGTCGTCTGCTCACCACTCACCTCACCTATTATCTGCTTATCGCTTGCCTCACCTATTGTCCGCTCATGCGCATTGTCTGACAACCATCGTAAGGCTTGCGCCCAAGATTGGCTTTGCAAGAGGGCCGTCTGGCACTCGTCAAACGATGCACCCGTTTCCGCTCGCAGGCGTTCGACGTTCTGGACACTTGCGTGCAGCGTCTGCCGCGCAGATGCAGATAGACCCGGTGTGCGCTCTGTGTCTTGCCGCGCCGCTGCATCGCCAGATAGAACTGGAAACAGTACTCGACCATCGCCATGTTGTATCTCGTGGTGGATACTCTCCTCTTGCCGCTTTTCGCTATAAATGGCCGCGATAATTTCTTCCATCGGTGGGTCAGTAATGGTCATATCAAGAATATGGCACCGTTGCATAATGGCCGCGATAATCGGCTCCAACGGCCTACGCGCTGTGTCGATCTCTAGCTTGAGGCCATGTCCCTTCGCTTTAAGAATAATCACCCCCTCTGCATCGTGTAGCTCCTCGTGAATAGATGATGGTGTTTGAATACTGAGTCGCTGTCTGCCCGTCTGCTCGTCCGTTTTGACTAATGCTTCGGCGGCTTCATCAAGCAGCAGATCAACCGTTTTCGCCTTCAGGTAGTCGCGCTTCAGTTTGGACACCGGAGCATCCAGAATAATCTCGCCATGATTAATGACGATAGCCCGCCGACAAACCTGCTCGACATCGCCCGCGTCGTGGGAAGTCAAAAAGACCGTGAGGCCCTCTTCACTATTTAGTTGTCCGATGAGGTCACGAATACGTTGCTTTGCAATCACATCCAGGCCAATCGTTGGCTCATCCAGAAAGACAATACGCGGTTTATGCAACAGAGCAGCCGCCAGTTCGCAGCGCATACGCTCACCCAGACTCAGTTTACGCGCCGGTGTGCGCATGTACTCGCTGATATCAAATACATCCACCAGAAAGGCACGCCGCTTGCGGTATTCGGTCATGTTCAACTCATAGATGTGTGCCAGCAGATCAAACGTATCCTGCGGCGGTAGGTGATACCACAATTGCGATTTCTGCCCAAACACGCTAGAAATGGAATAGGCAAGTTCGCGCCGCTGCTTCCACGGCGTCAGGCCCAGCACCTGTGCCCGACCAGCAGATGGATAAAGGATTCCCGTCAACATCTTAATGGTTGTGGACTTGCCTGCTCCATTGGGACCAATGAAAGCAAGCACTTCCCCTGGCTCAAGCGAAAAGCGAATGTCTCTCACAGCCTCGCGCTCACGATAACGCGGAGCCACGAAGGAACGCAGGCTACCCGCCAATCCAGCCGCACGCTCACGACTTCTAAAGACCTTACCTAAGCCATCAACCTCGATAATTGACATGGATTTCCTCCTTTACAATACCTCGATACGCGGGAATAACAACGGCCCCGATACGACATGTGCGAGTGGCACACTACCCCAGCTACCACTAGTATCCCAAGCTCCGCTTTCCACGGCATCCAAGCCCAACTGCTGCAAGATGCGTCCACTTGACGACGGTATGTACGGTGCCAACAAAACAGCGATCACGCGCACCGCCTCCGCTGCTGAATACAGCACGGTATGCAAACGCTCTTGCTGCTCTGCTTGTTTTGCCAGTTTCCATGGTTCGCTCTGCTCAAGATACTGATTGGCGCGTCGTACAAGTTGCCAGATGATGTTGAGCGAGCCGCCAATATCCCAGGCTTCGATTGCACTTGCAGCACGCTCCCGTGTCTCCGCTGCCAACTGCTGCAAGGCTTGCTCTAAAGGACCCGCAGTGCCCGCAGTTGGAATTTCGCCCTTGCAATAGCGGTTCGTCATAGAAACGACGCGGTTCAACAAATTTCCCAGATCATTTGCCAAGTCTGTGTTATAGTGCTGAATCAGGTTGATACGCGAGAAATCACCGTCCTGCGTAAATGACAAGTTTCGTAGCAGGAAGTAACGCACAGTATCGACGCCCACCTGCTGCACCAACTCGACTGGATCAATGATGTTGCCCGTTGTCTTCGAGATGCGCTGCCCTTCCAGCGTGATGAACCCGTGTACCGCAATCTGCCGTGGCAAAGGTAACTGAGCCGAGAGCAGCATCGCAGGCCAGTAGAGACAGTGAAACCGCGTGATATCTTTACCAATGACATGGGCATCGGCGGGCCAATAATGCGCGAACTGTTCACTATTGTCGGGGAAGCCCACCGCCGTCAGATAATTGGTCAAGGCATCAAACCAGACATAAATCACCTGTCTGGGGTCTCCTGGGACTGGAATACCCCAGTTTACCGCACCAGGTCGCACGCGCCGCGACACCGAAAAGTCACGCAGTCCCTGGCGAATCAGCCCCACCACCTCCGCCCGCCGAGACGCTGGCACGATAAACTCAGGATGCGCTTCGATGTGTTCAAGCAAGCGCAAGCTATAGCGCGAAAGGGCGAAGAAGTAGTTTTCCTCCTCCAACCATTCTGGCTTGAGTGTGGGATGGTTAGGGCAACGCTCATTCACGAGATCTTCAGTAGTGTAGTATGCATTACAATTGGGACAATACCAGCCGGAATAAACGGCAGTATAGATGTCACCATTGGCTTGCGCCCGCTTGAACATCTCTTGTGATGCTCGGAAATGCCGCTCGGTAGTGGTGCGTATCCAATAATCATTAGAGATATCAAGTGCGGCCCAGGTGCGCCTGAAAGCCTCGTCCATGCTATCCACCCACGCCAGCGGTTCAGCACCGTTGCGGGCAGCAGCCGTTACCACATGCTGGCTATTCTCATCAACGCCAATGCTAAAGAAGGTGTCATGCCCACGCAGACGATGATAACGTGCCACCACATCGGCGGCAACCTTCTCTAAAGCATGCCCAATATGTGGTGCCGCATTCGGGTAATCAATCGCAGTCGTAATATAATACGTCCCCCGCGCTGTCGCGTCCTGATTCTCTTCATATTGTGCTGTCATTCTTCACCTCACCTCTTATTCAATATGTTCATAAAAAACGAGGGACGCAGGTGTGTCGCCTGCGTCCCTCGTATCAATTTGTGTATATGCTCTGCTCAATTCACGTCTTTTCTCGTGTATCTCGCTCTGCATGTGCGAAGGACAGCGACACCTGTTGGCATGCCATACATAGGCATACGATCACTTGCGGTAAGCACAATAGACAGAACATGTTCGTGCTTACAGTGTGTCATGGTGTGTTGTTCCTTCTGAGTAAATTTGAGTAGAATTGTATACAACAAAGAGCCGTCATGATTTCGGCTCACGGGTGTACTCTATTATAGATAAGTGTACCTTTGTTACTTGTGATTTGTCAAGGGTATTTTTACGTATTTGCTATCCATGAAAGTATCAAACTACATACTACATCTCTATGCTCAAGTATTCCGTATTAAGTGATAAAGGAGCACAACGAATTGCGCTTGCCGCGGTCATAGATTATGGAGCTAGACGTAAATCATTGCATCCCTATATAATCACTATAAAGAGGAGTACGAGTATGTCGCGCAAAAGTGTTTATATGATCATCAACCCACGAGCAGGACAAGATATGACGAGATTAGCCGACGTGATTACGATCTTCTCAGCTGCTGGTTGGAAGGTTGATAACGCGCTCGTCGAATATAATGGCCACGCAACGCAGCTAGCAATGAAAGCGGCAGAAGATGGCTATGATCTGCTGATCGCCCATGGTGGAGACGGTACCGTTAATGAGGTATTGAATGGTGTGATGGCAGCGAAAAAGAAGAAACGTCAATGTTGTATTGGCGTACTGCCAGGAGGCACGGCCAATCAATGGGCGCACGAAATGGGTATTCCGCTGGACCCCATACATGCGGCACTTGCACTCATAAATAGTGAAATGCGCAAAGTAGATGTTGGCTTTATTGAGGTTCAGGAATTACAAAAGCCATCGGCTACCGACCAAACGAACCAGCAGCAATCGGCAGTTAAGCAGGATGCTAAAGGCTCTAAAAGTGTACACGTTGCTAAGCCAAAGCAAGGTACGAGAAATCACTTCTTGCTCACAGCAGGCTTTGGCGTAGATGCTCTCATCATCAGCCATACCCCCAAATCTTTGAAAGAGCGCATTGGCCGCGCCGCCTTTGAAGTGGAAGCGCTGAAAGAATGGTCACAACTGCATTCCTTTACTACCAGCATTGACACACTTGACCACTCACAAGATAAACCCTTACATTGGGAAGGTGAAGCGTTGCAGCTTATTATTGGCAATACACGCCTCTATGCTGATAGCCTGCAATTCACGCCCAATGCGCTCATCGACGATGGTATGCTTGATGTCTGTGTTCTCACTTCTCAAGGCCTGCTTACCACCTTACAGCAAGCCGCTTCTTTGTTCTTACGCCACAAACCCACCGACACGACAACCGCTTATCTTAAAGGCTCCAGCATCACCATTACCGCGCCTTCCTCAGTCCAATTTCATCTCGATGGTAGTGCAATGGAACTAGCGGATTACCTGGACAACACAGCTAGCACGATTCTCCAGCAGGAAGCGGCCTCGCAAACACAGGTAAGCTATCATATTGATGTACTGCCCAAAGCCGCACCTTTCCTGGTTCCACGTACCTATGCAGGGCCGCTGTTTAGTATACATCCAACGCAAGCTGCACCCCAACAAGAGCAACCTCTAGTCGCTGCAAAATCGCATGACAAGGAATTGAAGCTACACCAGGCATCTGCTCAATCATCCAGGCAAGCCTCAGTACTGCCTGCACAAAACTCAAGAGCACATCAAATTACAGTCGTCGGTGTCGCTCCTCTAGCAGAGAAGAAACAGACATATGTCATCGCGGGCCACTCTCATAAGCTGAGCACAGGAGATATGAAACCAGCTGCCGTTCGTGTGGATGAAAATACGCTGCTGTACAGCAAAACGCACGGGCAGATGCCACTTTCTGCCTTGGGAACACTACAGGCCGACACGGTTCTCACCGTCGAAGGCAAAGAAAGCAAACGCGGCGTTATCAAAGCCAAACGCATCACGATGTAACACAGGAAGGTATTCCACCACGCCCCCAATGGCGAAACGTGTTTTTCGAATTGCTCCACACCACAAACGTGCAAGAGCGCAGTATTCACGGCCTTTATTAACAGTTTCGCCTGTTGAGTTTGACCTGTGAACTCCCTTTTCGGTAATCTACTAGTAGGGATGCCCTCTTGTGGGCATCCGTTTCATCGAAGATATTCCCCAAAGGGCTTGTGAATGCCCAGCAGGAGCATCCCTACTTAATGGTGTTGAACAAATGAAACTGGCAATAGCGTATGCAGCAGCGAAGCGCGCTGCAGGCTCATAGGGACCAGTCCCTCGCTCAATAAATTGAGCGAGATCCGCTGGATCACAGGCGATAAATCGCCTTGGGACGCGATAAATCTGGTCCCTACGGATGGGTTTTCATGATTACCAGGTTCATTCGTTCAACACCATCAAGTAGGGCAGAAGGAGAAACATAATACATGGCAGTAGTACGCACATCCAAACTTGATCTTCACGTCAATGGCGATGGAGCATATGCCTACATCACAGAACCAGACGATGATGCCAAACATCCCGGCATCGTCCTTATCCAGGAGTGGTGGGGTATCGAGCCCCATGTTCTGGACCTGGCACAAAAGTTAGCGGAACAAGGCTTTGTTGTCGCCGTTCCAGACCTCTACAACGGCAAGGTTGCCACTGAGCCGAATGACGCCATGCGTATGATGATGCTGATACGCGGCAACGTAGACAAAGCGGCGGATAAGATCATGGGGGCACTCGAAACGGTGAAAGCCATGCCCAATGTAGACCCGAAGAAAATGGGACTGATTGGGTTCTGTATTGGCGGGTTTATGGCTTATAAGGTCACGGAACGCTATCCCGACCTCGCTGCCTCAGTTCCCTTCTACGGAACTGGCTACGCGCCAACACCCGAAGATATCGCCCAGGTCAACGCACCAATCCTCGCCATTTATGGTGGTCAGGATGAAAGCGTCTCGGCTGAGCAAAGGCAGCAGATTGAGCAAACATACAAAGACGCGGGCAAAGAAATAACCGTGAAGGTCTATGATGCGGGTCACGCCTTTATTAATCCAGTCCATGGTGATGGCAATGAAGCCGCCGCACTGGAAGCGTGGCCGCTGGCAGTCGCATTCCTCAAATCGCATCTTCAATAACTATTATACAAGAGAAAAGCGCATTATTAAATATTCTGCCTAATAATGCGCTTTTCTCTTGCAAGTTAGAGGGCTCATCTGTATAATGCTACAAAGCCTTTGCTCAGGCTTTCTAAATCTCTCACTACACCACAAAGAGAGGGACAATCCTTATGGAAATGACTGACAGGCCAGGAAGTACCGTCGTAGGTGCTTCCAGCACCGCAAAGTTGCGTCCGCTTTCAGTGTTTGAACAGATCAACCTCAACGTCTTCTGGATTGCGAACAACTTCCACTGGCAGGCACTGCTCGCGGTCGTCATTCCGAGCATGGTGGCGCGGCTACTTGATCCTACGAACAAGAGCATCAACCTTGCCATTGTCGTCAACGCTGGCACCTTGGTGGCCGTTGTGGTCAACCCGTTAGTGGGGGCGATTTCTGATTACGCCACGTACCGTTTGGGAAGGCGCCGCCCTTTTATGATTATTGGCACCATCCTCAACGTGTTCGCGTTACTCCTCTTCGCCTTCTCACCCTATTGGTTCTCAGGCGGTGCTTTGCTCTTCACCTTTGCGCTTCTTTTCCTCTTGCTGCAATTCAGTAACAACTTCGCGAACTCGCCATGGAGCGCGATTATCGCTGATAAGGTGCCACCAAATCAGCGCGGCCTTGCCTCGGGCTTTAACGGACTCTTCACTCTACTCGGCACAATCATCGGCTCTCTGCTAGCGGGAAGCATGCTCGGTGGTGCTGTGGCTGACAATAATCTCGCGGTATATCGGACCGCCATCGTACAAGTCTTTGTCGTCATAGCCACGGTCCAGATTCTCTTTGTGGCCTATACCGTGATTACGGTAAAAGAAATACCACTGCCCCGCGAACAACAGGTGGTATTCAATGTGCGTCTCTTCCTGAAAAAGTTCTTTTTTAAGCCCTCACAATATCCTGACCTTTCATGGGTCTTGCTAGCACGTTTTCTGGTGATGATGGGCATTTGGAGTGTTTACTATTTCCTGACCTACTACTTCAATGATGTGCTCGGCGGAGCTGGGGTAAAAACTATTTTATATAATACCCCCTTCACTGGTGAGCAGTTTAATGGTGGCATCTTCCAACCTGCGGTCCTCTTATTGGCTCTGCCAACCTCAATTTTGGCGGGTTGGGCTTCTGACCGCTGGGGTCGTAAGGGATTGGTCTATCTTTCTGGGGCGATGATGACAATTGTATGCCTGATCTTCATGCTCTTTCAGAATCAATGGGGTGCGTTGATTGCAGGGGCCTTCTTCGGCATTGGCTATGGTGCGTACACCAGCGTTGACTGGGCCTTGACAACTGATGTCCTACCACCGACAGATGAGGCGGGCAAGTTTATGGGTGTGTGGTCTGCCGTAGGCATTCTGCCACAGGTCGTTGGCATCACCGTTGGGGGTGTCATCCTACAACTCTTGCAAACCATCCCCAATCACTTCGGCTATACCTCGCTGTTTGGTCTTACCGTCGTCTATCTTATTCTCGGCACCATCGTCATTCGTCAGGTAAAAGGTGCTAGATAAACGACAAACGGCTTGGAATAGGCGTTGCTAGACATGACATGGAAATATTAATAAAAGGGGGACTCCGTTGTTTTACTCAAAGAAACTGATCGATGCTTTTGCATATGCTATGCTTCTCCATCAAGACCATAAGAAGATGGGCCATCCTATTATGTCTCACGTTTTGGATGTGGTTTCACTCATTCTCCATTTCGGCGGTGATGAAGATACGGCCATAGCCGGAATGCTTCATGATACCAATGAACGGGCCAGCAAATCTCTTCTCCCAGAAATCAAGGAGAAGTTTAACGAGCATGTAGCAGAGATCGTGCGTGAGTGTTCGCAAACGCCCGATGCGTCATGGCAAGAACAAAGGCAAATGCGCATTGATTCAGTCGCAACTGTCGAAAAAGCTGCACTACTAGTGTTATCATGTGAAGTCCTGAGCAACATCAAACGACTCCTCTACCGGCTCCATGGTGCCAAAAACAAAGGACAGGTCTTATCCTACCTGAAAATGAAGGGCGGCATAGAAGGAAAACTCTGGTATTATCGTGCCTATTGCAATGCGTTACGCACACGTAAAGAGTATCCTGAGCTATTGTATGAATTGGAGATCGCCGTAAGAGAGTTGGAAAACCTCATTTATTAGCAACTGACCCATCCTGCATTTTACAGACCAATATGATGCTTTGACGGAAGACGTTGCGCGATCAGTACAATGACCAGCGATGTAACAATGGTTAGCAGAAGAGCTACTCGTAAGGAAAAAAGAGTCGCCAGAACACCGATTAAAAGAGGACCGACGAGAAAGATCGAGTAGCCAAAAGTGGTCACGATGGCGACAGCGCGAGCACCTTGCTGCGAACCGATTTGCGCCAACAGCGAAAAGGCCGTTGGTACCATCGGTGATTGACCTAACCCAATGAGGAGCAGCCCACCAACCGCAAGCGGTGCAGAGGTTGTGGAAAGGGCAACGATCAGACCAAGAGTAGAGAGCATTCCTGCAATGGTTATGATGGAACGATCTCCATATCGCCGTATGGCAGCAGTGCTGCTAAGTCGTCCAATCATACCAACGAGATAAAAGGCAGCAATACCCAATCCTCCAAGCAGTGTGCCAGAGCCAAGCAAATCGCGCAGGTAGACAGAGGTGTACCCTTCAAGTGCGCCATCGGTGAAGAAGGATAGACATACCAGCATAGTTGCTAGGAGAACGATAGGGATAGCAAGCACCATCATAAAAGATGAAGTGTGTTTTGAGTGATCCACAGGGTGAGTTTCTGTTGTGGAGGTTGTCGATGCTATCACAGGTAAGGGTAGCAAAAGGGCAATGCCGGTTAGCAAAAAGAACAGGATCCCTGTTGCCGCGTAAATGATGCGAAAATGAATACCACCTGCGAGTGCTATAGCACTTCCAACCGCCCCAAGCGCGGCACCACCACTAAATCCCGCATGGAACAGGGTCATAGTCTTATTTGCATACTGACGCTCATAGTCTCCTCCAATCGTGTTGACCGCAAGATCATAGCAACTGGCAAACGCACCACCAAACAGCAAGATGACAAGCAGCAAAATGTAATGAAAGACAAAGGCTAAAGCACTGAAAAGGATAGCGAGCCCACCAATACCAAGGAGCAGAATGAAACGCCGTGAAAGATGGTCTGCGAGCGCATTTCCAAACACGAGTAATATAATGCCAGCACACGAAAAGCTGGTAAGCGCGATACCAAGCAGAGCAGGAGAAAGCCGAAGCGCATTCGTGAGATCGGCAAGCAGCACGGCCCACACACCAACATAGAAGCCGAGGCCAGTAAAAATGGTGACAATGCTCCAGAAGTGCATGCGCTGCGAAACCTTCTCGTGCAGAACGGCTCTTCCAGCAAACAGTGTTGAAAACAGGTTTCTTAACATGAGGGTTCTCCATTGTCACAGTTATACCAGTCTTCGACGTGTTGAATAGTAAGCCCCTAAGATGGCATTGCTCCGTTACATTGTTCAGGTGAAATGGTAGTAGATGATCCGTACGTTTTTCCGCGTAGGACGGCTTTGGTTGGTGGTACTACTGGGAAATATTGCCGGTGCCTTCCTCTTCGCCTGGTTTGCCACCCTTACATCCGTATTTCCGCTGCACATACAACAGAGCTTTACAGCATTAGCACTGCAATCCATGCAAGGAGATTTTATCAGTTCCCTTCTCAAAGGCACCTTTGCTGGCTGGTTAATCGCGCTGATGGTCTGGCTTTTACCAGCCGCGGAAGCAACGCGCCTGCATATCATTATCATCATTACCTATGTTATCGGTATCGGTGAATTTGCGCACATTATTGTAGATACCGTGAATGCGGCCTATCTGCTGTATCTCGGTCTCATTAGTTGGACAGCACTGTTTACCGTCCTCTTGCCAATATTGCTTGGGAACATTCTCGGTGGCGTCACCTTCGTTGCCATCCTCAACTATGGCCAAGTCGCCGGTGAGAAAGTCAAAAAAAGCACATGACAAGGGCCTACATGTCATACTCATCCGCTCGTATCTCAACGTATTGCTTGAACCAAGCAAGCGTCGTTTCCCAATAGGCCAACCACTGGCTCGGTTTGGCGCGACCACCATGCCAAGCGCCGGGGGCGCGTACGAGTTTAACGGGTACCTTGCCCATCATTTTGAGGGCCATATAGAACTGCTCCGATTGTTCGATGGGGCAGCGCAGATCATTCTCGGGATGCAGAAAGAGCGTCGGCGTGCTGACGTGCGCGGCACTATTCACTGGTGAGCGATTATGGTAGTATGCGGCCCGGTCGGGGTCCCAGGGATAGCCCTTCGACTCAGCCACCTGCCAAAAACCGATATCTGACGTGCCAACAAAATAGCGAGCTTTGTACTTCAATACAGGAACTTTTGCAACGGTTACAGCTTCTTTGTATGCAGTATTGCACAGCATAAAAACTTTTGTATCCTTCAAGAATTATAACGATTGAGAAGGTAAAAACGCTAATCCGAACAGGAAAAGGTATTTGTTCTTGACATACATGTAGTGTCTTGCTAGCATGGTAGACACCATATGACAAACTATCATCTCAAACCATCACAAGATGAGCGTTCCTATGCAGCATGGAAAGAAGCAAAAGAAAAGCGTCAAAAGGTACTTGCAGTAGTCAGAGCGAGACGCAGGGAGATATATAAACAATTCCTTATGAAGAGAAAAGCAAGACAATAAAATTAACAATTGCATGCAAGGGGTATTTTTGCTATAGTTTCCTAACCTATGAACAATGACGAGAAGATATTAAAAGCCCTTGAAACGTTACAAGCTGGACAAACGAGGCTAGAAAAGACAATTGAGCCACTACAATCTGATATATCAGAAGTAAAGCAAGGACAGCAGCAAATTAAAGAAAATGTGAAAAATGTAGATATGAAGGTTGAAGCATTTAACCATAAATTGGACGCGACAGCAGAAGTAATTAAAGTAGAGATTAAGGAAACCACTGAACGTGAAACCAAAGCAATCTCAGAATTATTTAATAATACATTTGAAAGACTGGATAAACAAGAAGAAATTGAAAAGCGGCTTGAGCGAGTTGAGAAGCACTTACATTTAGGCCAGCTTTAATAATGCTTGCATCCCCTTCCCTACTTTGCCGCGTCTCTTTTTCTCCAGCACTAAAAAAATCTACCAATTTTTCTAGTGCTTCCGTAAAAGCTCTGCTTGCTCTTATTTCAAAGAGACATGCAGCTCCAAACTATTTTTAAGTGCGATTAGTTGTACTCTGCTCTCTTAATTTTAATCCTAAACGAAATGCCTTTGTATCAACTAGAAATTCGTTGCCGGTTAATGATATCCACTTATTTAGAGCCGTGGTAAAGTCGAAGATAGTTTCTGTAAAGAAGTCTAAATACACTGGATTAACTTTATAAGTTTTGAATGCTTTTTCTTCATTGTATTTGGGTATGTCTGGGAAATCTATCACAACAAATTTATCCCCTGTAAGGTGTTTTAGTAGTAGAAATCGGTCTGGATGTTCAATATCACTTGGATTAATGCTATCCCCTTTTACTAATTTGTATCCTAATAGTTTTTTTCCTGTAGCAATAAACATTTCATCGGTTTTTTGAGCATCTTCCATAGCTCTTATATTTTTTAATATCGTAATAATTGCTATCACTTGCTCACTATCAAGCTTTTTTATAATAAAAACATTTTTCAGAATATTTTCTAAATTCTCTTGATATGAGTCCCAAGCTCTAAAAACCTGAAATCCGAAATATTCGTTTATAATTAAATTTTCTCTTATCTCATCCTTTGATAGTGTCAAAAATTTGTTAAAACCTTTAAAAGTACGGTCTGCTTGTTCTAATGGATAGAGAGTTTTCATTAATTGACTGATTACTCCCATTGCTTCCCTATCCACTTGCATTTTCCCGTATTCAAAAATTTCCTTATTAAGCTTATTCTCTGAAAGTCCTTTGATAGTCTCGTAGAAAAATAAAATCACAGGAATAGCAAAAAGAGCAGCTGAGATGTTCATAAGGAGGTTTTTTAAATCGCCATCTGAAAGGAGCTCGCCGAGGAAGTAAAACCCAAATCCTGCTAAACAGGTATGGTGGCCCACTTTGTCAAGACACCAAAAGAGACGGAGATAAGAGCTACCTTCCTCCTGTTCCTCGTTCTCGCATTCAATGGTCAATGGTCAATGAGTCAATGAGTCAATGTGGGTCTTCCTGCCGTTTCTGAAAGTAC
>JBBPYR010000236.1:0-13308 GCA_038199755.1 Ktedonobacterales bacterium | reverse complement strand
GGTTGGCTGACTAGTTTCCTTGAGGAGGTGTTGCCGATGAATATGCGTTTTGTGACTCGTGTGTACCTGGGGATGCAACGTTTGTAAGTGTTCCTGGCGGTGCTGCTCCCCTTCTTTCTCATCTTCGAGTCGGCTCTGGCTAATGGCACCGTTTATGCGGGTGGGTCGCTCGATTTTCAGGACCTGCGCTCCTGGGTGGCGTTTGGCCGGGGCTTGTTCTTTGAAGTGTTGACGTATGCCTGTGCGAAACTAGCGAAACTGCTTCTTACCAAAGCGAGTGGTCGAGGTCGCTGGGCGGCTGTAGTGCCGGGATTTGTGGCGGCGTGGTGTGTGATTGTGAGTGCGGGCAACAATCTGGGCTGGGTGATTAGTGGCGGCGATTTCGTCGGGGTGTTCGCGTCAATGGGCCATTTCATGACACCGTGGTTTCTCTCCATCTATGAAGCGGGTCTGGGTTTGCTTCTGCCGATAGCGGTGGCGGCGTTGGCTCTCGTTGACATCTCCCATTTAGTGCGGGAAGCGTTGGAGCATTCGCATTTCGACAATGAAGCCTTGCGGGTCGCTGAGTCCGAGATGCATCGTACCGAGTACCTCAAATCTCAGAACAAGCAACGGGGCAAGATACGAGATGCCTATGAGGGTATTGCCGAAAAACGCGCTGATGCCTACATTCAAAAAGTCGACAAGGGGGATATGTCCTTCGGGGCCGATCAAAAAGCCTTACCTGTTGGCTCTCCTGGTCTGCGTCGTCAACTGCCTGCGCCTGGGGTTCCGCTAGCTGTTCCTGCGGCGTTTGCGGGACAGGCGTCTCCTGCCGGTTCTCCCTCAACAGGCAACACCCAAAACATTGTCATTCCTGCGGCTGGCTCTCCTGCCGGTTCTGCATCGGGTTCTGCCGAGCCAGCTGCGTCGGGGTTCTTCAAAAATCCCTTTAAGCGATAGCGACGGTGTGGTCTCTTACACGCCACACCAGAACGCCAATCCCTGACCGTGGTTCCCCAACGGCTCTCAGCATGGTGTGCCAGTCAGTGACCTGTGCAGCATGCTGAGTGCAGTGAGGTGCGTTTTCAGAAAAAGGGTCACAGACCATTTTTTGAGTTCTTTCGGACACCCGTCGCTTTCCATACGGGCAACGGGTCTGTCAAGGCGGGGTCCCCTTGGGGTGCCTTGACAGAAGCCGTTGCCCGTATGGTATCCTTGCGGGTTCCGAGAGAAGTCAAAAGCCATCCTGCTGATAGAAGGGAGTAATGCAGATGTATGATGTTGCGCTGTGGCTGTCGTGGCCTGGGGTTGGTTCTGGGCCTGACTATGTCGAACTGATTGATGCCTTCGATCATTACACGGCGGTACAACGAGTGATGCAGCAGTATCGGCTTTCCTGGGTACTCCGTGCAGCTTGTGCGGGTCAAGGCACCATTCGACGCTATTGGCAAGTGACTCAACCCATTCAAGAGGAGGTGACAGTATGAGCAGTGCATGTGGCTGTACGATTGAGCAAGAAGGCTGTGAGCTTGGGCGACAATTGTTGATCGATGCGTATTGCGGTAAAGAACTGATTGAAAGTCCGCTCTTTCTCTTGCGTCCTCTACAGGAACGGGAAGCGATTTGGCAGACCTATCACGAGGTGGTCGAGGCGTATATGCAGCATTGTGGGTACGCGCCTCTCAATCAGCAAGCACCAGAAGAGGCAACAGTATGAACACCTTAACAGCTCTGATCGAACGGGTCGCCTTTGAACATATTGCGTGGCATGATGCATGCAAACTCGCGGTCATTCGCAAGTGGGATGGCTCGTGGTGGGTGCGCTGGTTTGTGGCTGGGGTCTTGTATGAGTGGCCTGCCTGTGATAGCAGTGAAGCCTTGGCAATCGTTGGCGAACGGCTCTCGGCTGATGTGGGCTGGCGATTGCTCTAGGGCTTGGAAGAATGGCGCAGAACAGGTAACACGCGCCATTCTATCTACATTCTTCTCTTTTTTCTGCTTCTTCTTCCTGGTCGATTTCGTCGTGTGCTTTGTCCTCTGTGTTGTGCAAAGAGAAATGAGGTGCCTATGGATTTCGAGCAACAGCAAGTTATGAGCCCTCCTGCTAAGAGTGCGGTTCCTCTCCTTGTCGGCTCTGGTGTGGATACGTTGGTCCTCAATGTGCGCTATGCTGACTCGTCGTATGAGCCTGTCAAGCAAGAGTTAGACAAGGATTTACAACAACGCCTGGATGGGCTGCAACAGCAAGCGCGGTTTGAAGAGCAAGCCCTAGCAACGGATTGGGTGTTTCAAAACACGTTACTCTTCCTGGAACCGCATGGAGCGGGGAAACAGTGGCGGTGGTTGCTTACTTGTCGCTATCTCTCCATTGCGATCTCGCGGGGTAAGTTTAATGATCTGATAGCTCAAGTGCGTTTTGCTTCTGAATACCTCTGGTTAGAAGAGTGGGTGGGCAGTGCGCTCTATCACGTGCATGCGCTTCTCATGATGATCTTTGGCGAACAGATTAACCTGCAAGTTTCAGAATTGCATCTGTGCGCGGATATAGCGGGGTTTGACTTCTCGCAAGTGGATTATCAAGAGCACTTTGTGACTCGTGTACGCAAAAATGATGCCATCTACGCTGTGGGTGTCGATGGCGTGTCCCTGGACTGTCATAAGGTAGCAACGCTGCGCTTTAGTAGTCATGCGGCTCCGCTCTCCTGCACGATCTATAACAAGGGATTGGAGATTGAGCAGAAGTCACATAAGACGTGGTTCTATGATCTGTGGCGGCGTCACGGCTGGGATGGGGAGTCGTGCGTGTGGCGGGTCGAGTTCCGGTTCAAGCGACAATTCTTCCGTAACCTAGAGTCACCGATTGAGGGAGCGTATGACGTGCTGGGTGAACTCAAGCCGTTGTGGGACTATGCCGTGGGTCATGTGGCAGGTGGTGCCGATGGCCTTCCTGATGGCTGGCTGCGCTATGTCGTTCCCTCTGATGACTCCAACCGTTCGCGCTGGTCGGTGCATCCGGTGTGGTCGGTAGTGCAAACGGCTTTTATGGAACCGGGTGAACCTGGGCTGGGCTCCATTGTGCGGCAACGGGTGAGAGAGGTCAATCTTGAACGGGGGCTGGCAGCGATTATCGGCTATGCCTCAACCTTGGCGGCGTGGCTAGGTGACGAGTATGTCGTACCTGAAACGGATATGTCTCTGGTGCTGCAATGGCTGTATGAGCATGGTTTAACCTACCTTGCTTCGAAGCAACGCGATTTCTTTCTAGAAGTGGTCAAGAAACAACTGCGCTATAAAGAAGTCTTGAACGAGCAACAACGCGCTGCCATTGATGCGGCGTAGGAAGGAAAGCACATGCCACGATCAAAACGCGTCTCGACCGTTCAACCGTTGTTGCTGACGGTTCCTGATGTTGCTATTCAGTTGGGCGTCTGTCGAGCCACGGTGTACCGCTACATCTATCATGAGGGTTTACCGACTCTGCTGCTACGGGGTGTACGTCGGGTACATCCTGACTCCTTAGAGAAGTGGTTACGGGCACATGAAGAGTGCTGCGCGTAACCGTCTGTTTAGCTCGCTGTTGATCTTTTGACAGCGAGCTTTTTTCTAGAGTAAGAGGTGATGCAATGCCAAGAAAGAAACAAACTCGGCGTCCAGGCGAGGGAACAGTGTATCAGCGTAAAGATGGTCGGTGGGTGTGTGAGATCACTTTAGAGGACCATAGTCGTAAGGCCTACTACTTTAAGACAGAAAAAGAGGCCCTAGCAAAAAAACAAACAGCTCTCACTGAGTTGGCTCATGGCGAACTGGTGACGGGGCCACAACAGACAGTGAAGCAGTTCCTTGAATACTGGCTAGAGAATGTGTCTAAGCCATCGGTCCGTATCACAACCTACACGAACAATCGTATTGCTATTGAGAAGCACCTCATACCTGGGCTTGGGCACATGAAGTTGCAAAAGTTGACGATGCAGCATATTCAAGCTTTTTACGCAAAGAAACTAAAAAGCGGGATGACAGCAACAAATGTCCTAAAAATACATGGCACTTTTCATACTGCTCTAGAGCATGCTCGGCGTACTAAGTCCATCTCTATAAATCCCTGTAGTGATGTGGACCTGCCACGCCGAAATGAAATCGAGAGAGTGCCACTTACTCCAGCACAAGCGAGGATACTGATACAGAAAATAAAGGGGCATCCATTGGAAGGAATACTTACTACTGCTCTGGCATCTGGCATGAGGGAAGGCGAACTTCTTGGTCTGCGGTGGTCGGATGTCGATTTAGATGCCAAAACTATTCAGGTGTCGCGAACATTAGTATACATGGCTCGATATGGTTTTGTTGAGCATAAGCCGAAAACGGCAAGAGGAAAGAGGAAAATTCTTCTTGCTGACTTCGCGATAGAAACGCTTAAGCGGCATCGTGTTAGCCAGCTGGAAACACGTTTAGCCGTTGGTGCTACTTGGGTAGACCGTGATCTCGTCTTTCCCGATAAAGATGGTGATTTTCAAAGTGGCAACACACTTCTTCGCCGTTTTTATAAACTCTTAGAAGAGATAGGCTTACCCCGTATCCGCTTTCATGATCTTCGTCACAGTGCAGCAACCTTGTTGTTGAGCATGGGCATTTCTGGCAAAGTGGTGCAGCAAATTCTTGGGCATAGCAAGATCAATATCACGATGGACAGATACGGTCATGTTCTGCCAGAGATGCAACAAGAGGCTGCGGATAAGATGAATAAGTTCCTTGATAGTAGCTCTGGTTAGCTGCTGTCAACTCAACTGTCAAAAGGGGGTCTGTTACGTAGTTAGGGTGGGTGTGGCAAGGTGTAAAGCGGCCTGGGGAAATTTGACTTTGCTTCTAGGGGTGTTATGAGGACACTATACCAGATTTCTAAGGAAACGTACAGTGACCGAAATGCATACATGCTATGCCATCAACAATAACATATCCCTGAAACTCGCCCACAAATCCCTTACATTTTCGCTTATCTCTATGGTATACTTGTCACTAGCACTCTTTCAGCAAATATGTAACCTTCTTGTTCATATCCATGAATGTAGTGTGAAGAGGTCACGTTGACTCCCGCCACGTCTGGCCGACCGGCGCAACGTTGACACCAAGCGAAGCTTTCTTCTAACTATGGAAGTGACAGGATATCGCTATATACCTGTCAAAAAGCAAAAGGAGTTTACCTTCATGGCTCGTGTCCAATTTGAGCACGTCTACAAACGCTTCAACAAGACCGAGGTCGTCCACGATATTAGCATCGATATCAAGGACAAAGAATTTCTCGTACTTGTCGGCCCCTCAGGGTGTGGTAAGAGTACCTGCCTACGTATGGTGGCCGGACTCGAAGAAGCAACCGAAGGGCAAATCTACATTGGTGATCGCCTCATCAACGGCGTAGACCCCAAGGACCGCGACATCGCAATGGTCTTCCAGAACTACGCCCTCTACCCACACATGACCGTCTATGACAACATGGCCTTTGGCTTAAAACTACGCCACTTCCCCAAAGAAGAGATCAAGAAGCGCGTAGAAGAGGCTGGTGCCATCCTGGGCCTGGAAAACCTGCTCAAGCGCAAACCGAAAGAACTATCTGGCGGTCAGCGACAGCGCGTCGCCCTTGGTCGCGCCATCGTGCGTGAGGCGCAAGTCTTCTTGATGGACGAACCGCTTTCCAATCTTGACGCCAAACTGCGTGTCGCCACCCGCGCCGAAATTATCAAGCTGCACCAGCGCATTCAGACCACCGTTATCTACGTCACACACGACCAGGTTGAAGCCATGACCATGGGTGATCGCATCGCCGTCCTCAACGGTGGTCTCATCCAGCAACTCGGCACACCCCAGGAACTGTACGACCATCCCTCCAACCTTTTCGTCGCAGGCTTCATCGGCTCACCTTCTATGAACTTCTTCCCCGGGGCCAAAATCAGCGGCGGAGACGGGGCACCGATGGTCATTCTGGAGGGTATCGGCCAAGTTCCCGTACCACCACTGCACGCCGACCGAGCACGGGCTGCCGCAGGCAAAAACCTCACCTTCGGTATTCGCCCATCACACTTGGAAGATGCCGCCATCGTCAGTCAAAACGGTGATGGTGTCATCCATTCCGCCATTGAAGGTACCGTAGACGTTGTTGAAAACCTCGGTAACGAGCTCCAGGTCTACCTCACCGCTGCAGGCCGACCAGTCGTCGCCACCCTGAACCCACGTTCTCGCGTCTCCGGTGGCAACAAGGTCAAGCTCTACGTCGATGCCGACCAGTCTCACCTGTTCGAGACCGACAGCGGCCTCGTCGTCTACTAGTAGAGATGCCCCTTGTGGGCATTCAACCACAAGAGGGACGCGCCAGATGTGAGGAGTAATATCTGGCGCGTCCCTCTTGCTGGATTGGATGCCCACAAGGGGCATCCAATCCACACTTTTACTTCGGCATGCGGTTATAGACCGCGATCCAATTTGTGGCGATCTCAATCTGCGCCTGCTTGAGATCAATGGCCCCTGAGCACACTTGAGCATGCAGATAATTCTCCACCTTATCCTTTTCGTGGAAGCCCGGTTGCGGCGAAGCCAATTCTGGCCAGAGATTAGAGATATCATTGGAGCCACCCAATTCCAGGCTCACAAGATGATCCACCTCGTATTGACCCGTTGTATGACTGGCAATGCCATACTCCGCATAGACCTGATTCTTCTCGCTCGTGGGCACGTTCCGCACCGAACCAGCATAACCCGACTTACAAATAGCATCCTTCGTGCCCGTCGCCAACAACGCACCCGGAGTGCAAGACGTATCTTGCAAAGGACCACGTATCTGACAATTCGCCGTTTTCGTTTGCACACCCCAATGTGGTACACCAGCCGTACTACCACTATTCCCATTGCCGTTTGAACCGTTGCTCACTACCGTCGTCGCCGTCCCTGGACCAGTCACCGTAACGGAATGATTGCCGGGCGAACGCAACCAGAAATAACCAATCACGACCAAGATAATTACAATAATGCCACCCAATGAGGATGAACGTCCTCGTCTTCTCATCGCGCTTTCTTCCTTTCACAAAACCACGAAAATACCTGTGCTTGCTTATTAAGTATATATCAATGCTGTATATAAAAAAAAGATGCAACGTTGACTGAGAGTTCACAAATGCGAACTCTCAGTCAACGCTGCATCTTTTTTACACACTCTCCTAATTTCTCAGTGGCTTGCCCGTCATCAGAATAGCCTGCATACGCTCCTGCGTCTTCTCCATACCACACAGACTCAGGAAAGCCTCGCGCTCCAGATCGAGCACCTGCTGCTCCGTCATCGGCGTGATATGTGAAGTCTCGCCGCCCGTAACGACCCGCGCCAGATGACGGCCCACCACACCGTCATGCTCGCTTATCTTCCCCTGCAACAACAGGTTATCTATCTGCTGCTCCAACACCATGCGTGCGCCGGGTCCGGGGAGAATCAACAGTTGCGCTTGTGCGGGTTGCCACTTGCCAGCCGATTGTGCCTCCGCCAGTTTGATAGCGTCGGCCTTGGCATCGCGCAGCAGCACCTCACGGTTAGGCGTAATAGCATCAGTCTTGCGTAAGAAGCGCAACTCCTGCGCCTCAACCGCGCTGGTTGAAACGCTGGCAGAGGCAATCGTCTCGAAAGCCTTACGCGCGGGCGCGAACGGACCACCAGTCTTACCCGCCCTTTGTGACTCCAGACTTGCACCGTGTCGCAACAACAATTCCTTGCAACCGCCGCCCGCTGGAACGAGACCCACACCCGCCTCTACGAGACCAATATACGACTCAGCATAAACACGCGCATGATTGCTGTGCATGATAATCTCACAACCACCGCCCAAGGCACGACCAGCTGGAGCCACCACCACCGGAATAGGGCTATATTTGAGCAACTGATGCGCCTGCTGTAGGCCGTTGATGGCCCCATCTAGCATCTTCCACTCGCCCTGGCGCGATCCCATCAGCACGAGCAACAGATTGGCACCCGCCGAAAAGTCAGCCGCCTCGTTCCCAATCACCATTGCGCGAAACTGCTTGCTCGCCTCCTCTGAAACGTAGCGCAGCATCTCGATGATGCCCTCGTCAATCGAGTTCATTTTCGTATGAAACTCGATACAACCAATGCCATCACCCAGATCAATCAGCGCGGCAGAGCCATTATCGCGCACCACCTTGCTCGTCGCCCCCGTTTTGAGCGCGGCCAACGAGAGCACACCCTGTGGTACCGGCACCGGCTTATAGCTATCGCTCTGGAAGTCGAAGTACTGCCGACTCCCCACATCGCCACGATAAAACGTTCCCTGCCCCTTCTCCTTGACACGCTGCACCAGAGCTGGCAAGGCACGGCTCGCGAACACCCTCTCCAACGTCGCAGGATGCTGTAATAGCACATCCCATACCTCGAAGTTGCCCAGCTCGAAATTGAAGCCCCAACGCATAGCCTCATCAATCGCCACGATGCTATCAGCAATTTCTGCGGCCAGATCGGCGGCATAGATCAACGAGTCTGCCGTCGTCTCACGTGCAAGCTGGCTAGCGCGATCATCACCATTGAGCACAATCAACAGACGCTTCAGCGGATCACTCTCATTGCGAGCCGCCCCCAACGAAGCATAACGCACCTTCTGCGCTGGCTCGTACTCCAGCGTCTTGAGATTCAATTCCAGAATGCTTGAGCCATCGGCCCCCTTGACACGCTTGTAAAACCCCTGACCGCTCTTCTCACCCAACATCTTTTTGCTCAACATGCTACGCATCACTTCCGGCACACGGAAGGTTTCGCGCTGCGGATCATCAGGCACGTTCTTGTAAAGATTGTCGGAGACATTTACCAACGTGTCCAGTCCAGAGAGGTCGGCAGTGCGGAAGACAGCGGATTTGGGTCGCCCCATGCTCGGCCCAAGGATCGCGTCAACCTCACCAACCGTATACCCCTCTGCCAACGCACGCTGAATGGTTGCAATGAAACCGTATACGCCGATGCGGTTAGCGATAAAGTTGGGCGTGTCCTTGCATAACACCACGCCCTTACCGAGTCGCTCGGTGGCGAATTGTTGCATAAACTGCACCAGTTCGGGGTTCGTGTCAACATCTGGCACAATCTCTAATAAGTGCATATAGCGTACAGGCGCGAAGAAGTGCGTAATTAGAAAGTTCTTGCGAAAATCCTCGCTGCGGCCCTGCGTCAACATATGCGCGGGTAAACCCGATGTATTAGAACTGATAATCGTGCCCGGAGTGAGCACCAGTTCAAGCTTGCTATACAGATCGTGCTTGATATCCAGGCGTTCAACCACCGCCTCAATCACCCAATCCACATCCGCTAGTGCCTCCAGGTCGTCCTCAGTGTTACCCACCGTAATCAACGATGCCCCACGCTTGCTAAAGAACGCGGCAGGCCGCGCCTTCAACGCCTTCTCAACACCCGACCGTGCGATGACATCGCGATCCTTCGCCCCCTCTGGCACTATATCGAGGAGCAGGCTAGGAATGCCGACATTCGCAAGATGGGCCGCTATCGCCGCCCCCATTACGCCAGCACCAAGCACAGCCGCCTTCCGTATTTGATATGACATTTCTTTCTCCTTCACACGCCTCCCATACGGGCAAATCGCGCCCGAAAGAGGGCGTCATGAATGTCGCCCCTACTAGGCAAGCCTCTCGATGATCGTGGCCAGACCCTGACCGCCACCAATACACAACGTGGCAATACCGAGCGTCTTGTCATAGGTCTGAAGGTCGTTTAACAACGTCACAACGATACGCGAGCCGCTACATCCCTGCGGATGACCTAGAGCAACCGCGCCACCATGTGGATTGAGCTTCTCCTCGTCCAGGTTCAGTGCTCTGACCACCGCCAAGGCCTGCGCTGCAAACGCCTCGTTCAGTTCGATCATATCAATATCGCTCAACTGCATCCCCACTCGTTGTAATGCTTTCTTCATCGCTGGAACGGGGCCGATGCCCATAACATCAGGGCGCACACCCGCTACCGCCATCGTATGCACCTTCGCCAGTGGCTTAATCCCCAGCTCGCGTGCCTTCTCAGCCGACATCACAACAAGGGCAGCAGCCCCATCATTCAAAGGACTGGAGTTGCCCGCGGTCACCGTCCCACCTTTGATAAAGGCAGGTTCTAGTGTCGCCAACCGTTCCAGCGTGGTGTCACGGCGTGGCCCCTCATCAATCGTCATCACGCTGCCATTGGGCAGAGGAACGGGCACAATCTCGCGCTTGAACGTGCCATTATCAGTGGCCGCGACAGCTCGCTGGTGGCTACGTAGCGCAAAGCGATCCTGCTCCTCGCGGCTAATGTTATACTCACGCGCCAGATTCTCAGCGGTAATACCCATTGGCATATAGCTGGCATACACATAATCGGGTAATGGCTCGATCCCCGCCAGCTCTTCCTCGACCTTGACATCATCACGTGACTTAATCAAGCGTGGGTTAAAGCTAGGATTGAAGCCGCCCATGGGAACACGGGACATATTCTCAATGCCACCAGCGACAAACACCTCGCCCAGGCCCAGCATCACATTCTGCGCCGCCATGTTAAAAGCTTGCAAGCTCGAAGCACAGAAGCGGTTGACCGTTACGCCGCCCACCGTCTCCGGCAAGCCAGATAGAGCAGCAATCAGCCGTGCAACATTCATGCCCTGCTCCCCTTCGGGAAAGGCGCAGCCAAAAATAACATCCTCAATTAGCGCACGATCAAGCTGCGGCACCCGTGCCAGCGCACCTCGCACAGCAATAGCAGCCAGATCATCGGCACGTACATCCTTCAAGACGCCCTTCATCGCACGCCCAATCGGTGTACGAACCGCACTTACAATAACGGCTTCTGCCATAATATTTTTATCTCCTCATATTGGACGCGATAAATCGGGTCCAATAGATATCAACCTAAGCGAACAGCTCAGTAGGGGCGGGGGCGGCGGACGAGGCGGGGTGGGGACCCATGGGTCGCCCGGGCTAGCTCGTTCAGGGCGATCCTCGCCAGTTTGCCCCACCCCACGGGCGACCCAAGGGTCCACTCCACCCTCCCACACCACTCCCGCCCCTCCTGAAACGAGCGTTCCCACCATCTCATCTATTCTTAGGTTGATGTCTCTTGGACGCGATAAATCGGGTCCCTACAGTCGTGCTTCTGCTGCACGCTTCAATCGCTGCAATGAATCTTCAATACTTGCTTCAAACAGTTTGCTACCAAAGGTTTCGAGCAGCCAGCCCCGCCAACCTGGTGGGAAACTCGCTTTGCCCCTTCTCATCCATGTTTGGGACACAAATCAGGCACACATCCTCTTCAGTCATCCCATTTCATACGGTCGCCGACCAGCATCATGACCCCTGACAGCATAATCCGAGGCAGTTGTTCGTGGGCGCTTGGCCCGTCGGGTTGCCAGCCCACGAACAGCTACCTCGGATGAGTACTAACTATAGGAGGGGATAGCCGCGCTTCTCAACCACGATGTCAGCCAATTCGCGCTGGGCAGCCACGCCGTTGAAGACATAATCGCCAACATAGGCACGCACACGTGCCAACTCTTTTTGAATATAATCGCTATCCGTGTTCGTCATAATCATCTGATCAAGATTGGTGCGAATACGCGAGAAGGCCAGCCACGTCGCCAGTTGCGCCAGCTTGACATGCAAACCACTGTTTTCATCGCCTCGCTGCACACTCTGAAGAGCACGCGCTAACGCACTATCAATGCCGTACAGGTCGATCAACAGATTGGCAAGGTACTCAATAAACTCCTGCTCATTGTCCAAACCCTGCATATACTTCATGGCAATCTTCATGGAGCTATAGATGGTGGCGTCCTTCGCTCGCTCCAACGCATTCACGGCATCACGCAACTCGGCAGGAGTGCTCTCAGTGGCGACTGCGGTGGCGTTACCAGCCTTCACACGCGCCTCCACCTCGGGGAACTTCGTCATCAGGTTAAGCTTGCCAGAGAGCACACGGCGGAAAAGCGTGCCAGAGGCCACGAGACGGTTAATCTCGTTCGTGCCCTCAAAGATGCGCTGAATGCGTGCGTCACGATAGGCCTTCTCGATAGGATACTCCTGCATAAAGCCGTAGCCACCGAAAATCTGTACACCCTCATCAACGGCAAGGGCGAGCGTTTCGCTGCCATGCACTTTAGCGAGTGAGGCTTCAATCGCATATTCTTCTACCGCCTTGAACATAGCTTCGGTGTTCTCTTCGCCGCTCTGTGCCTGCGAAATGTTGGCAGCTGTACGGAAAACCGCGCTTTCGGCAGAATAGATTTCGGCGGCTACACGTGCTAGTTTCTTCTTAATCATGCCGAAATTGTTAATCGTCTTGCCAAAAGCCTTACGCTCCGTGGTGTACACCGCAGCCAGCCCTAGCGCATTACGCGCCCCACCAACAGTGCCCGCGCCAAGCTTCAAACGCCCGATGTTGAGAATATTAAACGCGATCTTGTAGCCCTTATTCAGTTCACCCAGTAAATTCTCCACTGGAACCTGCACATCTTCAAAGTAGACCTGCCGCGTCGATGAGCCTTTAATACCCATCTTGCGCTCCTCGTTGCCAGTGGAGACACCGGGCCACGCCACCTCCACGATAAAGGCCGAGGGACGATTGTCGCCAATGCGGGCGAACACGATCATCACATCGGCAAAGCCCGCGTTCGATATCCACTGCTTTGTGCCGTTGAGAATATAGTGCTTACCATCCGGCGCGAGTTCAGCACGTGTGCTCAGGTGCATAGCGTCCGAGCCAGTACCCGGCTCCGTTAAGGCATAGGCAGCGATCCATTCGCCCGTTGCCAGCTTGGGCAAATACTTCTGCTTCTGCTCTTCGTTGCCATAATACACAATCGGCAACGTACCAATCGAGGTGTGCGCCCCATACGCGACACTAAACGATGCTTCCTTCTGCGTCGCTCCCACCAGCACCGCTGTCAGCAAGCCCAGTTCGGCACCACCGTATGCCTCTGGAATCTCAATCATCAACAAGCCCTGCTCACCCGCCTTCTTCACCAGACTAGGCATCACTCCCGGCTCCTGATGATCGATGGCCTCCGCCTTCGGCAAAACTTCACGCTCGACAAAGGTCGCACTCGACTCTTCAATCCAACGCTGCTCCTCGTCACGCTGCTCTAAGGTAAATATTTTATCTGCACTCTCGGTGACGGGCGTTGTCAAAAATGACGTTCCCTGTTCGGTTGGCTTCATCGTTGTTGCCATAATCTTTGCTTTCTCCTCATTCCCCCTATTGTGGTGGGGGGGGGGGTGTGTTGGTTTTTTTGTGTTATCTAACTAATGGGGGTTTATGTT
>JBBPYR010000235.1:0-57897 GCA_038199755.1 Ktedonobacterales bacterium | reverse complement strand
TCGCGTGAGCAGCGAAGCGCGCTGCAGGCTCCGTAGGGGCCAGATTGATCGCGCCCTCCGCTCAATTTATTGAGCGAAATCCTGAATCACAGGCGATCAAGCGCCCTGGGGCGCGATCAATCTGGCCCCTACGGATGGGCTTCCCTGTTTACCAGTTTCATTAGTAAAAGTGCATAAGCTGGTTCCTACACCCTACCCAGAAGGATGACGAATTGTCTCTTATGTGCTATTACACGAACTGATTGGTGTACAGCGCGTCGAAGTCCAAGCTTGTCACGGTTTTGCCGGACGCGTCCTGTATACCCCCTGTGGCGAGCATGAATTGTGGATAGCCGTGCCAATCTGCCGCTTGCTGCATGCCCCACTTCTGACCAGCATCGGCGTAACGCGGGCTGAGATATTGCTGGCTGGCAAGCACCAGACCTTGATCGGGGAAGGTGCCAGCGGGAGCACCGTGCAACAGGTCTTGCGCCGACTCATTGACGTGCGTGCGTGCATATTCGTAGCCCTGCTTCGTCGCCTTCATGAAACGGTGTAACAGGTCGGCTTTCTGCTTGATGGTATTTGGGCTGGCGATTATGTTGGGTGTATAGTAGTCGGCAACACCATAATCGGTAATGGGGAAGACATTGAGCTTGATACTCTGGCGTTGCGCCTGAATAACTTCCCAGCCCTCAAAAACCCACACAAAATCGATACGATGCGACTCTAACGCCTGCATCGCGTCAACGCTCAAGGTGACATTCTTGAAGACACCTTTGCCGCCATCGTGTTTGATGACCGCCCCCACCACAGCCCCCTCATAGGGCGCACCGAAACCACCATAGACCTTGCCATCCAGCATAGAGGGGCGCGTCAGACCAGAACTTGCCAGTGTGACAAGGGCGGACGTATTGTGCTGGACGATAGCCGCAATTGAAACAACAGGTTGCCCAACAGCGGCGTCCGCAACGATACTTTCGGTCGAGCTAATGCCAACGTCGGCCTTGCTGTTACTCACCAGCGTATCAGGTGTTGTGCTATCAGAATAAGGCAGTAATTTGAGGTCGATGCCTTGATTGCGATACCAACCCTTTGCCAACGCCACATAAATACCTGTATGGTTGGTGTTTGGTGTCCAGTCCAACGCCAACGACATACTGGTAATTGGCCCCTTCCAGGGCGTGGCGGCTGGCGTAACCATCGTAGCTGTGGTAGCCGCATTGTTGCGCTGCTGCTGAATTAAAAACGCCGCGACCACTGCGATAATCAAGAGTACGGGCAAGCCAATACTCAATAAAAGACGTACACGAGCATTCATCAATGCCTCCTTTTGCATGCCCCTTGTGGGCATCCTCTACTGTTTTGTTATTGCGCCGTAATACCAGGGCAACGCAATGCGCTCAATCAATGCTACAAGACCAAATAAGAGTAAGCTCAAAACGGCGGTAACAAGAATGGTGGCGAAAACGATATCAATGGCGAACGAGTGGGCCGCGTTCTGCATGTAGATGCCCAGACCTTGATAGCCACCCACATATTCGCCGAAGATCGCACCCGTTACACTATAGGTGGCGGCAATGCGCAAGCCGGAAAAGAAGGAGGGCATGGCACCTGGCAAGCGCACCAACCACAATATTTGCCAGCGTGATGCGCGCATACTTTTCATCAACCGCATCAGATCAGGGTCGGCAGCCAACAAGCCATCCGCACACGCTACGGCGATAGGAAAGAAGCAGTACAGCGTGACGACAATCACCTTTGGGCCAATATCATAGCCAAACCAGATCAACAATAATGGGGCCAACGCGATGATCGGGATCGTCTGCGAGGTAATAAGCAAGGGATAAATGGCCCGCCGCGCCCAGAAAGATATATCAAGCACGATTGCCAGAAATAACCCTAGCAGGGTCGCCGCCGCGAGACCAAGCACGGTTTCCAGCAGCGTCTGGATGGTATTGACCCAGATGATATCGCCATTGGCGAACAAAGCCTGTAGAATCGCACTCGGTGCTGGCAGCAGATGGATGCTGATCTGTCCAGCCCGTACTGCCAGTTCCCATAATAGCAGTAACGATACGGTGAGTATCACCGCCGGGCCATAGCCCGCAATGCGCCGTAACTGAGTACGCGTGCTGGCGGTCTGGCCGGAGAGTGCTGGGGCGGCGTTCATAGTTGTTGCTCCTTCATCAGTAATGCCACCAGTTCCTGTTCCAGGCATAGAGCTTCTGCCGTGGCGAGTTGCTCTTGTCGGCGTGGACGCGGCAATGGCACAGCGACGATGCGCAAGACACGGGCAGGACGGGCACTCAGCACGTAGATGCGATCAGAAAGCAAAATGGCCTCGCGCACATCATGCGTCACAAACAGGACGCTGGACTGGAAACTCTGCCACAACTCTAGCAGCCACATCTGTAAAGAGAGGCGTGTCAGGGCGTCAAGGGCACCGAAAGGTTCATCGAGCAGCAAAAACGCGTGGTTAAAGAGCACAGTACGCAGCAAGGCGACACGCTGACGCATGCCTCCAGAAAGCGTGGTGGGATAATTTTGCGCGAACTCCAGCAAGCCAAAGCGTTTCAGCAGTTCATGCGCTTCTTGCTGGGCCTGCTTACGTGACACATGACGCACATCCAGCCCGAGCATGACATTCTCTTCAACCGTGCGCCACGGTAAGAGCAGAGGTTGTTGCAGCATGTAGCCAGATTTGCCCGCACGCACCGTGTCGGTCTCGCCGTCCAGCGTGATATGGCCCGCGCTAGCCTCATCCACGCCCGCGATAATATTGAAGAGTGTGCTTTTGCCACAGCCGCTTGGCCCAATCATGGTCACAAACTCGCCCTGCGCTACCGTGAGATCAATCGGTGATAGAGCCTCGATCAGCTGTTTACCTGTACGATATGTTTTTGCCACCTCCCGCACCACCAGTTTCGTTGTATCCATGATCTTTTCTCCAATAAAAAACCGCAACCTCTGGACTAATGGAGGTCGCGGTCTTGTCAAAACGCTGTTTTAGAGAACCGTGCCGCTTCCCTCCGCTGGTACTAGCCAGATCAGGTTCATAGGGTCAGTGACGCGCCCAATGCGCGCACTTCTCAGCCAAATGGCTCCCCTAGCAGCTATGAATATGTATTATAGAAGCAAAAATGTGCATATGTTTTTGTACTACACCTATTATATGAGATGGGAAGGAACTTTGTGAAGGGTAGGCTTTTATTTTTATATGTCCTATAATATAGTTGCGTCAAAAGTAACCAAACTGCAATTCTAAGAGGGTATATATGATAGCTGATACGACTCAACAGCCGCGACAGGGACCGCCAAAGTTCGTGAACAAGGCCATAACACTGTTGTTACGTTCACCATTGCATGGACTGATTAGCACTTCGATTATGTTGCTAACCTTTAAGGGACGGAAAAGTGGAAAGCGGTATGCTATTCCAGTCGGTTATGTCCGCCAAAGGAACACAGTGGTATTATTCACTGATCATGACTGGTACAAAAACCTGCTTAACCAGGCACCAGTTTTGCTATATATACAGGGAAAGCAGCTTGAAGGTAGCGCAGAGGTCATCACTGATAAAGAGGTGACTGCGGACGAATTGCTAGCATTTGTGCGCAAGAATGTTGGTGCTGCACGTGCTTATGGAGTCACAATAGATGCCAATAAGCAGCCTGATCCTGAGTCTGTAAGGCAGGCGGCAAAGCAGTTTACAATGGTGCGTATTCATCTCTCATAGAAAGAACGTTAAGGTATATTATGATCGTCATCACAACTCCTTTGGGCACAGTTGGCTCCGAGGTTGTACAGCTTTTACTCAAGCATAGTCCTCTTTTGCCATTCCGTCTTGCCGCACATACTCCCGATAAGGTTACTCGTCAGTTTGGATCACAGGTTCCCTCTGTCAAGTTTGATTTTGCTGACCAGGGCACATGGGATGCGACACTTGACGGTATTAGTATCCTTTTCCTGGTGGTACCAGTACCTGATCGAACAATCATTCGCACACAGATTAAACCCTTTATTGATGCTGCGGTACGAGCAGGCTGTCAGCATATTGTGTATCTGAGTATTCCCGGTGCGGACCATCTAAAGATTTTGCCTCATTATCAAGTGGAACGACACCTTGAAGCCAGCGGTATCGCGTACACGCTGCTACGTTCTAGCTATTTTATGCAAAATCTCTGTGGCAAGAATTCTACGCATGGCGTTGATATTGCGACGAGGCATGAAATTTTTATTCCAGCAGGAAATGGTGCGCTTGGCTTTATTGATACACGCGATATTGCACAGGTCGTCATCAAGATATGTGAGCAGCCGCAGCTCTATCAAAACAAGTCATACTTACTGACGGGTCAAGTAAAGTTGAACTTCTTGGAGGTTGCAAGCATCTTCTCGCAGGTTATGGGCTACCCTGTCCGTTATGCTCACCCATCCATTCCTCACTTCTGGGTACGGATGTTGAGGCGCGGCGTACCCTGGAGTTTGATCTTTTTTATGACGCTTGAGTATACGTTAGCACGCATGGGCAAGTCAGGCTTCCTGACCAATGAGGTGTCGCTTCTACTCGGACGACCAGCGAGCTCTCTATTACAGTTCGTCGAGGATTATAAGGAACACTGGAGTACACAATTGTGGGTCTAAGAAAGAAAACCCAGGGTCAGTTGGGGATAGCGGCAGAGAGTGATGGTAGTGCTACCCAGGCTACCTTTCAGAATGCACACGTGTGGGTGTGATGGTATGTTTTTGAGAGCGAACATGCGGGCTTTTATTTTTGTGTCTCCTATGATATATTGGCAGCAAATAGTTGTGTTACTTCTATTATTTTTTCTATATGCTATAAGCTAAAGGGAGAGAATATATTATGGGTTTAGAAGGTGTGCAACTGGGGCATTATCGCGTGCGCAGCCTGATCGCCAGGGGTGGTATGGGTGAAATCTATCTCGCGGACGACACCAATTTGCCACGGCAGGTGGCAATCAAGGTCGTGCAGAGTGAGCCAACATTATACCCCAATCAGACCGCCACGCAAGAGGCGAATCGTCTATTTGACCGTGAGATGCGCCTCGTCAGCTCACTTGACCATCCCTATATTCTGCAACTCCTCGACTATGGCACTGAAACGGTGCAAGGCAAGCCAACCACCTATATGGTGATGCCGTATCGTGCCGAAGGCTCATTGATTGACTGGCTCCGCAGTCGTGGGAGCAGAGAGCCATTGCCACCACAAGAGGTGGCACATTTCGTGCGCGAAGCGGCAGACGCGCTCCAACACGCCCATGATCGCAACATCCTGCACATGGATGTCAAACCCTCCAATTTTCTCATTCGCAACCGCCAGGAGACGCCTGATCGACCCGATTTGCTCTTGATGGACTTTGGCATCGCAAAGGCCATCGACGCCACCAAGGGGAGCACCACCTCACGGGGTACGCTGGCATACATGGCCAGCGAACAGTGGAACGGCCACCCGGTGCCCGCGAGCGATCAATACGCTTTAGCAATTATGGCCTATGAAATGCTCACAGGCCAGCTTCCGTTCCGTGGCAATGATATGCAAATGATGTACCAGCATATGCAGACGACGCCCGTACCGCCGAGTTCGCTCAATTCCAGGCTGCCGCGTGCAATAGACGCGGTTATTTTGCGTGCGCTGGCAAAGAATCCGCAAGACCGTTACCCCACGATACGCGCCTTCGCGGACGCACTGCAACAAGCTACCGTGGCAAGCAACAACGCCATTACACCACCCCCACCGCCGCCGCCGCCAGCCAATCAAAATCCAGCAGGATGGATACCACCTACGCATCTCGCACCACCACCCAATCAGAACGTCAACCCCAGGCCTAACCCTAACCCAAATCCGTGGTCATTACCGGGACAGGGACAACCGCTGCCACAAGTTCCCCAGCTTCCACCGCAGCCACCCCAGCAGCAAAAGCCAAATATGACGGGACGCATCGTCTTGATTGGTCTGGCGGTGCTTGTCGTGCTGAGCGGTGTCATTTATCTGTTCTCGCGCGTAACTCCTCAACCGCCAACAATTGACAGGAACGCCACGGCGACCGCCCTCGCCGCCAACAATGTGGTCCCAACAGCGACCCCGGCACCAACCGATACACCCGCGCCGACAGCCGCACCAACGTCAGCTACCAAGATTACGTTTGACGACCCACTGACGAGCAACACTAATCAGTGGGATGAAAGCAGTAATTGTGCATTTACGAATAGTAGCTATCATGTGGTAGGTAGTCAGAACGATACACTTTTCTCTTGCCTTGCGCAGGCCACGAATTTTAGCGTCTTTGCGTATCAAGTAGATATGACGATCATCTCTGGCGACGGAGGGGGCGTGGTTTTCTGCGTCAACGATGCCAGTAATTCTTACTATTACTTTGGCATTCGTAGCACAGGTCAATACGAACTGTACCGATATAACAATCATCAAGCAACCACGCTGATTCAGCCAACCGCGTCCAGCTTGATTACGACCGGCAAGAATCAGCAGAACACCATCGCAGCAGCTGATGGCGGTGGACAAATTATTGTGTACATCAACGGCAGCAAAATCACCTCTATCCAGGATGCGCAGTTTTCGCAAGGCAAGATTGGCGTTGCCGCCATTGATCTCACTAATGCCGCCGATGTGAGTTTTAGTAATGCAAAGGTCGTACAAAACGCTTAACCGTAAAGGGGCAGATATGCGATTAGAGGGCCAACAACTGGGGAACTATAAAGTCCTACGCCTCTTAGATGAGGGGGGTATGGGGCAGGTCTATCTCGCACAGGATACAAAATTGTCGCGTGATGTGGCAATTAAGGTCATGCACGAAGACAGAGCCTCTGATCCTACCCTGCAAAATCGCTTCAAACGCGAGATGAAGACGATTGCTCGCCTGCACCATCCGCACATTATTCCTATCTATATGGTTGATGAGCAGTTGGTGAACAGCTATACCATTCAGTATATGGTCATGCCCTATATACAAGCGGGTTCTTTGGCACATTGGCTCAAGCAGCGTAAACAACAGGGCACGCTGCCAACTCCTTTTGATGTGGTCTATCTGATCGAACAAGCAACAGGTGCATTGCAGTATGCCCATGACCAAGAAATTCTTCACCGCGACATCAAACCATCTAACTTCCTGATTGATAATCTAGCTAATCCCAACCGACCAACGCTCTTACTCAGTGATTTCGGCCTAGTAAAAAACCTGGACGATGGTCAACTCACCTCAGTAGGCATTGGCACACCCCAATATATGGCACCGGAGTTATCGAGTCAGCAGCCATCCAGGGCCAGCGATCAATACGCACTCGCCATCATGACCTACGAGCTACTGACCGGCAAAGTTCCGTTTGAGGGTAGCCCGGCAGAAATAGCCATTCAACACTACCGCGAGAAGCCGCAGCCACCCAGCAAGCTGAACACTCGCATTCCCCGCGCAACTGATGGGGTGCTGCTACGTGCCTAGAGAAGAAGCCCGCAGATCGCTATCCCTCGCTACAAGTGTACTATAACGCATTGCAACAGTCTGTTGGGAAGCAAGCACCTGAGAGAAGACCAGCACCGCCAAAACCAGTGCGCACCGAACCAGCCAAAGTTGATCGCGCCAAGAGTGGCTCCGCCCCTTCATTCCCTCCCGTGCTACGCCCAAAAGGAGAGAGCACAGCGACCCTGCTGGTCAGCCGAAAAGAAGCGATGAGCGGCAGCTTAAAACTCCTTGCGGTGATGGATGGTATGAATAAGAAGAACATTCGCCTGAGCATACCAGGAGGAGTTGCCCCCGGTGAGAATCTACGCTACGCCATCCCCCAAAACCTTTCTGAGGGACACGTCGTCTATGCAGAAGACCCCGAGACCTCTGTGCTTAACCCAACTTCACGCAGTCTGATGGTCAATTTTCAGGTGGTCGAGCAAGAGCAATCGCGATCAAAAAAAGGCTTGGTGATCGCGGTCCTTATCATCCTATTACTTCTGGCCTTTGCACTATTCTTGTGGGCATGGAGCGCGGGCTACATTCCACATGCATAACGACATGGCTTTCCATTTTCACAAAAGATATGTTATAGTGTTGCTAGGCTCCTGAGTTATGCAAATAGATTTGACTCATTTCTTAATGAGGTGGGCATATGGCAATCGAAGGCACACAGATTGACACGCTGGATCGCTGGTTAACGCAGCGGGGTATTACACAACTCTCACCACGGGATACCGTACACTTTATACGTCAGGCCGCTCTAGAACTCCAACTCGGCCATGATCGTCATATGCTCTACCTTCATGTCAGGCCGCAAAGCTTCATCGTTCACTCTGCCCAAACGCAGACTTCCTTGCCTGATATACAACTCCTTGACATCAGCACCATTGAGACAGTGGCAATGAAAGAGATTTTTATGCCCGCGCAGGCGACAGCACTGTATATCGCGCCTGAACAATGGGATGGTCAACCGTGTGCCGCCACTGATCAGTATGCCCTCTGCATGGTAGCATACCAATTTTTGGCGGGTCGCACACCCTTTTCTGGCCCCAAGGAACGTGTTATCCAGCAACATCGTCTGATTCCACCGCCGCCACCAAGTACCATCAATAAATACCTTTCCCCGGCTATCGATGCTGTCGTGTTACACGCCCTAGAAAAACAGCCAGAGCAGAGGTTTGCCTCGGTCACGCAATTTGTACGAGCCTTAGAGCAAGCCATAGCCTACAGCGATCTCCGAGCAACCTTGACGATCAGCCGGGGAGAAGCCAGAAATGGAACGCAACGCACCATTACACTGCCGGGAAAGCGGCAGGTTACGGTCACAGTACCCGCGGGCACACGAGAGCAGCAAGTGCTGCGGCTGGAAGGGCAAGGTGAGGCACTCTATGAGCAAGGTCCACGTGGTCCCCTCTTCCTCACAATTTCCATCAAGGAAGATGAGCCGTCGCTGCCTACGAAGCAGTCACAGGTGGCAGAGCAAGCCCCCTCAGAGCTCTCGCAGCCTTCGCATACGGCCAGTTCAAACTCACCCAACTCATTTTTCGCAGTCCAACCAGTGCAAAACATGCTAGCAACCCCTTCCACTACCCATCTGCCCGATACATTTCCCTCCGCATATACCCCCCCACTATACACCCCACCATCCATCCCTATATCCACCCCGGCATTTAGTCATGCTACACAATCACCCTTGAAACATACACGCTTGATTATCGTCACGATAGCCATTCTGCTGATACTCTCTAGCGGCATCCTCTTCGCGCTTTATCAATATGTTCATTCACCCCAGGTGCCAACCGCTTCAACGTTCCCTATAGCCCAGGCTAGTGCAGGCACAACTCCTGCCATACCCACACAAAGTGTTGCGAACACCAATGCAGTGAATGCGACAGCGACCACGACTATCGCGCATGCAAATCCTAATCCGTATGGAAAAATACTCAACACATTGCGCTTGCTTGACCCATTGAGCAATAATCAGAGTGGTGCCAAATGGGAAGTCGCAGCCAATGGCGATAGCTTCTGCACGTTTAGCAATGGGGCTTATCATATCAGTACAGCGAAAAATAACTATTCCTTCTTTTGCACTGCCGACGCGCAACCCTATGCACAACTCCGTAATTTTGTCTATGAGGTGCAGATGACGATTCTCAAAGGTGATGCGGGTGGTATGGGTTTTCGCCTGTCTGCCCCAGCGAACTTAGATGCCTATTATATGCGTCTCACGCAGGATGGATATTACGCACTTATTCTCTTCGGTGCCACCAACAAGATCCTTGTCAGTGGCACCTCAACCGCTATTCACACTGGTCTCAATAAAACAAACACGCTCGCCGTTGCCGTGATCGGAGATCACATCGATTTCTATATTAATTCTACTCATATCGATAGTGTGACAGATAGCACCTACGTACAGGGGCAAATCGCCCTCGTTGCCAGTGATCTGACAAACGCAACAGAAATAGCGTTCCACAATATGAGACTATGGGCATAAGAAGGCGTCAGGAAATTGTATGTCATTGGATGGAAAACAACTTGGCCGTTACCACTTATTGCATCTATTAGGTAGAGGTGCCATGGGTGAGGTCTATCTGGCAGAAGACCCAGGTATTCACAGACAAGTTGCGATAAAAGTGATTCGTAGCGATACACAGTTTGATGATAGTACGTCACTCAATAACGAGGCACTGCGCCTCTTTGAGCGAGAGATGCATACTATCGCGCATCTCAATCACCCGCATATTCTGCCTCTTTTCGACTATGGACAGGAAACACTCAATAGCACACAGATGCCCTATATGGTGATGCCGTTCTGTAGTGATGGTTCGCTCTCCATATGGCTGCGCCAGCGTAACGCACCGGGCGCATTATTGCCTATCGATGTCGCCCACATTGTGATGCAGGCTGCGGGTGCGCTCCAACATGCCCATGACCAGCAGATCATTCACCGAGACGTGAAACCTTCAAATTTCCTGATCCGTCTCGACCGTGACAATCCACGTCGTCCTGACCTGCTGCTAGCAGATTTTGGGCTAGCAAAGTTTAGCGACTCTGCCGCCAGCATTGGGCAACATACCATTGGTGGTACCCCGCTCTACATGGCTCCGGAGCAATGGCAAGGCCATCCTGTCTTAGAAACTGATCAATATATGTTAGCCGCAATGAGCTATGAACTGCTAACAGGACGTGTACCATTTCGCGGCAATCTGCAACAATTGATGATGCAGCATGTGCAAGGACAGGTGCAACCGCCCAGCACACTCAATCCGCAGGTGCCACCAGCACTTGATAACATACTCATACGCGGACTCGCCAAGCGGCCAGGCGACCGCTTTCCCAGCGTTACCGCTTTTGCACAGGCATTTCAAGCTGCACTCCAGCAGAGGCCGTCTGCTGCGAGTCCCTTTGGCACTGTTGCTGGCTCTGATTTTGCTGACATACCCAACACTGCAACGGCCCCTCTCGACCCAGAGAAGACGCAGCCACTGGCTGGCAGCATAGGTGGCATAGGTGGCATAGCCCTCACCATGCAGCAGCAAGATCAATTGCGCTCTGCACAGTCACAACCGCCCATCCGTGCCACAGCCACCTCGCAGCAATCGCAAAGCGTACAAGCGGTAACAACAGCTCACGACCCCGCTCCTGCTACGACAGCACAAGCGGGACGCGGTGTTAACCTCACGTTTGCCACCAGAAGTGGCTTGCGCTGTAGTGTGGTACTCATGCTTGGCTTACTGATCTTTGTAGTCGGGGGAGCGTTCGTCTCGCAATTCGTGCTGCTGAGACATAGTGGGAGCGGGAGCGCTAGCACTGGCGCGCCAACAGGGACGGTGGGGTCAAGAAATAACGCAACTGCGACGGTAGCCGCCATCAATGGTAATCCTTATACCACGCAACCATCAACACTCGTGCTGGATGATACCCTGATTGATAACAGCCAGGGCCATAAATGGAATACCAGTACGAGTAGCAGCGGTTCATGCGCCTTCACAGGTGGTGCATATCACGCAATCGCGCAGCTCGGTACAGCATTTTATGATTGCCAAGCGCAAGGCAGCGATTATAGCAACTTTACCTATGAGGTCAGTATGACCATCCTGCGAGGCGACTGTGGCGCACTCGTATTCCGCAGCAATTACCGCTTTCTCATCTGCACCGATGGCTCCTATGGCCTCACCCTCAAGGACCAAGCTAGCGCATTGATACAAAGCAATAGCCCATTCGTCAATCAAGGTATAGGCAAAGAAAACGTGATAGCGGTCGTCGCGAGTGGCTCCCAGATACGGCTTGCGATCAATCATCATTTTCTCACGACTATTACTGACAGCAGCTTCCAGCATGGCTCTATCGGCGTCGCCGCCGTCATCTCCATCAGTCTAGCCGATGTAACAGAAGTAGCGTTCAAAAATGCTCGTGTATGGACTATATAAATGCATACATGCACTAACACATTCATGAAATGTTGTTCTTCATAAGAAGATTTTTAGGAGGTTTTTACGATGAAAGCTGTAGCCGTTTTTCCCAAGACACAAGAAGTGAAAGTAATCGATTATCACGAGGAACCGCAGATTACAGAGCCAACGCAAGTAAAATTACGCATGCTTGATGTCGGTGTATGTGGTACAGATAAAGAAATCTGCTCTTTCGAGTATGGCACGCCGCCCGATGGCTCTGATTATCTGGTCATCGGCCATGAGTCGCTCGGTGAGGTGATTGAGGTTGGCGCGAATGTGACTACGCTCAAACCTGGCGATCTGGTGGTGACGATGGTGCGTCGCCCCTGCAATCATCCTGAGTGTCGCGCATGTCGCGCAGGTCGTCAGGATTTTTGTTTTACCGGCGATTTCACTGAGCGTGGCATCAAGCAACGACATGGATTTATGACAGAATACGTGGTAGATGATGAGCGATATATGAACGTCGTCCCACACGAACTGCGTGATATCGCAGTACTCGTCGAGCCGCTCACCATCGCGGAAAAAGGCATCGCCCAACTGTGGCAAATTCAGCAGCGCCTCCCCTGGATCGAGCCTGAAGCACCACCAGAGGAGCATGGCAAGGGACTTCACGCGGTTGTGCTAGGAGCAGGTCCTGTCGGCATTCTCGGCACAATGGCACTGCTCGTAGCGGGTTTCGAGACCTCTGTCTATTCGCGCACACCAGCCCCTAACCCCAAATCACAGCTGGTCGAGTCATTGGGAGCAAAATACATCTCCGACCAACAAACAACAGCAGCGCAACTGGCACAACAGATTGGCAACATCGATGTGATTTACGAGGCCGTGGGTGCCTCGCAGGTAGCCTTCGATGTCATGCCCGTACTAGGAACTAATGCCGCCTTCATTTTTACAGGCGTGCCGGGACGTAAAGCACCGATTCAGGTGGATACCGACCTGATTATGCGTGACGCCGTGCTAAAAAACCAGATCATCTTCGGCACCGTCAACGCTGGAAAAGATGCCTTCCAGAACGCCATTCGTGACCTGACGATCTTTCAGCAACGCTGGCCCGATGCGGTCCATGCCCTCATTACTGGCCGCTATCCCATCGACTCGTTCAACGATGTCGTTTCTGGCAAGGTCGGCGGCATCAAAAACGTGATTGATTTGGACAGCTTGACACACAAATAAACTGCCACCGAACGCAACAGAGACAAGCAGACAGGACACGCATTTCTGCGCGTCCTGTCTGCTTGTCTCTGTCATCGCATCTTAATTAGGGATGAAGCCCAAACCAGTAGGGCTAACCAGCCCAATAATCACAGGCGTGATAAAACCCGTTTTGGGATCTACCTTCCCGACAAAGCCACCCACGCTGGAGTCACTGGGTGCCTCAGTGTAGATGGAGCCAGGAGTGAAGCCCGTCTTGTCCAGCGTGACGGTATAGATAGTGTTTGCCTTGGCATCAACGATCACCAGTTGTCCCTTCGCCGTGGGTATCCACTGTGTGTCGTCAACCTGTGTGCCAACGGCTAGGCGCGTCACCGTTTGCGTGTTCGTACCCAGATTATGCAGAGAAATCAGTTCCGCATCGCCCTGGCTATCGAGAACGAGATTCCCCTTTGTATCAAGTGAAATCGAGTCGGGATCGGTCAGGTTGAGCGAAACAGCCTGCCCTGTCAAGGCATCGGTAGCGGTTGCGTTGCCGTACAGAACGGGAGTCAAGTTGGCCTTGCCATTACTCAGCGTGACCTTATCGAGGGCGGGAAAAACATTGACGCCTGCGCTGTTCAACGTAGGATTGGAGGCGGCAATAAAGGCTAACCCATTCACAAAGGCCAGGTCGTCATAGCCACCACCGTGAGGAGTCTTCGCAAATTGATATGCCGTAACCTTGCCGCTCTTGAAGTCGATGGTGACAAGCTGTGGATTGCCATCTTCATTCGAGCTTGCCCACAACAAATTCGTATAGGGATCATAGCGCAGACCATCACAGTGTCCTAGCACACTTATGGCCCGCACAAAATCGCCACTCTTGGTATATTGCACAATAGTGCTGGTTTTGTTATCCGTGCCATCTTTTGCAGTAGTGTTTTGGTAGCCAATATAGACATACTTACCAGCAACCTCAACTGAGTCGGGATTATAATACGTTTTTGTCCCTTTAGCGAACACCGAGACATCATAGCCGGGAAGCCCAACGACAGGCACTGTCGTCGCTTGCTTCACCTGTTGGGGAGCAGCCGCAGCCCCCATGAGCAAAAGAGCCAGCACGGACAAGCTAGCTAGACCCACAATCAGCCCTTTTTTCTGAGTGAAGTGCATCATGAAAATCCCCCTGAAAGAGTATTCTACGTTACATAAGAAGTAACCAGACCAATCATAGGCGACAGGTTTTAACAAAATATTAAAGCATTGTTAAATGTAGATGAGCAGAGCACAGCCACTCGCTAAACAGACAACGTGCAATAACGACACAAGCCAAAAACATAAAAAAGCTCTGCTACCAATAGTATCAGTAGCAGAGCTTAAAAGTGTCAAAAATGGCTTTGATAGGCGTCAATCAGGGAAAACGTCCTTTCCCAGTGGCCTAAAAACCTGTGTTACTGGCGAGGGGATATTTCCTGCAAGAGCCACGAGTTACCATCGGGATCGCTGAAGGAGACATACATAACTCCCCCCAAATCGTCAACCGCGCCCACTTCAACGCCCTGGCCAGCGAGCACTTCGCGAACCTTGTGTATGTCCTTTACGACTAAATGCAGCCCTCGAATTGAGCCTGGGTCAGCCAGACCCATACTAGTCCCAATAACGATCGAACATGCCGACCCCGGTGGTGTGAGTTGGACAAACCTCATGCCGTTACCAGGCTGTACATCATGGTCTAGGTGAAATCCGGCCTTTTCAACGTAAAAGGTCTTGGCCCGATCAATATCAGTAACTGGTATCGGCACAACCTCAAGTTTCATTTCCATAAACGTTGTCGCAGGGGACCCTCACGCCTTCAGGCTGAGGGAGGAATGCGACCCTCCTTTCTCATAGCTATAGCCATCATTGCGATGAAGTCTTGTCAGATATTTGGGAGCCACATCAAAGCCGTTCAAGCGAAACGACGGACGAAACCGTATCGCAATACGTCCTTCATGGGTTCCCTGATACTTCCCTTGAGGAATACTGGCTTTGACGATATCCCCCGTTTGATAGCCCATGAAAGACTTTTGACGTGCTTTATGCTGCTTGGGAAATCCGTATTTATCGGGAACGCACATCTGTCTCCGCCCATGTCCCATAGCTTTGATGAGCAAAGGACGAACCTTCTCAAAAAACAAGACAGCAGGAGTAGAGGCACCAACACAGGCCGCATCAATCCAGTGTGATTTGTCCAAATTGCGTGTAGAGCGGTTGAACTTGGTCCGTCCACCTGTTCCGACTTCAACGGGTAAGCCCGTTTGTTGCAAACGGCGGTAGAGTTCCCACCTCGTTGCATTCACGGCAGCGGCATCTTTCAGCGGCATCTTTGCGTGTGCCAGCACCTTCTTCAACACATCGGGCTTGTGCTTAAGGAAATCGCGGATATCCTGTTTGCCTTTGCGTTGGTTGCATGGCTCACAAGCTATTGTGAGATTGCTTTCCCGACGAGAGCCGCCTTTTGTACGAGGATGAATGTGCTCTATCTGCAATGGAACATCCTTTGCACCACAGTAGGCGCATTGACGGTTCCACTTCTCTAGAAGATATTCACGCAGTTCATACCCTGCGAGCGTCCCTTGTTGATAGCCCATGCCCTCAATAGCAGGGTTCTCTAAGAGGTGCATATCGAACTTCACCAACTCTTGCGAGAGGGCTTTGATAGGTGCATAGCGTTGCAAACGTGCTACCCAAGTGAGAATGTTGTGAACACGGCTCATCAGAGAAGGCGGCAACCATCCCTCTTTGTTGCGTAACCGATTGTTAAAACGTGGTTTCCTATACCGTGTTGTGCGGTTGCGTCGTGAGCGACGAAGAGCACGGCGTGACTCAAGCGCATGCTTGATGGCTTGCCCTCTATGGGAGAGTTCCGCGCCCCAAACACCCTCACCCGTAGCGTCATTGACGATGGCAAGTCCTGTTGTTTTGCTGCCCGGGTCAATCTTTAAACGTAATGGTTGCACCTCTGGATGCTCTACCTCACGTTTGAGGATAATGGTAAATGGGTATCTCCTGAACACCGCCGCTTTGCCCTGTGTGAGCAGCAAACGTGCTCGCACCGGATGGACAGGATTCAACACCTGTTTCTTTGTATCGATGACAAAAACGTTGCTCATAATGAGCCTCAACTTTCGTTGGTAATGTGTGCCTCGACAAGGTTAGAAGCGGTTTCAGATACCATCAGCACTGACTTTCTCCCGTAGGTCTGTTTAACTGATGTCCGTAGCGCGGCAAACTGGCAACGCATTTGCCGATACCTATACATTCGCCTCTAACGGAGCTTTCGCTCTCGTCTGGTCAAAATCGACTTGCTCTCACAAGCCTCTCCCGTTCAACGGGAGGGGTTCTTGACACTATCACAACCCAAGAAACGATGATCTGTACAGCGTGCAAAAGAAACATCGCGCTACTACATCTTCTTGAGTAGTTCAGCAAGACGATTATAGGTATCTTTGACACCCTCTGCCATATCAGTTTGGAGCATGCCATCGCGGTCAGCAACTGACTGGAAGACTGATTGAGTGGTTAATCTGGTTCTTCCGCCAGGCAGTGCCTCAAGTTTCATCGTCTCCAGAATCACATGTCCGGTTTCCGGTAGCCCTTCAAACTCAAAGGTGTCAATAATTCGCTCAGGTGCAAGGATTTCGTGATAGACGCCATGAAAGGCGTATTCGTTTCCTTCGGCGTCCCGATTGATAAAGCGCCACTGACCACCGGGTCTCACGTCCATCTTATCAACCTCGGTCGAAAGGTAGCGCGGTCCCCACCATTGCGGCACCAGTTTGGGGTCCGTAATGGCTTTAAAAACCAGTTCTCGTGGCGCATCGAATTCGCGGGTGATGACTATTTCTTGTTTCCCTGGTTCCGCGTTAATATCCGTTGTATTTGCTGCCATACGTTATTCATCTCCCTTCTGCTTTTCACGTTCGAGTACTACATCTAATGCATCAAAACGTTCACTCCACCGCAACTTCGTTTGCATCACCCATTGTTCAAATTGAGACAGGGTATGAGGATTAAGGCGGTACATATGGGTTTGCGCACGCTTTTCCATCTCCACTAAGTTTGCCTCACGCAAGACTTTTAGATGCTGTGAAACCGCTTGTGGACTGATAGAAAACTGCTCATAGATAGCAGTAGCAGATAACTCACCACGGTTAGCAAGGAGTTCTAAAATGCTCCTTCTCGTGGGGTCTGCAAGCGCAACAAACATATCCATATATCCATATTGTAAAGCATTTCCTTAATTAAGTCAATACTTAATTAATGTTCCATCAAGATCCGTAGGGACCAGATTTATCGCGTCCCACGCCTGATTTATCAGGCGAGATTCGTCGGATCACAGGCGATAAATCGCCTCGGGACGCGATAAATCTGGTCCCTACGGATGGGTTTCTCTGATGACCAGGTTCATTAGTAAATGTGCATCAGCGCGCCCTCGTGCCTGTTGGCGAATCGCACCTTCACTGGTCACGAGGGCGCGCTGATGCTGGCCCCTACGGGCGTGCAGCGCGCTTCGCTGCTGCTTATTTGTTAAAAATTCAATAAACACTGTTTGCTTGACATTGCAAGGTCGCGCTTTTACAATTATGGCGATGAAAATTCTTTATTGAGGATAGAAGGAAAACACGTATGTCGCAAACACCAACACCCGCGCCCATGCTTACCGCCGAAGAACAACGCCTCGCGGAAGACATGCAGCGCACCCAGAACTGGAAACGCTGGGGACCATACCTTTCCGAGCGTCAATGGGGTACTGTACGCGAAGACTATTCCGCGGATGGCGCGGCCTGGGACTACTTCCCCCATGACCATGCGCGCAGCCGCGCCTATCGTTGGGGCGAAGATGGTCTGATGGGTATCAGTGATCGCGAGGGTCGCCTCTGTTTTGGGCTGGCATTATGGAACGGGCAAGACCCCATTCTCAAAGAGCGACTCTTCGGCCTGAGCGGTCCCGAAGGCAACCATGGCGAGGATGTGAAGGAGTGCTACTACTACCTCGACTCTACACCAACCCACTCGTACATGAAGGCACTTTACAAGTATCCCCAGGCGGCGTATCCTTATCAATGGTTGCTCGACGAGAACAAGCGACGCACACGCAACGACCCAGAGTTTGAACTCGTCGATACAGGCATCTTCGACCAGAACCGCTACTTTGATATCACCACTGAATATGCCAAGAACGGCCCCGATGACGTACTCATTCGCATCACCGCCGTTAATCACGGGCCTGATGCGGCCCCATTACACTTGTTGCCTACACTCTGGTTTCGCAATGTCTGGTCTTGGGGTGAAATTGGCGAGGGTTACGGGCCCAAGCCACAGATTGTCGGCACCGTTGATGGTGCTTTAATGGCCGAGCACAATACGCTCGGCAATTTTCGCATGGATACTGAACACCCGTGTGCTGGTATCATGCCCACCTACCTCTTCACCGACAACGAGACGAATGTGCAGCGACTCTATAACGGGCAGAACAGTAACCCTTACGTCAAGGATGCCTTCCACGAATATCTTATCCATGGCAAGACGGATGCCGTAAACTCACAGCCAACTGGCACCAAGACTGCCGCACATTATTTCTTTACGCTCGCCGCAGGTGAAAGCGTCACCATACGCCTTCGCTTGTTCGCTTTGCAAGACGCAGAGTTAGTACCTTTCAGCGACAACTTTGACGCGATCTTTACGCAGCGCATCAAAGAGACCGACGAGTTTTATGCCGCCAAGATGCCAAGTACTTTGAGCGAAGAGGCGTACAAGGTGGCGCGACAGGCCAATGCGAGCCTGCTATGGAGCAAGCAACTCTACATGTATGATGTGCATACATGGCTCAAGGGTGATCCCGCGCAGCCAACGCCACCTGCCAGCCGCCTCAATGGGCGCAACAGTGATTGGGATAATCTATTTAACCGCGACGTGATCTCCATGCCCGATAAGTGGGAGTATCCGTGGTATGCGGCGTGGGACCTGTCATTTCATATGATCCCTTTTTCGCAGCTTGACCCCGCCTTCGCGAAGGAGCAGCTTATCTTGCTGTTACGCGAATGGTATATGCACCCTAACGGACAAATACCAGCCTACGAATGGGCCTTCTCTGATGTCAACCCTCCTGTGCATGCCTGGGCCTGCTGGCGTGTCTACAAAATGACGGGTCCACGTGGGCAGCGTGACGTGCTCTTTCTGGAACGTACCTTTCAGAAGTTGCTGCTCAACTTCACATGGTGGGTCAACCGCAAGGACATTGCGGGCAAGCAGGTGTTTGGTGGTGGCTTCCTGGGACTGGATAACATCAGCATCTTCGATCGCTCCAAACCGCTACCTACGGGCGGACAATTGGAACAGGCCGATGGCACGGCGTGGATGGCCTTCTACTGCTCGACCATGTTAGCGATGGCACTGGAACTGGCGACGCACGATCCTGCCTATGAGGACATCGCCTCGAAATTTTTCGAGCACTTCATCGATATTGTGGATGCCATCAACACAATTGGCGGGCATGGTCTCTGGGATGAGGCGTCAGGTTTTTACTACGATCAAATCTTGATAGATGGGCAGGATGCACGCCCTCTCTACACACGTTCAGTTGTGGGGCTGATCCCTCTGCTGGCCGTTGAGGTGCTGGAGGGAGAGGATATCGAGAACCTGACTGGCTTCAGCAAACGCTTGAACTGGTTCCTGGAAAACCGCAAGGACCTCTCACGCTACATTTCCTATATGGAGATGGGTGGCCAGCACAAGCACACGCACCGCCTGCTGGCGATCCTCTCACGCGAACGCTTGATTCGGGTACTGCGCTACATGCTGGATGAGCAAGAATTCCTCTCACCCTACGGCATTCGCTCGCTTTCACGTGTTCACCTTGAGCATCCCTATGAATTGATGGCGGATGGCGAGGATTTTCGCGTTACCTATATGCCCGGCGAATCGACGATTGGCTTGTTCGGCGGCAACTCCAATTGGCGTGGCCCCATCTGGTTCCCCATCAACTACCTGCTTGTCGAGGCACTCGAACGCTTCTATCACTTTTATGGCGACACGCTGCAAGTCGAGTACCCGACTGGCTCCGGCAAGATGATGAACCTGCTCGATGTCTCACGCGAACTTGCCAAACGCATCATCAGCCTCTTCGTGACGGACAATCAGGGGCAGCCTGCGTGGTATGGCACGGACACCCGCTATGGCACAGACCCCAACTGGAACAAGTTGCTGTTCTTCCACGAATACTTCCACGGCGACAACGGCAAAGGACTGGGAGCCAACCATCAAACGGGCTGGACCTCGCTCATCATTCGCCTACTCTACGATGTTGGCACCACCGACCCCGAACACGAACACGTCGAACACACCCATGATGATGATGAGCAGGTGCAGGTCTCGTAGCCGCAGTAAAGTTGAGAGCAGGTATCTGTACAGATGCCTGCTCTCAACTTTACAACCTTCATTGGACTCGTACAAGAAGATGAGCAGTGTTCGCACCTCCTATGACATCAATAAGCCCTACAATGACAACTTCTGCTTCAGAAACGTCGTCAGCTCGTCATCATACATCTGCGGATTATCATTCCAGGCTTCGGTATGTTCGACATTAGGCACGCGCACGTAGGTGACAATATCAGGGTGAGCTTTAGCAAAGGCATCACTGACTGAGACTGGTGTGGATGTATCGTTGACACCATGAAAAAGCAAGATGGGAACATTGGGCTGTGGCTTGCCCGTCTGAACCAGGTCGTCGAAGTTAATGCCACTGCGAATGCTCGTAACACCCTCAGCAGTGTAGACGAGGAAGCCAGGCACTCCCATATTCTGGGCCTGGAACGCCAGTGTCGCAGGCCAGTCGAGAAGGGGAGCATCAAGTATCATTGCTTGTACCACGTGAGCTAGGCTCGAATGATGCAGAAATACCTCAACCACAGCACCACCTTGCGACCAGCCATACAGCACAATATGCTGTGCGCCCTGAGCAAGTGCGTATTTGACTGCTGCCTCTAGATCCAGCCACTCACTATCGCCTAAATGACCCACACTATCTGAACTATGTGGAGCACCGGGATCGTTGCGATACGAGATAGAGAGCAGCGGCAGTCCAAGATGGGCGAGTGGCAAAAAAGCGCGCAGCGTTTCATCACGAGTAGCTCCACGACCATGCACCAGAACAGCCCATGTGCTGAGCTTACCCGGCACATAGTAGGCTGGCATTGCCCCCAACGGATCTGGCACTTGCACATTGCTAATAGTCAGCCCAAGACTACTTTTAATCTGACCAGTATACACATAGCGCGTCCAGAATATCGATGTACCCGTAGTAAGCAGACCCGTTTTGAGAAGAAGTTTGCGCGTGACTGAGTTGTTATCAGAGGAAAGGATCGAGCCAACCAGAGCCTGTCCTGCAGGCCATTCGATTTCAAACTCGCCGGGATGCATGTCATCTCCCATGCGCTTGAGCATGACTGTCGTATCGCTTACCGCCAGAACAGGGGTATCATAGACGGGAGTCGTAAAATCAGGCACTTGGAGAATAATGTTTGAGAAATAGATACTAGCCGCAAGGATCACCCCCCCTCCAAGGAGAAGCAGCACCAGTAGCACAATACCCACGATTACGAACAGGCGTCTTCGTCGGCGTCTAGGAGCCGAAGGAGTTCCACTTGAAATATTTTTTGTTGGGATACTCATTACTTGTTCACAATCTTTCTGAGAAAAATTATCTTATTTATTCTATATTATCCCGTGATATTTTACCTCATCAGAGGATTTATGGCAACAAATGCCTCATCCAACTGAAACCTACCCATCCTTCACTTGCGGCCTTCCTCTCTTGCTTGTATACTACGTTTGTAGCGAGTGAGTAAGATGTAGCGTCCTTTTTTAGGCTGATTATGCTGTACGATCTTCACATGCAACCAAGTGAAGGAGTTAACGCTATGGTCTCCCAGCAGCCCTTTTTTCCAGGGGAGCTACGTCTCCAGACACTTTTCAAGAATCGTTACTTCATCATGAGTTATGACCCTGGATCACTCACCACAAGCATGGTGGATGTGCTGATTAACAAGCTCGAAATACTCATCGCCAGTATGCTCGATATGGATGTAAGCAAAAGGCCATCCGATGTGGCTTCTGTGAAACAGGAGCTACAGGTAATCAGCACGCTCTGGTCTGACATCAACAAGAGCTTCTGGCGACCGCGACTTGGCTATACCCAACGCGTGCGCCAATAGGAACTTGCACCATTCACATACACTGTATTCGAGACGCCGTCGATCATTAAGCTAAAGCAGTGATGCCTCCGTAATGCTATACTACCAGTACGAGAGGGTGTGGTGAATAGTGTTTTAGCAATCAGCCTTAGTCAAGAAGAGTATGAAGCACAAACTGCAAGATGCATCATCAATAGTTAGCATTGATAAGGTTGCGAGAGCACCTTATCTTCTTTTGTTTGGTGTAATGCTTAGTATCGTGATGAGCCTTTACACGCCCGTCGTTTTCAGGCCGGTCAGCGTGACTCCATGCCTATGCAATTTGCCGTACCCGTGGAGTAGCTACATCCGCGTTTCTGCCATCGACGCCCCCATCATCTCGCTGGGCATGGGCGATAATTGGCCGAGCACCTGGGCCGACGATGACGCCCTCTACACCTATTTCGCCGATGGCATAGGCTTCGCGCTCTCACCCGCGTTCAGCATGGCACCAGCGAAGATTGTGGGCAGTCCCACAGCAGATGGCATTGGCAGTCTTGCGGGCCAGAACATCAGCACCACAGCCATAGGGAAGGGAGCAGGGGGCGGTGCCAATGGCAGGAAAGTGAGTGGCCTGATAGCACTGCCCGACACAACTAGCCCCAGCGGGGAAGTGCTTTATGCCTGGGTGCGCAACATTACCGCTGCTGGCGGTGCCTCCCTGCTGTACTCTTATGACCATGCTGCGACTTGGGCGTGGGCCTGGGGCGATCCGCATACGACGAGCAGTGCCGTCATTCCAGAGTTGGGCTATCCCACCTGGATGCAAGCCGGAAAGAATAACGCCTCAGTTCAGGATGACTACCTGTACTTTTATTCGCAGGATGCCCCTACCGCCTATCAAGTTGCCAACACGGTCATATTGGGTCGTGTAGACAAAGCACATGCGCGTGAAAAGAGCGCATACCAGTATTTTACTGGCTTGGATGAGCGAAGTGCGCCAAGATGGAGCAATGACATTGCGTTGAGAAAGCCTATTTTTAGCGCACACGAGCAGAGTTATCGCGTCTTTGTCAGCTATCATCCCTTACTCAAACGCTACTTCTTGCTGACCGCCAATGGCGATGGGCTAAATTCAAACTGGAAGGCGGGTCACGCGACGCATAACCTCGGCATTTATGAGGCACCGTTGCCGTGGGGTCCCTGGCATACCGTCTACTATAACGATCATTTTCAGAGTGTGTTCGCACCACAAATGGTACCCAAATGGATTGCAGCAGATGGGCAATCGTTCTATCTGCTCTACTCTAGCCTCTCGCCTTCGTTGTATAAGTTCAATATTCAAAGAGTACAGTTAACGGTAAGGACGGGTTAAAGAGAAGAGATGTGAATTAGTACTAGTCGCCACGCAATTGTACAGTTAGCTCTCTGCTATACGTTTCACTTAATGAACACTCAATAACAATGATTACCTACCGAACAGGACAGTATTTTGAAACTGACAGTGCAACCATATTTTTCACCTATCCAACACATTATTCAACAGATACCACGCGGTATCACCTTTTTGTTGGAAGGAAAGAAGCAGAGAAGTACTATTACAGCCCTGGACGGTGTGCGAGCGTTGGCCTGTCTGAGCGTTGTCGCCTTTCATATCAGTCTGATTACCACAAGGGATATTGCGATCTGGAATCCGGCCAAGGTTCCGCAATTGCTGCGGGCCATTGCTTTTACGGGCGATACAGGTGTCACCTTGTTCTTTGTACTTTCAGGTTTCCTGCTCTTTTTACCATATGCGAAAGCACTCTTATTTGAAGCAACATGGCCGTCGGCGCGTTTCTTTTACCTGCGGCGAGCGTTACGTATTCTACCCGTCTATTATGTCTCACTCTTCCTCTTTATTGTGTTCTATCATCCCCAATATTTACAGCCAGGCCATCTGCAAGAAATAGTCATCTTTCTCACGCTCTTCATGGATTCTTTTTCAACAACATATAAACAGATTAATGGCCCCTTCTGGACGCTGGCCGTTGAATGGCAATTCTATTTGCTGTTACCCATCATGGCATTATTGATGGGCCTGTTTGTTCGCCACGGCTCGTTGCGGCAGCGTCTTTCTGTGCTGCTGTTGTGCTTACTGGCACTGATCGGCTGGGGCATCTTTTCCCGTTATGAGGGAATCTATCTGGTTGCGCATCCAACAAAGACCTTTTTGTTGCCACGGGGCACGATAAACGCCATTTTGCCCTTTGTCTACGGCCCGCCCATCGCTGGTCTACATGGGAAGTTTTTGGAAGATTTTGCAGTCGGCATGCTGGTCAGCACATGCTATACTGTCGCCCGCACGCAAGATGCCGCTAGTGGCCTCAATACATGGCTTCGTCGTCTTAGCCCCTTTCTGCTTGTGGTGGGCTTACTGTGGTTATTGACCCTGGCCGCCTGGAAGCTCAATCAAAGTGTACCGCACTTGTGGCCGATATTTGATCATCTCGCTACGGTCTATGATTATTACGCTGAAAGCTGTTTCGCGGTTGGCTATGGACTGTGCGTCGCCGCCGTGTTATTTGGTTTTGGCTGGCTCAAGCGTCCCTTTGAATGGACACCCTTGCGTTGGATTGGCCTGCTCTCTTATGGCCTCTATATCTGGCATTTACGGCTCCTGCAAAATTTGACCCCGTACGTGGCTCAATACCTGCCTAGCTGGAAACACATCTTCCTCTATGCGCTCTACTGGGGTTGGTTGTTCGCGGTCATTTTGCCCGCCATCTTTGTCCTCTTTTTGCTGGTTGAGAAGCCCTGGATGATGTTAGGAGATAGTCTGCGCCCCAAGCCCAAGGTGAACAAAGCAGCCTAAGGTTGATACACGACATACCCATCAACGCTAAACTGCCGCGCTAGGATAGTGCTTACGCCATCTTTTTGGCGATGCCTGTTTTCCATGTTGGCAAGTTGGCTACTGCCGATAGGAAATACATAGGCGGAGTGCGGGTCGCCACTCACAACTGTATAGTAGTACGAGTCGCGGTTATGACTGGGTTGTAAATTGCTATCAACGACGCCGCAAATAATACGCTCATTGCTCTGAAACGCAAGCTTGTCACAGGTCCAATAATCGGTATACATATGGGTAATGCCGACATGTAACAGTTGGTTGATGAGGTCTTGATCACGCTGATTACTAGCCTGAATTGCCGGAACCTCTTGCCAGACAAGCAACGTGCCGATCAAGGCAACGCAGGCGATACAGACGAGCACAATGCTACTGAGGGCAGCACTCACTTTGATCAAAAGGGATGCTTGCCGTTTGAAGCGGCTCACCGAAGCATAAAGAGGCCAGAGGATCACCGGAGTGGCGATGAGGAGCCCGATGATATAACGGGCATGAATGCCGGGCCAGTCGATAGGGGCCGCACTAAAAGCGTAGAGAGCTAATGCCAGAGCCGCCGCCAAAAGCAGGAACAAGCGTGCGATAGAGCGTACAAACGGTTGTGCATCAGTTCCAGCAGCACGGTTCTTGAATTGTGGCCAAACCCTCCATGCACACCAGACGGTCATGAGCAGCGAGATGGCGAAAAGCAGCAGATACCCGATGCCCCAACTGCTATGGATGAGTGTGCATGAAAACGTATGTGGGCTGCTTGGACCGAGAAAAGCAAGTTCAGTGACGGGGCAAAAAGGATTGCCCGTCATCATCGGAATACTGACCTGAACAGTGCCAGCAAGCTCTTTGCTGAGCAGTGCGAGCGTGTAGGTGATATGTGAGCTTCCTCCATGTTCAAGCAGCCACAGTTTTGTGAAGGAGTCCTCCCCCGGTGGAGCGTTCAGGTTATAAAGTACAAGTGGGCTTGCACCAAGGACGAGGCCAGCAAATGCGCTGATGAGCGCGAGGATGTGCAGCAATTCGCGCCAACAAAAGACGAGCAGTAACAACCCTGAAAGCAACACAAACGGAATAATCAGTAGATCGCTCCACAGCCCTAAGCCAACCACTAATCCCCAGCAAGCATAGACAAGCAGACGCCCTCCCTGCTTACGCAGTGGTAATCCTGACGTGTAGGTGAGCACAAGCCAGCAAGCACACAGGAAGGCGAGCGAACCAAAGAGCAGCGTTTCAGGATAGCCGCCAATTGCACTCAATTGTCGGCCCATAACATAACTAGAACCGACACCGAGCCAAAGTATGGTCACTACAGCAAGCGGCTTAGAGTAGAGTAAACTGGTGAGAAAATAGGTGCTGAACAGAAAAAGGATAAACAAGAGCAGTAGGCCGAAGCGCACAGTCCAAAGCGAAGCACCAAAAATAGGAAAGAGTGCCGCACCAATATACGCCTGTAGCGCACCCATATAATTTTGTCCATAAAAGAAGACCGGGTGCTCGCCATTATACGCGATATGCCTTGCCATAATACCGATGGTAGCCTCGTCGCTGTTCGTCAGAGGCCACCCCTGTGTTATCAGCACGAGCCGCCATACAGCCGCCATAGCGATAATGGCGATTGCACCTATCTCATAGATACCAATTTTTAGATATTTCATCGCAAACCTGTTCTCAACTCTGCCCTTCCATTAGAAGCGGGAAAGACACTCTTCCCCTCATTAATAACGTATGAGGTATAAAAAAAGCAGCGTGTGTGGGAAAGTACGGGGGCGCGATAAATCTCGCCCCCTACACGGTTTTCGTGACATGCAGATCCAGACCGCGTTGACGCAGGGCTTCGACGAAAAGGGAGCCAGGCACCGCTTGCTCGACGGGAACGCCGCCGCGTGGCGTTTGCTGACGTGCCACGAAACCAGCCATGATCGCGGCATGCCAGCCAGTGGTTCGCTCCATCGCCGTAAAATGGGTCGCCTCATCGTAATAATCGAAAAGGTCAAGCGTATACGCGCTCTCCTGGCCGTTGTGCCGACCACGCACGAGAATACGGATAATCACCATATCGCGATCCGCCGCCCGCGCCACGATTTGTGGTTCCAGCAGCGTATGCAGCAGGTGTCGTGGTATCACCGTCTGCCCATCGACCGAAACCGTTTGCAATGCCAGCAGACCCGCGTCGTCAAAGGCTTTCCACTGCTGGTAATGGCCGGGCCAACGCAACGTCTTGTTCTGTAAGGTGCGCAATTTCCCCTCATAGGTCCACGGCATTGTGCTAGTCCCACCAGCCGTGGTGAAGGCTTCCAGCTGTCCGATAGGCTCAGGAAAGGTGAGCAACTCGTACTCATCGAAACAGCGAATCTCTCGCTGCTGCCCATCGCGCAAGAAGAGCGTCGTACCAAAGTATTCGTTGGTCAAGCCCTCAATGTTGAAGGTCAGGATATAGTTCCAGGGTGGACGCGGATGCTGGGGAATACCGCCGTCATACATTACAATGTCGCGTGGCTCATCCATGAGCGTAAAGGCATAGGCACACAGCGACGTACCTAGTCCCGGCACTTGGCCACAATCGGGGATGAGCGTGATGCCCGCCGCCTTCGCCTCGGCATCAAAGCTCAGTTGTTGCCGTATCTGCTCGGTGTTACCGCCAAAATCGCACATGCTCGCACGAGCACGCAACGCCGCCTGCGTAAGCTTGAAATTGAAGAAATACGGCACGCCAGAGATAAATACCTCAATGGCATGGCTGGTGAGCAAGTCCACTACACTATCCTCGTCAGTGACATTCACCTCGGTTGCATATGCTACCTGACGACCGAGCAGCGTGTTGACACGGGTCGCCGCCTTTTGCGCTGTTACTAACGATTGATCGGCCAATAAGAGATAGTCGGCCTCGCCAAAACGCGCTAGATCATAGGCGGCAGCCGTACCCTGACGCCCCGAACCAAGTACCGCATAACGGTATCCCATAGATGTCTCCCTCTTTGGGCACCCGTAAAGGGATGCCCCTACCATGACACAATGATTTCGTCAGAGGCAATCGTTTCATAGTAGGAGCATCCCTTTACGGGTGCCCAATTTGCTACAATACCTTTATCGTTCCAGCATATTCAGTACAAAATCGCAGAACTCGCGGATGTGCCGCTCGATGGGAACGTAGATGCCGCCCGCCTTAAACGCCCTTGAGCTGACACCCTGCTGTGTCAATTCGCACACTTCCCAATCCTGACGATTGACAAGATCAAAAAGCTCGACCGCATCCATCGGGGCAAATTCGGGCCGTTGCATGGTTGTGGGATCAAACAGCCAGTCGCATACCACGCGTGTGCGGTCAGGACCCTGCGGGAAGAGCGTATGAACAACGGCGTGGTCGTGGAAGGTGTTGAGCAGCACATTGGGCAAGAGCACCTCACCATAATAACTGCGCAGGTCCTGCGGCAACAGGCCGGGGAGCGGCGGTCGATTGGTCTTGCCAGTGATGGTGAAGGCCTCCACATCATCTGCCAGCAAAGCAGCTTCACCTGCGTCATAGGCTGTGCCAGAACGATAGCCGGGGAGCCGGTCGCACAGTTCGGGATGCATAGGACCACAGTGATAGCATTCCATGAAGTTCTCTAAGAGCAGTTTCCAGTTGGCATGCACATCATAACTGATGCTCTTGCCCACACGCAAATTGCCCATGCCATAGCGTTCAAAGGTGGCATAATCGCCGAAGCGTTGTGTGAGCACATCGCGGACCTGCGCGGCCAGTGGCGCGGGATTATCCGCTAAATTGAGCCAGATCAGCCCTTCCCAGACTTCTAGATTGACGGGAACCAGACCATAGAGGGTGCGATCAAACTGCTCATCGTTCAGAATATTGGGCGCACCAAGCAGACGGCCATCTAGCCCATAGGTCCAGGCATGATAGCGACACTGAATGGCCCCTTTGAGTTGTCCGCTGGCCTCACTGCAAAGACGCGAGCCGCGATGTCGGCACACATTGAGAAAGGCGCGTAACGTTGTATCGCGCCCCTTCACCACAATCACACTCTCGCGCCCAACAGGAACAACCTGATAAGCACCCACACTCGCCAAGGTTTCAGCGCGGCCAACACACACCCACATACGCGAAAAAATACGCTCTTGCTCTTGCTCAAATAGGGCGGCATCATAATAGTAGCGGCCAGGAAGGGTGGAAGCAAACGACGGTTCGGGACGGGCAACAATACTCATGGCAGGCAACCTCGTGTGTGAAAAATAAGGGCTGTAACATTACGCGACGGTAGTAAAATTATTATATCATCTTATTTCTGTCCGACCTGCCACACATGTACGGTCTTGTCCCAGGAGCCAGAGGCAAGCATCTTACCATTCGATGACCAGACGACAGAATGCACACCGCTCGAATGGCCGCTATAAGTATAGACACTATCACCATTGGCCGTACTCCAGACCTGAACGCTCTTGTCATCGCTGCCAGAGGCAATATATTTGCCATCAGGCGACCAGGTAACGCTATAGACAAAATCGGAGTGACCGTGATAGGAGTAGGGCAGGTCGCCGTTGTTAGCATTCCACACCTGCACCAGATTATCGTCGCCAGCAGAAGCAATCCGTTTGTCATCAGGTGACCATGCCACTGACCAGATCGAAGAGGCATCTGACTGATAAATGTGAATGGGAACACCTGTCAGGGCATCCCATATCTGCACGGAACCATCTACACCAGCGGAGGCAATGCGTGTGCCATCATGGGACCACTGCACGGCATACACTGGCGCACTATGCCCTGTGTAGGTAAAGAGCCGCTGTCGTGTGCCCGCGTCCCATACCTGCACCGTCTTATCGCCGCTGGCCGACGCGACATGCTTGCTATCAGGCGACCACGCCACAGTCCACACATAATTGGCATGGCCAGTATAGGTATAGGGATGACCGCCTGTCGCGTCCCATACCTGCACAGTCGTATCATTACTCGCCGAGGCAATATGCTGGCCATTGGGTGACCATGCCACTGCATAGACGGAGTCGGAATGGCCGGAATAGAGATAGGGGTTTTCGCCGGTCAGAGCATTCCACACCTGAGCCGTTCTATCACTACTCGCCGAGGCGATACGCTTGTTATCGGGCGACCAGACCACCGACCACACCCTGTCCGTGTGGCCACGATAGATATACAAACTCTTGCTGGTATCCACTACAGGAGACCCTTGGGCTGGCAAAGCCCCGCTGCGTGCATGTAAAACCAATGACAAGCCGCCAGCGAGGATACCCAGTATGCCCGCACCCGTAAGTGCCACCACCACCTCACGCCGCGATACACGCCTTGGTCCTAGCACTATCGGCTTTTCAGTGGATGGCATTGCTACAGTCTGTCCGGGGTCATCCTCTGACGGCGGTGTTTTCGGCAACAATCCAGAGGTTTCGCGCCCATGCGAGAAAACTGGCGTGGGAATACTTGGTTTACTAGCTGCAAGCACATCAATCGGCATGCCATCGTCAACGAGCGGCGTAGAGAGCGTGGACCCAGAAGACGAATTCGGCAAGAGAATGGTCGTCGCGGGCTGCATCTGTGCTGCCTGCGCTAAGGCGTTGGCAAAGTCACGTACACTGGCATAGCGCTGCTTGGGGTCCTTTGCCAACGCCTTCATCACCACAGCCTCTACCTCCTCGGACAACTCCGGCAACATCTCGCGTAGAGGAGGCGGTGTGGCAAGGGCATGTTTCACCGCAATCTCGGTAAAGGTGCCAGTAAATGGCCGTGAGCCGCAGAGCCATTCATAGACCACCACACCCAATGCATACTGATCGCTTGCGGATGACGCTTGATACTGGATCTCTTCGGGAGCCATGTATGCCACCGTGCCAGCGATCTCCTGTAAGTTCTGGGTGCTCTGATATTGCGAACTTGGCACAATCAGCGCGATGCCAAAATCGCTCAGCAGCAGTTCATTGTTCCGACCGAGCAGCATGTTCTCCGGTTTCACGTCGCGATGAACAACCTTCTGGTCGTGGGCATATTGCAGTGCGTCCGCAAGCTGAAACACATAGTGAACAACCGTGGAAAGCGGAAGCTGATTACCTTTCGGATAGCGCTTGCGGAGTGTGCCATTGGGAGCAAAATCGACTACCAGGAAAGGGGTAGAGCCTTCTACGCCAAAATCCAGCACACGCACAATATGTGGATGAATGAGACGTGCGATAATACGAGCCTCACGACGAAAATGGTCTTCATCTTCGCTTTCTAATTGCGTATGAAGTACCTTAATCGCCGCCTGCGTTCCTAGATAAATATGCTCGCTCAAATAAACCTCGGCAAATCCTCCTTGTCCCAAAAGCCGAAGCAGGCGATAATTGCCGAATTGTTGCCCCTCGCGTCCCACGCGCTCAGTCATGGACGACTCCTCAAATACACCGTTCCTTACGATAAATTACGTATCTCACGACGAATCTATCTCAGCACATTGTAGAGAATTGAGCAACGCACGTCAAGCACAAGGACCGCGCAACACTTTCTGATGAGAGAAGTGTTGCGCGGTCCTTGTGCTTTTTGTACTAAATGATAACGATTTGACCTTGCAAGCACTGTCAGGAAGTTCGGTGATAGTCTAGCAGCCTAGTATTCTGACAGTACATGCATGATGGTGTTAGTCACCGCCTCCAGCGTTTACTTCCACCTCGGCCTTCTCTAGGCTTGATTTTTCCTTATAATCTTCCGTGTGTAGGATAGGTACGCCAGTGCGCAACTGCCGAATATACAGATAGGCAAAGCCAAGGACGAGCCATACGACGCAGAATACAACCGCTATGATGGTGTCTACCTGCGTGCTACCACCAGCAGTTACCGCATAGTAAAGCACACCAACCAGCATCAAGATGTTTAGCGTCGCACCCAGAACGGGAGCAAGGATGGTGCTGAAGACACCACGGCCAACCACACCCGCGAAGGCAACCACGCAGATGATACAGGTCATACCATAGAGCAGGAACGTTCCGATATTCGAGACCAGCGTCACCTGAGTTAGGTTATCGATACTAAGTACGCCATAGCCACCGATGATCGCCGAAAGCGTAGTGAGCACGATTACGCCCACATGTGGTGTGCGGAAACGGCCATGCAAGAAACCGAAGACGGTCGGTAGTTCAGTATCTTTACCCATGGCATAGGTCACACGCACGCCAGTGTTTAGACAGGAGAGCGATGTACCAACCAAGGCGATAACGACGGTTGCGGCAAGCGTGACAGCCAGCAAGGTACCATTACCACCCAACATCTGATTACCAATGATGGTTGCCATATCACCAATAGGAGCACCCGATGCGAAAGCAGCTGAAAAACCTGTACCTGCCTTGCTTGCGTAGCCTGTATTGATGAAGAAGTTAGCCGCAAAGTACTCAAAGAAGTAGAAGATAACCGCCTGAATGACCAGCGACAGAATGACACCGCGTGGAATATCACGTCCAGGATTCTTGGCCTCTGCAGCCAGTGCCGTTGCAGACTCGAAACCAACCACCAGCAGAATTGCAATCGTAGACTGGAAGATAAGTCCGCTCAAGTCATGAGGAGTGATAACACTCAACGCACTAGGATGCAGATAATGAACCGCTGGATGAGTGGCACGATAGACAATTGCCAGCACGGAGAAGCTGACCAGAGCAATGATTTGAATGACGTTGATGATGATATTTGCCACGGTCGCGCCAGTGACGCCAATGTAGGCGATAGCACCTACAATCGCGGCGAAGACGACACACACGATCACTTCCTGCCAGGGAGCACCGAAGTCAGGATTGAAGGTTTGGATGATGTACGTGATAACCAGGCCCATGAAGGCGACCATTACACCGGGATAAATCCAGTAGTAGAGGTGCGAGGCCCAACCAACAATAAACTTGGAGAGACGGGCAAACTTAAAATGACGATGCTCTTCGCGTTGCAGGAGCGAGATTTCTGCGAAGTAATACGAGCTACCCGCACCAGCTTCGGGATAACGTTTTGCTAGCGTCGCGTAAGCAATCGCAGTCAGGAGTGCGATCGCAGTCGCTACAAATACGGCTGCCCACATATTCAAAGCAGATGCTGGAGCAGCTTGCAGTTGATAGGTGGTCCAGAGGAAGGCACCAGGAGCAATAAGTGCCATCGCGTTGATTGTGACGCCAGTAAGTCCTAATGTTGGTACCATTCCGCCGGTGTCACGTGGAGCTTCTTGGATTGCCATGCAATACCCCCTTTTTCGTGTCTTAAAACAATGTCAAGACGCTGCGCATCATCGCAAGGTCATGGGAACAGCATTGCTCACGATAATAGAGGTAGAGGCGCCAGCACCGCGCTACTCATGCAATCTCTTTGCATACAGTATAGAGAAGAATGAGCATGCAACGATACAGCTAAAATAGCAGAAGCCTCATGCTCACTTTTGTGCAACATGCACAAAAACAAAAATATCTTCATGAAAGATATGTGCATTTCTCGATAGTAGCCGAACATTCTAACCCAATTCCGTGGCTCATTGTGCAAACTATATAAGTCTTGACAATTGCTCCTCTTTATGGTAACTTCCTACACAGGGGTTTCATCATATCATCATACCAATGACCTATTCCGTAGGAACCAGATTTATCGCAAAATATGCTGTAGGGGCCAGATTATGCACATTTACTAATTAACCTGGTAAACAGAGAAGCCCATCCGTAGGGGCCAGATTGATCGCGCCCCAGGGCGATTGATCGCCTGTGATTCCGCGAATCTCGCTCAATGAATTGAGCGGCGGGCGCGATAAATCTGGCCCCTACGGAGCCTACAGCGCGCTTCGCTGCTGCTCACGCGATTACCAGATTAAATTGTCAAAATGCATTATCGCGCCCCCGCTCAATTCATTGAGCGAAATCCTCGTGCGATAAATCGCCTTTGGGACGCGATAAATCTGGTCTCTATAGCAGTTTCCATGTTATTTTCGATTTTTAGTAGCCTTGCTAGAGTGGATACCTGATGTATACACCCATTCAATCCAGCAAAGTGTACGAACGCATAGCAGCGCAGATCGAGCAGCGCATCCTGAGTGGAGAACTGCGCAATGGTGATCGTTTACCGACTGAGCGTGAATTGAGCGAACAGTTCCAGGCCAGTCGTACGGCGGTGCGCGAGGCCATGAAGTCGCTCGCCCAGAAAGGCTTAATTGATATGCGTCCCGGACGTGGCACCATCGTCATTGATGGCACCTCACAGGCCGTACAACACTCGCTTAACATGATACTCAAACTGGGGCCGACCGATAGAACGGTGAATCTCGTCGAGGTACGCGAAATCTTAGAGCCAGAGATCGCTGCTCTGGCTGCGGCACGAGCCAGCGAGGAAGACATTCTTGCACTGCGCGCCGCCGTTGAGATCATGGACAGCAATATGCACAATGCCGCTGCCTTCATTGCCGCCGATAACAACTTTCATCAAATACTGGCAAAAGCAACCCAAAACGTCATTATCCTCACCCTCGTCAATTCCATCGTGGCCTTATTAAGTGAACAGCGCAAGCTCATCTTCACCGTCTCTGGTGGCCCCGAACGCGGTCAGTTGCATCACAAACTCTTATTAGATGCAGTGCTCCATCACGATCCAGAAGCGGCACGAACGGCTATGCGTTCACATCTTACACAGGTACGTCAGGATAGCATCGTAGGTATCTGATAATCGGGATTTGAGACAATAGGAAGGAGACAATTGTATGGCACAACTTGGTTTCATCGGTCTGGGAGCAATGGGTGGGCGCATCACGAAGCGCCTGCTCGCTGCTGGCCATACGGTCACAGGATATAACCGCACCCGCTCAAAGGCACAGTGGCTCCTTGATGCAGGCATGCAGTGGGCGGATACACCGTTGGCAGTGACCGAAGCCTCAGACATCATATTTACAATGGTGACAAACACCAAGGCCCTACAAGAGGTGACGGGCGGACAGCATGGCATCCTTGCTGGCCTCAAAGAGGGCAAAATCTACATCGACATGAGCACCGTTAGCCCAACCTTTAGCCGCGAATTGGCCCAGAAGGTTGAGGAAAAGGGAGCGCAGATGCTCGATAGCCCAGTCTCCGGCAGCGTCGCCACCCTTGAGCAGGGCCAACTGTTACTGATGGTCGGTGGCAATAAAGAGCTTATGGAGCAACTCAAACCTATTTTGCTTGCCATCGGCCCCAAAGTAAATTATGTCGGCGATCATGGCCAGGCCGTATTGATGAAAATCGCCCTCAACCTCAGTTTAGCGGTGCAGTTCATGGCCTTCTCCGAAGGTATTTTGCTGGCAGAAAAGGGTGGCATTCCCCGTGAAACCGCCTATGAAATCTGGATGAACAGCGTTCTCGCCGCTCCTTCAATCAAGTATCGCGCACCCTTTATTTTTAACATGCCAGAAGAGGCCTGGTTTGATGTCAACATGATGCAAAAGGACCTGCTGCTGGCAATGGAATTGGGACGCGAATTTGACGTACCGCTACCCACAGTGGCGATCAGCAATGAAATTCTGACCTCGGCACGTGCTATGGGGCTAGCAAAACAAGACTTTGCGGTCATGTTCCACGTGCTGGCACGTATGGCAGGTCTGGACGATTAACGGAGAAGCTCAAACACATGGTGCAATCTAACACATCATCACCCTCGCAGACGCAGGGGGACGCAGAAAAGTGGCTGCATATGTATCGGCAAATGCTGCGTATCCGCCGTTTCGAGGAACAAGTGAACGAACTGTATACCAGTGCCCGCATGCCCGGCCTTGCTCACCTCTACATCGGTGAAGAAGCAATCGCCGTGGGGGTCTGCGAAGCACTGCGACGCGACGACTATATCACCAGCACGCATCGTGGGCATGGACACTGCCTGGCGAAGGGTGCCTCAATCGACAAAATGTATGCCGAACTGCTGGGAAAAGAGCCAGGGTACTGTCATGGCAAGGGCGGTTCCATGCATATTGCCGATCAAGACACTGGCAACCTTGGAGCGAACGCCATTGTCGGCGGCAGCGCGGGCATTGCCACCGGAGCCGCCATGTCCAGCAAAATGCGCGGCAGCGATCAGGTCGCGGTCTGCTTCTTTGGCGACGGTGCGCTCGGCCAGGGCTTGCTTTACGAAATGATGAATATGGCCTCACTGTGGAAATTGCCGGTTCTCTATGTGTGCGAAAATAACATGTATACCGAGTACACACACTACAGCGAGACCACCGCAGGCAGCATCACGGCTCGCGCACAGGCCTTTGGCATCGTCACCGCCGAAAGCGACGGGCAAGATGTGCGTGCCGTTCATGAAACCGCGACACAACTCATCGAACGCATGCGGCGCGGCGAGGGACCCGCATTCTTGCTATGCAACACCTATCGCTACCATGGGCATCATGTCGGTGACATCCAACGCACCTACTACCGCACCAAAGAGGAAGAAACGTACTGGAAGACAGAGCGCGACCCACTCAAAATCCTGTCTGACTGGCTCTTAGAGCAGCAATTGACCACACTACAAGCCCTTGAAGAGCTAGAAAGCTCAGTCCATGACGAGGTCGAGCAGGGACGTGACTTCGCGCTCAACGCGCCCTTCCCAGCTAGCAGTGAGGTTGATACAAATGTCTATGCTTAGCACAACCACCAAGACAACAGTGCCGAAAGGCATGCGTGAAGTCACCATGAGCCAAGCCATCCGCGAAGCACTCGCGGAAGAGATGCGCCGCGACCCAACCGTCTTTATCATTGGTGAAGACGTGGCCGAAGCTGGTACGCCTTTCAAAGTGCTTTCCGGCCTCGTCGAAGAGTTTGGCCCGGCTCGTGTCCTCGACTCACCCATTTCTGAAGCGGGCATTACCGGCCTAGGCGTAGGCGGGGCCATGACCGGCATGCGACCAGTCGTTGATATCATGTTTGGTGACTTCCTCGGCCTGGCAATGGACCAGATCGTCAATCAAGCGGCCAAAGTACACTACATGTCCGGCGGTAAGCTGAAAGTGCCAATGGTCGTTCGCACCACCTTGGGAGCCACACGCCGCACCGCCGCACAGCACAGCCAGAGCCTGCACGCCTGGGTCAGTCACATCCCTGGCCTCAAGGTTGTGCTACCCTCAACACCCTATGATGCCAAAGGGCTACTCAAAACCGCCATTCGTGACGACAATCCGGTCATCTTTTTCGAAGATAAGATGATGTTCCAGCTCAAAGGTCTGATCCCTGACGAAGAGTACACCATTCCTTTTGGGGTCGCCGATATCAAGCGTGTTGGCGAGGATATTACCATTGTCGCCACCAGCAGCATGGTGCAGATCGCCCTGGCCGCCGCTGAGCAACTCGCGAGCATTGGCATTAGTGCTGAGATCATCGATCCCCGCACAACCTTTCCACTCGACAAGGCCACCATGATTGAGTCGGCGAAAAAGACGAGTCGCGCCATCGTCATGGATGAGGGCTACGAACGCTACGGTGTTACCGCTGAGATCGCCGCCACCATCGCGGAAGGGGCTTTCTACTATCTAGACGCACCCGTGAGACGCCTGGGCGCGATGGACGTACCCGTTCCCTTCTCGCCAGTCTTGGAAGACCTGACCGTTCCCACACCCACTATCGTCGTCGAACTAGCCAAAACCCTATGCGGCACACGATAAAGTAGGGGCGTGAATTAGGAGATGAACACTGATAAGGTAATAGCGTGGGCAGCAGCGAAGCGCGCTGCAAGCTCCGTAGGGACCAGATTTATCGCGTCCCACGCTCAATTCATTGAGCGAGATTGGCCGGATCACAGGCGATAAATCGCCATGGGGCGCGATAAATCTGGCCCCTACGGATGGGTTTCCATGATTACCAGGGCAATTTGTTAATCGCGCCCACCGCCCGTTTGCAAAGAAGGAGCATTATTATGGCAATCAAAACATACGGCATCATGGGAGTGGATTGGGAAGAGCGTATCAATTACGAACGTTTACGAACCGAACGCCTGACACGCATCAAGAAACTGCTCAAAGAATCCGAGCTTGGTGCGCTGTTATGCTTTGATATGACCAATATACGCTACATTACCGCCACCCATATCGGCACCTGGGCCATGGATAAACTGGCCCGCTTCACCCTGTTGCCACAGGACGATGAGCCAATCTTATGGGACTTTGGCTCTGCGGCACGCCACCATCAACTGTATGCCCCCTGGCTGGGCGAACGCTCACGCGCTGGCATCTCCACACAGCGCGGGGCCATGCTGCCAGAGGCGGGCCGTGCGGAAGATGTGGCGCGCAAGATTCGCATCGAGTTGGAGCTGCGCGGTCTGCTCAACGAGCCGATTGGCGTTGATGCTATCGAAATTCCCGTGCTCTTCGCGCTGCAAAAAGAGGGCATCAAGGTCGTCGATGGGCAACAACTGATGCAGCAGGCACGTCTAATCAAAAGCCAAGACGAAATCACCCTGCTCAGCACGGCCTGCATGATGGTCGATGCCGCCTACGATGAGTTGTACCGCACCATGAAGCCCGGCATGCGCGAAAACGAATGCGTCGGACTGGTCAGCAAGGTGTTGTATGACATGGGTTCAGAGCATGTTGAGGGCGTCAACGCCATCTCTGGCGAACGCTGCAGCCCCCATCCGCATGTCTTTAGCGACCGCGCCCTGCGCCCTGGCGACCCTGCCTATTTTGATATCCTGCACAGCTTCAACGGCTATCGTACCTGCTACTATCGCACCTTCGCCATTGGTAGCGCATCACAAGCCCTGGTAGATGCCTATAAGAAATGTCGCTATCTTCTCGATATTGCCATCAACGCCATTAAGCCCGGTGTGACCACGGCAGATGTCGTCAAGCTCTGGCCCAAAGCGGAGGAGTTTGGTTTCCCCAACGAAGAGGCCGCCTTCGCCCTGCAATATGGGCATGGCGTTGGTCTTTCCATCTGGGAAAAACCCATCTTTAGCCGCCTCGTCTCGCTCGACCATCCAGAGGTTATTCAAGAGGGCATGGTTTTCGCGCTCGAAACCTTCTGGCCCGCCACCGATGGCTGGACCGCAGCCCGCATTGAGGAGCAGTTGGTCGTGACCAAAACTGGCTGTGAGGTCATCACACGCTTCCCAGCGGAACAACTGCTGATCGCGGGATCGCATTATTACACAGCGGTGGGTCCTCTGCCAAGCATCCGTGAGACACAATCGCATCTCAATGCCTCGTCGAACGGATATCAAGCAGTTTCGGGCGCGACCACGACCGAGGGCTACATAGCTACCCGTCATCCCTAAAGGAATAACCTATCATGGCAAAAGAGATACTTTTACCAGCACTGGGCATGGCGCAGGAAAGTGGAAAAATCGTGCGCTGGCTCAAGCTTGCAGGTACACAAGTGAACAAGGGAGAGCCAATAGTAGAGATTGAGACCGATAAGGCGACAGTTGAGCTAGAGGCTACTGCCACAGGACTGCTGACCACGACAGCCGCCGAGGGCGATGATGTGCCCGTAGGACAGGTCATCGCGCTGATTCAAGATGCGCGTGAAAGAGAGCAATCGCTCAAGCAGCAGGCATTGGCACCCTCTACACCTACAGCACCTGCACAAGCAAGCGCGCCCGCATCTCCCATCACTCCTAGCACACCTGCTCTTGCACCGGTAGGCAGCAATGGCAACAGAGGAAATGGTGGTAACGGGAGGAGTGTCGTCCAGGCAACCTCGCTAGCAACCCGTGTTGCCGCCGAGTATAACGTGGACCTGAGCCAGGTGACACCGCAGGGCAAGGATCAACGTGTCAAAATGTCTGATGTCGTCGCCTATGTACAGGGGAATCAAACAGGGGGTCAAACGGGACAGCACCAGGCGAAAACGGTAACACCCGTTCTCCGCACAGGCACAACACGCCTGCTCATGGCCTCGCCCAAAGCACGTCGCCTCGCAAAAGAGCAAGGCAAAGACCTGAACACAATTCGCGGCAACGGACCAGACGGCGCCATCCTAGCCGCCGACATCGTAGGGGCGACATCCATGACGCCCTCCGCTCCCTTGACGCCAACCAACAACGTCGGTGCGCCATCCATGCCAACCGCCATGCCAACCACCGCACCCATCACGCCCAATACCGTTTGGCGCATTATGGCTGAACGCACGACACAGAGTTGGACGAGCACGCCACACTTCATGCTCACCCGTGAAGTAAACGTAACACGCCTCATCGCGTGGCGCGAACAACTCCTGAAACGCAACCGAAGCGACCAAGCGGCAAAGGTGACATACACCGATCTGCTCGTCAAAACGGTGGCATTAATATTACGCGATCATCCCCGTTTGAACGCATCATGGGATGCAGGGAAGATCGTGCTGCATCCACAGATCAATGTCGGTATCGCCGTGGCAAGCGACGATGGCCTAATAGTACCAGTCATTCATAGTGCGGATTCACTCTCTATTGCGGAGATCGCACAACGGCGCAAAGATGTCGCGACCCGCACCCAATCAGGCAAGATTCGCCCAGATGACCTGACCAACGGCACCTTTACCATAAGCAATCTCGGCATGTATGGCGTTGATGCCTTTAACGCCATCATCAATGCGCCTCAGGCGGCTATTCTGGCCGTGGGACGTATAGCAGAGCGTGTTGTTCCCGTGGATGGGCAAGCACAAGTTCAACCTATGATGGTGCTCACACTCTCATGTGATCACCGCGTCACAGATGGAGCACGGGGAGCACAATTCTTGAGCGCATTAGCAGAGGCAATAGAGGAGCCACTAGGACTTCTCAGCTAATACACGTTCCAATAGGTTCCTTTTTGTTCGTAGATGGACATATAATGATGAGTCTGTAGAAAAGTGGATGTGATATTTTGCCGAGCGGCAACGTAATCAGTGTTTGATGAAATATCTCATCATACATCTTTTGAGTCAATTGTAGGATACGTAGTAGCGGATGTGGTGGAAAAGAGGGAAGAGACCTCTGCATCACCCGCAAGTAGGTGTACTCCTTAATGCAGGTACGCAGTTTCCCTACGCCACTGCATCATGGTACGAAGTAACAAATGAGTAAGGAGAACACACACATGAGTAGGTTACAACCTACACGTTCGCACACGTGGCTATCAACATTTAGCATTTTCGTGCTACTTTTGATGGGGCTGGCAGCCTGTGGTGGCACCACCACGACTGGTGGCGGCACGACTGGTGGCGGCACGCAGAACAAGACACCCATCAAAATCGGTATTTCCCTTTCGCTTTCAGGCGACTTCTCCGCAGATGGCAAAGCCTTCCAGCAGGGCTATCAACTCTGGGCTGATGCCATCAATAAGAACGGTGGTTTGCTCGGTCGTAAGGTCACACTGGATATCGTCTCTGACGCCAGCAGCCCAGAGCAGGTTTCCACCAACTACCAAAAACTGATCACCATTGACCATTGCGATCTCGTCTTTGGTCCCTTCTCGACCCTGCTCACCAAAGCCGCTTCGCTGGTCGCGAACCGCTATGGGTATGCGATGGTTGAGGGTGCTGGTGGTGGCCCATCCGTCTTCAATCGCGGCCTGAATAATGTCTTTGACGTATCGCTGCCAGTTGCCAACAACCTTGTCAGCTTCGCGCAGTATATTTTGGCATTGCCAGCCGCCCAGCGTCCAAAGACAGCGGCATACGCGACCGAAGATGACCCGTTCACGCAACCCCAGGTAGACCTGGCCCGCCAAATTCTCGAAAAGGGCGGAGTGAAAACTGCTTATACGACTGTGTATCCAGCAGAAACAACTGACTTCGCACCTATCGCTAACAAAGTGATCCATTCAGGCGCACAGATCGGCATCTTCGGAACACTGCTGCCTGACATCTCGGCCTTCATCCAGGCCTTCCGCCAGCAGAAGTATAACCCGATGGCGATTGTCGCGACAGCAGGTCCTGACCAGGGCGATCAGTTTACGAAGGCTATTGGCGGCGCAAGCGCGGCACAAGGCATTTTCGTACCGAATGGCTGGTATGCAGCAGCCCCCAATTTTGGCAATGCTGATATGATAAAAGCATACATTGCCCAATATGGCGGGACAGCGGATGCGGTCAGCTCGGACGTTGCCGAAGGTTATGCCGTTGGCCAAGTTATCCAGCAAGCAGTCACCAAGATTGGCTCACTCGACAACAAAAAGCTAATTCAGGAATTGCATTCTGGCGATACCTTTCAGAGTGTCCAGGGCGATGTCAAGTTTGACGCAACCGGTCAAAACACTGCTGCCCAGGCCTATCTGTTCCAGTGGCAACAAGGCTCACTGATTCCGGTCTACCCATCAAATGCAGCGAAGGCTACACCGGTCTTTCCTAAACCAAACTGGCCTTAATGCTCATAGTGAGCAATAAGAATGTGTGGGGGTGCGCCACAACGCGCCTCCATGCATCGGGAGATTTTGCATGACTATCTTTCTCGAAGCACTTATCACAGGGGTACTAGCCGGTGGCATTTATGCACTTATGGCCTCAGGCTTAACACTTATTTTCGGTGTTATGGAAATTATCAATATCGCGCAAGGCGCGCTCGTCGTATTGGGTGGCTACCTGAGTTATTCGCTATCGCAGTATCTACACATAGACCTCTTTCTAGGTTTATTTATCGCCATGCCGGTTATGTTCGTGCTGGGCGTGGCAATCGAATGGGCCTTCATTCGTAGGCTCAGACGTGAACGCACCATGCTCTCTATCCTGGTGACATTCGCGGTCGCGCTCATCATCGAAGGCGTGCTTAGCGCATTATTTAGCACCGATTATGTGCAGTTACATGCATGGTACGTCAACGCCTCATTCAAATTCGCGGGGTTCTATCTAGCATACATCAATGTCTTTGCCTTTATTCTGAGCGTTGTGTTGCTATCAGGATTGTACTTGCTGCTCTACCGTACAAAATTCGGCCATAGTCTGCGTGCCTCCATGCAAAACCGTACCGCGGCTGAGCTGGTGGGCATCGATGTCGAGAAGATTTCCGCCATTACCTTTGGCATCGGCGTCGCCCTGGCAGCAGCAGGCGGCATGGCCTTCGGCGCAACCAACGCCTTTAACCCCAATAGTTCCTATGACTTGATCTCGCGGCTACTAGTTATCATCGTACTTGGTGGCATGGGCAGCTTACGAGGTGCCTTGATTGCGTCCGTGGTGATGCTGGTCATCGAGGATTTGACTGCGTTCTACTGGGAACCCGTTTGGGCCAACACCGTCTTCTTTATCCTGCTTGTAGTAATCCTCTTAGTCCGTCCACAGGGCCTATTTGGGCAACTTGAAGGAAGAAAGCATTGAAGATTACTAGAACTATCGCGCTGCTTGCCCTACTTGTTATTGCAATCGGTTTTCCGCTCGTCTTTCCTAATCCGGCGGTGACGCAGATCGCTGTATTCACGCTGGTCTTCATGATAGCAGCTACTGGCTGGAACATCTTTTCCGGCTATACGGGCTACATTGCCCTTGGTCACGCGGCCTATTTCGGCATTGGTGCCTACGCACTGGCCATCATATGCCAGGATTGGAAAATCGAGGGTGGCTATACGCCATTCCTGCTGATGCCGCTCGCAGGTTTGATCACGGCCATTTTCGCAATTCCACTAGGTGCGATTGCCTTACGCACGCGTCGCCACACCTTTGTCGTGATTACGATCGCCACCTTTTTCATCCTACAACTGATGGCCTTTAACCTGCGTGGCCTGACCAATGGCTCAGGGGGATTAAGCTATCCCATTCCTACCTGGAGCGGCGATATCTACAACCTACCATTCTACTATGTTTCGCTCATACTCGTACTGGTAGCTCTGGCTCTCTCCTGGTGGATACGTAACTCGAAGTATGGTCTGGGCCTGCTGGCGATTCGTGATGATGAGGATAGAGCACTCGGTCTGGGTGTGAAGACAGGCGTGTATAAGTTGAGTGCCTTTGTGATCTCGGCCTTCTTTGTCGGCATGGCAGGCGCAATGTATGGCTACCTGATTGGCTCCATCTACCCGCCTTTCGCCTTCGATGCCCTTTTCGATGTCGCGATTGCGTTGATGGTTTTCATGGGTGGTATCGGCACATTGGCAGGTCCCATTCTCGGCACAATCATCCTGGAGCCGATCAAGGAATACCTGGCTCTGCAATTTCCTGAAAATGGCTGGTACCTCGTTATCTATGGTGCTCTGTTCCTGATCATCATCTTCTTCTTACCGGAGGGCATCGTGCCGAGTGTGCGCAACTACTGGTTCAAGCGAGTTGCGACCCGCAACACCTCTAAGACAGATGCAGATACGGCAGCACAACTCAAAGCGTTATCCGACTCCGACTCCATGTTGGCAGAACAAGGAAAGAAGTAAAGAGATAGAGAATGGCAATTTTAACTGCACAAAACATTTCGAAAGCGTATGGCGGCATCCAAGCCCTCAACGCCTGCTCAATCAACGTTGAGCCAGGGACGATCTGTGGCCTCATCGGTCCCAATGGCTCTGGCAAAACCACGCTCTTCAACGTGATGACCGGCTATGAGCGCGCCAACAATGGTACCATCACCTTCAAAGAGCACACCATCACGAATTCGTCGCCCGACGCTATTTTTCGCCTGGGCCTTGGCCGCACGTTCCAGTTAACGCGCGTCTTTGCACGTCTCACCGTGCTGGAAAACATGCATGTCGCAGCACAGCGTGAAGGGGCGCGTGCCGCACTTGGCCGCTGGACCTCTTCGCATGAGCAAAAACGCGCCCTTGAATTGCTCGACTTTGTAGGCATCACACGCCTCAAGGATATGCCCGCGGGCAACCTGTCATATGGGCAGAGAAAACTGCTGGAGTTCGCATTCATTCTGATCGCGGAACCACAGGTGATTCTGCTCGACGAGCCCGCCGGTGGCATCAACCCCACCATGATTAATCAGCTGAGTGAACGCATTCGTATCCTCAACAAACAAGGCATTACTTTCCTGATTGTCGAGCATAACATGGAATTTGTGATGGGCTTGTGCGATAAAGTAATGGTATTGCACCGTGGCAGCAAAATCGCGGAAGGTACACCGGAACAAGTACGTAAAAATCCTGATGTACTAGAAGCCTATCTAGGAGATTAGAGAAGAGAACAATGATATTAGAATTACACGATGTTTTTGCTGGCTATGACGGTGGGGATGTGCTCAAGGGTCTCGATCTTAGAGTGGAACAAGGCTCCATCACCTGTATTGTTGGCCCGAATGGAGCTGGCAAGTCTACGGTCCTCCGAGCCATCAGCGGTCTGCTCAAACCACGCAAGGGCACGATTACCTTTGAGGGGCAATCTATCATGGGCATGGCACCGCGCCAGATATTGGGTCGCGGCATCGTGCAGGTACCGCAAAACCATAGCCTGTTCAATGATATGAACGTGCGCGAAAACGTGCGCCTGGGTGCCTACATGCTCAACGATCATAACTTGGTCAATCGCCGCCTTGACGAGGTAGAGCAGCTCTTCCCCATCGTCAAAGAGCGGGCCAATGATAAAGCGGGCAGCTTGTCCGGTGGACAACAACGCCTCGTCGAGTTTGCCCGCTGCCTGATGCTCGATCCCAAACTGATTCTGCTCGATGAGCCATCAATGGGTCTTGACCCGAAAACGCTCAAACAGGTCTTCGACACCATCGCCCTCATGCGAACCAACATGGGCAAAACAGTCCTGCTGGTCGAGCAAAACGTGCGTACCGGCTTGGCAGCTGCCACCCACGGAGTCGTCATGGAAAGCGGACGCGTGCGCCTGGAAGGGGACCATAACGACATCTTGAACAATCCCGAAATCAGCAACCTCTACCTGGGCGGCATGCTCTCCAACGCATCGTAGGGGCCAGATTTATCGCGCCCAACGCCTCGTAGAAAGGGTCCCTCATGCCAACAGATGAACGTATACAAACCGCGATCAACAACTGGCTGCCACGATTTATCGCCAATGGCATCGACTTTAACGACTTTCAACGCGTCACGGCAACGCTTGAGCACTGGGACGACTGGTGTAGTGCGTGGTCGGCCTGCGGCGCACTACACGCGCAATTAGGTGAGCAGGCAGAGGCACATGGTCATTTCGAGTCAGCGTCAGAGCATTATTTTCAGGCAGCCATCGCCTACCACTTCGGAAAATATCTCTTTGTGCATCGCCCTGAGGAACTCTACACCGCACATACGCATGTGGTTGAACTGTATCAACGGGCCATGCCACACTTCGCGCCTCTAGCTGAGCGCGTCAGCATTCCTTACGAAAATGGCGAAACCATCCCTGCTGTCCTGCGCAAACCACTGGGTGCGACACAGCCGCCACTCGTCATCCTCGTTCCTGGGCTAGACTCTGTAAAAGAAGAGTTGCATAATTATAGCGAGGATTTCTTGCGGCGCGGCATGGCAACACTGGCGATTGACGGCCCTGGACAGGGCGAGTTGGAGTTCCGTCTGCCACTGCGGCACGACTACGAGGTGCCGATACGTTACGTGATCGACTATCTGGCAACACGCTCAGATATCGATAGCCAGCGACTCGGTCTGCTCGGTGTCAGTCTCGGTGGACATTTTGCACCACGCATTGCCGTTTTTGAGCCGCGCCTGAAAGCGGCCATCAGTATTTCGGGTGCCTATCACCTACATGAACACTTCACTCGTTACCCCTCGCTGACACAAGCGGCCTTTATCGCACGCACAAAATCGAGCAATAGCGCAGAGGCCATTGCCAAGCTTCAGCAGTTTGATCTCACAGGGGTTATCAATCAGCTACACACGCCCTTACTGATCATCGCAGGACGAAAAGATCGTCTCTTCCCACCAGAGGAAGCTTACCAGATGCACAGGGATGCCGGAGCGACAGCAGAACTATGGATGTTCGACGACGGCAACCATGTATGCAACAATATCATCTACAAGCACCGACCACAGCAGGCTGATTGGATGCGTCAGCACCTTGCCTAATTGAGTAGACACCCCAAGTAAACGGGACAAATGCCTATGTCAGCTGGGTATTTTTTACCAGTGCCCAGCTGATACTCATATTTGCAGCTCAAAGACGCTATTTCACTTGACAGGTTCTGCTCAAGGCCTGTACTATCTTGCTTGGATGCATCGCTACATGTGTATATCCTATTTATAAACATGATATTTTGCCGATACATACATGTATGGGGGAAGTAGATCACGGGGCCGACAAAGCAGATACTCTCTTTTTTGATCCATTCACTATTATGGAATTGCTCACCACTATACCCTGGTATACAAATATCTTTTTCTATTGAAAGGGAAAATCTCCTTGAAGAAACCCATTATTGTACTTTCTCTGATTACTGTTATGCTCTCTTTAGTGGCGGTGGGTGCTTTCACACTACGTGGTGGTCAACACGCGGCCCACGCCGCCGCTTACAAACCCTCTTTCTCCTTTTCATGCAGCCGCACGGTTTCGCTTGGCTCCGCCCGCTGTGATGCCATCATCACGAATAATCAAGGTCTCCATGCCAACTTCAGCTATCGTGCCACCGTCAGCGGCCCCTCCGGCTATCATCCAGCCGATCTGCAAGCAGCTTATAAACTTACCAGTCTCGCCTCGACCAATGGCACTGGTCAAACTATCGCTATCGTCGATGCCTATGATGACCCAAACGCGGAAGCAGATCTGGCCGTGTATCGTTCAACCTTCGGCCTGCCTGCCTGCACAACTATCAATGGCTGCTTCAAAAAGGTTAATCAAACGGGCGGTACCACGTACCCAAGCGCAGATGCGGGCTGGGCACAAGAAATCTCGCTAGACGTTGACATGGTCAGTGCCATCTGTCCCAACTGCCACATTCTCCTCGTCGAGGCCACTTCACCTATTTTTCAAAATCTAGGTACCGCTGTTAATGAGGCGGTAAAATTGGGCGCAAATGCGGTAAGCAATAGCTATGGTGGTTATGAGTACTTTGGTGAGAATACACTTATTAGCAAATATTACACGCATCCAGGCGTCGCTATCACCGCTAGCTCTGGTGACAGTGGCTATGGCCCACAGATTCCTGCCGCCTTCAACACCTTAACGGCGGTTGGTGGCACCTCGCTGAAGACTGCAACGAACTCACGCGGCTGGAATGAAACGGTGTGGCGCGGTGCGGGCAGCGGTTGTAGCATCTACATCAGCAAACCAAACTGGCAAACCGACAGCGGTTGTAGCAGGCGTACCATCGCTGATGTCTCAGCCGTAGCTGACCCCAATACTGGCGTCTCCGTCTACGACTCCTATCCCTCCGGTGGTTGGCTCGTCTTTGGTGGCACCAGCGTCTCTTCGCCCATCATTGCCAGCGTCTATGGCCTTGCTGGTAATGCGAACAGTTTCACGGTTCCTGCGTCTAACGCCTACAGTCATCGCGGTTCGCTCTATGATGTTACATCTGGCTCAAATGGCAATTGTGGTAGAAGCAATACCTACCTCTGCACTGGCAAAAGCGGCTATGATGGACCCAGTGGTCTCGGCACCCCAATGGGCATTGGAGCGTTCTAGCCCTCTCATCACTAGCCAAAAAAGAGGACAGGAGCAGCCATGATTGCTCCGTTCTCTTTCTATATTCTCAACCCTTGTGCTCCGGTGTGTTCGCGCCAAGAGCACGCTCAAGGAAGGCATCGCGACGAGCTAGCACATGCTCTAACCAGAGCGGATTGGCACGATACCATGCCACCGTTTGTGCCAATCCTTGTCGAAAATGCCAGCGCGGTTGCCAGCCGAGGCTTGCCCGCAACTTGCTGGCATCAAGCACAATGCGGCTACCATGTCCCAGGCGATCCTGCACATGGGCAATACGATCCTCGGACAAACCTAGCACCTCTAGCACAGCATGTGCGTTAGCAAGAATGGTGCGCTCCTCACCTGTGCCCACATTGAACACCTCGCCAAGCACCTGCTGCACCGGAGCCGCTAAAATGGCCAGTAGAGCCGAGCAATGATCTTCAACGTGAATCCAGTCGCGGCTGTGCTGCCCGTTGCCATACACAGGTAGCAAGCGGCCAGCCAGTGCATTTGTAATGAACAGCGGCAACTGCTTTTCGGGATATTGACGCGGCCCATAGTTATTAGAGCAACGTGTAACTACCACGGGTAGCCCATAGGTGGCCCAGTAGGAGAAGGCCAGACAATCCGCGCCCGCCTTGCTCGCGGCGTAGGGCGAAAGCGGCTTGAGCGCGTCCGTCTCTAGCGATGGACGGCTCTTGCCATCGGGGGCAACTGCGTTTCCATAGACCTCGTTTGTGCTGATATGCAGAAAACGCTCTATCTTGTGCTTTCGGGCCACCTCTAACAGCACCCGCGTACCCTCGACATCGGTACGCACAAATTGTGTGGCGTCAAGAATCGAGCGGTCAACATGCGTCTCCGCCGCGAAATGTACCACGCTATCACAGCCACGCATTGCCGCCTCCACAGCGGTCGCATCACAAATATCCCCCTGCACAAACGTGAAGCGTGCATCCTGCCGCACCTCAGCCAGATTCTCCACATTGCCCGCGTAGGTCAGCTTATCAAAGACCACCACGCGCACCTCCGCCCTCTGCCGCAACGCAGACAGCACAAAATTACTGCCAATAAAGCCCGCCCCACCAGTTACGAAGATAGTATGCATCACAGAACTCTTTTCAGCTAGACAAAACGCTCTTATGCCGTTTAAAAACAATTGCAAGCATAATAGCACCGATGCTATCAAGAATAAAGCTGACCTTCCTACTGATGGAAGAATAGCTCAATGCAGCACTTCCGTCAAGAGTAATGCTTGTCTCTTTACACCAAATATGTACTTGAAAAGACAGAGCGGACAATATATACTCTATACATAAGGAGGAGGTACATATGGCAGGCACAGCACTGACAGTAGAGCAGGTCGCGCAACAACTCGGCGTCAGCGATAGAACTATCCGCAGAATGATCGCGAACAAGCAGATCACGGCGTTTCGCGTGGGGCAGCGAACCTGGCGTATCGACCAGGCCGATCTGGATGCCTACATTGAGAAGCAGAAGAGCCGAGCAGCGGCAAAATAAGAGCGGCAAAAAAATGTACACAAGTGGTTGAAGTCCGATTCCGTTGGTGTAACGGGTATCTTTACAATTGTGAGTTTCATGCAGATTGTCTTGCAGTGAGCATCATAGAGAAGATGGACAAATAGTGCCCCTTTGATATGACTATACGCAAAGGGGGCGGCATATGCCGCCCCCTTACGAATGAAGGAGAAAGGCATGCCAGATGCTCAAGAACTTATTCCAATAGAACAAGACACTATTGACTTTGATGGTTATCCGGTCATTGGCATACGATTATTAGATGGACGCATCGGTGCATCACTACGTGATCTATGCGATGCCATGAAGATTGACCGATACAGCCAAATGCAGCGTATTCGTGGCGATGAGACAATAGCCCACAGCCTTATTTCGGTACAGATTCAGACACGAGGTGGATCTCAAAATGCTGATTTTTTGATTGCCTGGGCAATCCCATACTGGCTCACCGGCATCGAACTTTCCCGTATTAAAAACAATCAGAAACGCCAGTCCATTTTGCTGTTCAAGCGAAGAGCCGCTGATGTTTTGTATCAACATTTCTCCCAGCGTAAGGCACTTTCTGAAACATCTCGTGCAGTGGTGCTTGCAGAGCAGATTACGCAACCTCTCGCGCCTGCACAAGATGCCAGCGCGCTCGCCTGGGCAGAGTATCATCAGCAGATGGCTGCATTCTATCAGTGGAAAGCCGCCACAGACACGCGGATTGATACACTCGAAGAGAGACAAGGTGAAATGGAAAGCCGACTCGATGAACAGAGGCGCGTCCTTGCCTTTATCCCTGAAATCTTGGAGCGGCTGGGACCACAGACGCTGACGCCCCAGCATCATCGTCAAGTACAGACCCTTGCGAAGCAGCTTCATCAGGCAACGAACAAACCCTATCCTCGTATTTATGACGACCTCAAAACGGCTTTTGAAAAACCACGCATCGAGGATTTACTCGAAGACGATTGGGCACAAATAGAACAGTGGTTTAGGATACAGATCGAGCGAGGAAAACAAAGGTAAAGACATGCAGCAGAGCAAACAGTGGCAATGCATTGTCTTTACTTTGGACATCCTGGAAAACACTATTGGCTCTTGTGGAAGGTGCCTTCCTCAGTTATGCTATTGTGAAAGGAACGATACACTAGTTCTCATGGAGACCCAATGCATGGACATGACTGACGAGGCACCCATCCAACCGCAGGAAAGCACAGCAACAACGACAGCCATAAAACCTTCGCCGCTGATTGTAGCGGCTGCCTTATTCTATATTGTGTTGTGGGGGTCAGCGTTTATCGCCACGAAAGTTGGCGTCACGCATAGTCCACCGCTTACCCTGTTAGCCACGCGTTTTCTGGTTGCCGCGCTCTTAATGGCCGGGCTGGTCTGGGTGTTGCGCTTGCCATTGCCGCAGGGCTGGCGCGCCTGGGGTCGCATTGCACTATTTGGACTGCTCAATTCTGGCCTCTATCTGGGCTTCAACTACGAAGCATTGCGCCATCTCTCTGCTGGCATGGGCTCAATCATCGCGGCCACCAATCCGCTACTCCTGACGCTGGTGGCTCCCTTCTTTTTGCGCGAACGCCTGACATGGTTGCGTGTGTTTGGGCTGCTATTAGGCTTCGGCGGTGTTGTCTTTGTGATGGGGGCGCGCCTCAATGATGCGGGCCAACTCGATACGCCGCTAGGCATGTTTTTAGCCTCCCTCGCCATTATCAGTCTCGTTGCCGCCACCATTTTATACAAACGCTACCCACCACATGAACACGCATTTGTGGTCAATGCCGTACAATTGGGAGCGGCTGGTCTGGCGTTGGTAGTGCCCGCCCTCCTCTTCGAGCAGCCACAGCAGGCACAGATTGATGCCCCGCTAATCTGGTCATTCCTCTATCTGGTATTGGTAATCAGTATAGGAGCCTCGCTGCTGTGGTTCTGGCTATTAAAGCGTGGCGAGGCCAGTGTGGTCAGTTCGTACTACTTTCTGACGCCTATCGCGGGTATCGCGCTGGCGGCACTTTTGTTGCACGAACCCTTTGGACTACGAGACGCGCTAGGACTCGTGGCCGTGGCCAGTGGCATCGCACTCATCAATCGCCCGTCACGTACACCTTCGCCAAAATGAACACATGAACACTATATGCAACTCATAATGGGGTTTCTTGCCGATGAAAATACGTAAACTAGACTTGCTGGACTATTTTGCCCATACCCTTACTGCCCTATTCGTGCTTGACCGCCTGCTAAAACTAGCGGCCACACTCCATTTCTTTCAGCGCAAACCAGTCTTCGCTCAAGTAGCGTCACAGGAATGGCCGAGTATCAGCTTGATACAGCCAGTGACACATGGAGTGGAGGGCTTGACACGCAATTTACGCTCACGGGCACACCTCAGCTATGCTGGCATGATACAGCACCTGCTCATCTGTGATGCGGACGACCTACCCACGCAGGCGGTGTGCCGCGCCTACCTGGATGAGTTTCCTGAATTGCATAGCCACCTTATCCTCGTCGCGGGCAATGCTACCCACCCTGCCTCGAAGATTGAGAAGATTGAGGCTGCCCTAGCCGCTGCTGATGGTGAAATAGTGTGGTTTCTCGATGACGATGTGGCACTACGGCCTGACGCACCTGCCGTCTTACTCCCCGCTCTGTTCCAGCCAGAGGTGGGAGCGGTATTTGGCCTAGCCTGCTATACCAACTGGTCCAACCCATGGTCAAGCCTGATGAGCACATTCGTCAACGCACAAGCCCTCTTGAGCTACATTCCCCTAAGTTATCTTACCGAGCCATTTACGATTACGGGCCACTGTTTCGCGCTACGCCACGATGTTTTTGAGCGCGTCGGCGGTTTCGCACAGATGGAACAGCGCATTGATGACGATCACGAGCTAGCACGGCGCGTTCGCCACGCCGGGCTACACGTTGTGCAGACACCATTGATTTATGATATCAATAATCAACTATCGTCATTTAAGGCATACATGACGCAGATGAAACGCTGGTTTATCTTCCCGCGCCAGAGCATGTTGCCTTTCTTGAATGTGCGCGAACAGTGGCTGTCTCTCCTCGGCAGCGTCGGCAACCTCTTTCCAGCATTGCTGCTCGTGCTAGCACTGCTCACAGGTAGGCGTTCGGCCATTGCGGGTGTACGCACCAGCCTGAGCCTCTCGGCAACCATCTATGCCCTGTGTGAACGCCGCTATCTCAAGCGAGAGACTCCACCTATCGGCTGGCTTCTGCTGCCCATCGTGGTATTGCTCACTCCTCTCCACATCCTTGCCGTGCTCTTTTCCAACAACGAAATTGAATGGCGCGGCCAACGTCTGCGTATCGCACGCGGAGGCAAGATGGAGATCGTGCATGATACACACGAATAATAAGAGTGGCATGAGAAATATCTTTCATACGCTCACTATCCTCATCGCTTGCATCATGCTAGCTGAACGTATCTGGAAGCATCTGATGGTAATACGCTTTTTTCGTCGCCCGCTCCCTGTGGCGTCCTTATCCCTGGCCACCAGTCTATTGCCAACAGTGAGCATATTACAGCCCATTTTGAGTGGCGACCCAACCTTGGCAGCTTGTTTGGAGCGCAACATACAGGCACGAAGTAGTTACGAGCGGGAGTTTGTGTGGTTAGTCGATACTGATGACATGGAGGGACAGCGCATTTGCCACGATTTGATCGCACGCTATCCCACACAAAACATCCAACTCGTCGTGCTGCCACCGCCAGGAGAGCGCGTGAACCCTAAGATGGTCAAGTTGATCGCAGGCGCACACGTGGCTCATGGGCAGGTGCTGTGTGTGCTTGATGATGACACGGTGCTCCCCGACGACGGACTTGAACAATGCCTGCCATTTCTTGAGGGAGCGAGTGTTGGTCTGGCCTTCGGTTTGCCTTACTACAGCAATTTCTCGACATTGTGGTCATGCTTAGTAGCCTATTTTGTGAATAGCAACAGCTTACTCACCTACATTCCCTACACCATGCTCACCCAGCCCTTTACCATCAATGGCATGTTCTATGCCCTCAAGCGTGAGGTCTATGACGCTATCGGCGGCTTTACCGATATTGAGCAAGTGCTTGCCGATGATTTCGCTGTGGCCCAGCGTGTACGTACACATGGCTACACGCTTGCCCAAACGCCGCTACGTCATGGCATCAGCACACAGGTATCGGGGCCGCATCCCTATCTCAATCTCATCCAACGCTGGTTTATCTTTCCCCGCGAGTCACTCATGCGCCACCTACACATGCGCGACAAACTCGTGCTGTATGGATTGGCAATGGCACCCACGCTCTTCCCACTACTCATACTGCTATCCCTGCTCATACGTCCCTCGCGCAGCAAGTTCGTCTATACCCTACTCTACTTTGGCTACAATTTCGCCATCTTTGTCCACCTGAACAACCGCTATCTCTATCGTACCTCACCACTGCGTTTCGCCTGGCTGATACCGTTGCTGCAAATCGTTTTCCCCTTGCAATTGCTCGCCGCCCTCTTCTCACCGCAAAGAATCATATGGCGCGGCCATAGTATGCGCGTCGAAAAGGGCGGCACCTTCCAGATTGTACATAGACGTATCAATGGAGGTTAACCAAATAAACTAGTAATAAAACAGAATGCGGTAGGGACCAGCTTGAGCGCGTCCTCAGCCTGATTTATCAGGCGAGATTCGGCCCGATTTCGCTCAATGAATTGAGCTGCGGACGCGCTCAAGCTGGTCCCTACAGCGGTTTGCATCATTACCTGCTTATTTCATTGATGTCCGTAAGTGATGTGAGCCATTTATTCGCTGCGTAGCGCGACGATTGGGTCGAGCCGAGAAGCACGTAACGCCGGATAGAGGCCAAAGATGATGCCAACCGTGGCCGAAACGCCAAACGCGAGACACATTGCCGTCACGCTCACGGCAAAGGGAAAGCCCAGGCCCACTGTAAGCCCGAAACCACCGAGCAACCCTAGTAAAATACCAACGACACCGCCTAGAATACTCAGCAAGAGAGCCTCCACCAAAAATTGATTACGGATATCTCGGCGGCGCGCACCGATTGCCATGCGTATACCAATCTCACGCGTGCGCTCCGTCACCGAGACCAACATGATGTTCATGATGCCAATACCGCCAATAGTCAGAGAAATGGCCGCGATACCTACCAGCAGAATAGTCAGTTCGGACGAGTTTTGTTGTGCCGTTTGCACCAATTGGTTCACATTGAACACCTGAAAGTCGTTAGGAGCTGCGGCGCGTGTTCGCGTCAAGCCCGTTGCAGTACCGCCCGCCGCACTACCTGACCCAGTTCTAGTTCCACCGCCACCAAAACCGCCGCCTGCTCCGCCTCCACCGCCAGGTACCCCACCGCCACCAAAGTTACCTCCACCTCCTCCACGTGCGCCACCGCCACCTGCACCAGGATCGCCACCAAGGGCACCGCCAAGGCTCCCGCTACCACTTCGGTTAGCGGTTGACGCAAGCGAGGGGTCCGACCCCAACAGATGATGGCGTGTCCGTAGTAGTGACGTAATGTCTAGTTGCGCCTGCGCGATATCATTCACCGTATCAATTTGTACCTGAATTTGATCGACGTACAGCGAAGGCTTCAAACGCTCACGAGCCGTGTTAAAGGGCACAAAAATAACATCATCAGCGTTTGAAGCTCCCTGTGTTCCTTTTGCTTGCAAAACACCAACGACCCGAAATAGTTGGTCATTAATACGGATGGTTTGTCCAATAGGTGAAGTTCCTGTAGCTTGGAAAAGATTCTGTACTACCGTCTGACCGAGTACCGCGACTGGATTGCCCATCTGCTCAGCTTCATCGCTAAACCAGACACCATTAGCAAGCTGCCAGTTTTGAATAGTCTGATAATCAGGAAACACACCCTGCACACGCGTATTCCAGTTTTGCCCTTCAAAGATCACCTGGCCCGACGTGTTCAAAATAGGGCTGATATTCAGCACATGATTGACCTGCATAAGTGCTTGTGCATCTTCTAACGTGAGGGTCTGGCTCGTACCAGCAGCATTACGTGCGCCCGTTGTGGTGGTCGCGCCGGGAGAAATAGTGAGCACATTGGTTCCCAGGCTCGACAAACGATTCGTCACGCTTTGATTGACACCCTGTGTGAGCGTGACAACAGAAATAACCGCGGAAACACCGATGATTACCCCCAGCATCGTGAGGAATGAGCGGAGCCGATTCGCCTGAAGTGCCTCTAATGCACTGCCGAATATCGCCTGCCCCATACTGCTTCGTCCCGTTCGCAATGGCGGTGTTACCCCTTTGACAGATTTATTTAAGGCCTTCATACCTAAACCTCCCCCTTAATGGCATTGTTCTCTGTCTTCTGTCTATTGTAGGTAAGGTTACGCGAAAAGGTGTAAAAAATACCTCAAGATACTGTAAAATCTTTGTGATGCACCCTTGTAACCCACTCGCGTATCCATCTATGGCGGGAAAACACACCTTCAAGGGCAGGGACGCCCCAATCTATACCTCTATTGTTCTCTCAGTTCAGATGTTCTTTCATTTCAGAAAGGGATATCGCGATGTATTTCACAAGGGGGCATCGTAGCCCCATGGCAACGGTGAGAACGTTGAGTGTTGCCCTCACCTTGTTTATGTTGACAGTACTGATGGTTCTTCCCAACACTGCTTATGCCTCAGAACACGGCTTCTACAAACAGACGAATCTGGTTTCAGATCAGCCAGGAGTGGCCAAATTTACCGACCCGCTTCTGGCCAATGCCTGGGGTATTGCCTATAACCCTACAGGACCCTTCTGGATCGCCGACAACCATTCAGGCGTCTCCGAGCTTTTTAACGGCAAAGGCCAGGCATTTCCACTCGCCTCACCCTTGGTGGTGACGGTTCCCTTGCCCGGTGGGGGCGCATCATCCCCAACAGGGGTTGTCTTTAATGGCACGAATGATTTCGTGGTAAGCGCGAATGGTAAATCAGGACCGAGCCGCTTTATCTTCGACTCTGAAGATGGCACCATTTCCGGCTGGAACCCCACGGTTGACCTGAAACAGGCCGTTCTCACGGTAGATCACTCCGCGTCTGGTGCGGTCTACAAGGGTTTGGCAATTGGGCAAGACAATGGACGCGACCTGATCTTCGCCACGAACTTTAATGCCGGGATAGTGGAGGTCTACGATACGAATTTCAAGTGGGTGCAATCCTTCACCGATGACGACGTGCCAGCGGGTTATGCTCCCTTCGGCATCCAAAACATTGGCGGCTGGCTCTATGTCACCTTCGCCAAGCAGGATGCGGTGAAGCATGACGACGCCCACGGCGCACATCGCGGCTTTGTCGATGTCTTTAGCACCGCTGGCTCACTGGTGAAGCGTCTCATCTCCCGTGGTACCCTCAACTCGCCTTGGGGGTTGGCACAGGCACCCGACAACTTCGGGCGTTTCAGCGATGCTCTCCTCGTTGGGAACTTCGGTGATGGGAGCATCAACGCCTTTGACCCTCACAGCGGTTCCTTCCTGGGCACCGTACGCGACAAATGGGGTCATGCTATTAGCATTGACGGTCTGTGGGGCTTGAGTTTCGGCAACGGCAATGTGGCTGGTGAACGCAACGAACTCTTCTTCACCGCCGGTCCCAACGGCGAAAATAACGGTCTCTTTGGCAAAATTCAACACGAAGACAACAAGGACTAAACGAGAAAAAGGGAGGGGTGGGGGGGTTTGTGATGTGGGGTTGCCTTAGGAGTAACCCGCCCCGAGTATCGTTTTGATGTTTGCGGGTGGGGGTCAGCGGGCCACACGGGGGGTGTGTGGGAGCGGCTACGTTTGTAGCCCCC